>DASQWX010000092.1:0-33699 GCA_035640035.1 Gaiellaceae bacterium
GGGTACCCAGATGCCAAAGAACTGGAACCGCCGCTTCAAGCACAACCGCGACAAGATGAAGACGGGCGACATCTTCGAGCTCGCCGAGGTCGTTCGGAACCTCTCGCTCCGCGATCACGAGAAAGGCCTCTCGACCGGTGAGAAGCAGATGTTCGTTAAGGCGAAGAAGATTCTCGCCAGCGAGTTGATGTACGCCAAGGACATGGACGAGGACGAGGCGGCCGAGTGGCTCGACGGCGTCCTCGCCAACGGCGGCTCGAAGAAGAAGACGAAGGTCGCTGCGACGGCCTAGGCCGGGGATGCGAAGCTCCTAGGTGGCGGCCTGGGCGGTCCTGGCAGCCGCCGGACGCGGCGAGCGGCTCGGCGGCGACCGCCCGAAGGCGTTCGCCAAGCTTCGCGACCGTCCCCTGCTCGCCGAGAGCCTCGAGCGGCTCGAGGCCTCGGATTGGATCGACGCGATCGTGATCGTCGCTCCGGCGGGGTGGGAGGAGCCGTCGATCCTCCTCGCGGAGGAGCTCGGCTGCGCGAAGGTCGTCACCTGCGTTCCCGGTGGCGAGACGCGCGCCGAGTCGGTGCGCGCTGGGGTCGCCGAAGTGGGGGAGGACGCGGAGGTGATCGTGGTGCACGATGCGGCGCGTCCGATCGTCACCGACGACGTGCTGGAGCGCGTGCTGACGGCATTGAACGAAGGTTGGGACGGCGCCGTGCCCGCCTTGCCGGTCGCGGACACGATCAAGCGCGTGCAGGGCGGCCAGGTGATCGAGACGCTTTCGCGCGACGACCTCGTCGCGGCGCAGACGCCTCAGGCGTTTGTCGCGCCCGCCTTGCGAGATGCGCTTTCCGGCGATCTCGGCGGTGCGACCGACTGCGCGTCGCTGGTCGAGGCCCGTGGGGGACGGGTGAAGGCGGTGCCGGGGGACGCGCGCCTCCTGAAGGTGACCGGCGACGATGATCTCGAGCTCGTCCGTTCGTTCCTGTGATTGTCGATTACCACATGCACCTCCGCGACGCGGACGAGCGGATCGACCACACCGTCGAGGCGGTCGAGCGCTTCGTCGAGAAAGCCGCCGAACGCGACCTCGACGAGATCGGTTTCTCCGAGCACGTCTACTACTTCGAGCAGACGCGCCGGCTCTGGGACCAGCCTGACCTGCTCGAACGTTGCGTGTACGACCTCGACCGCTACGTCGGCGCTGTTCTCGAGGCGAAGGAACGAGGACTTCCGGTCAAGCTCGGGATCGAGGTCGACTACGTGGCGGGGCGCGAACGCGAGACCGCGGACATCCTCGCGCCGTATCCGTGGGACTACGTGCTCGGATCGGTTCACCATGTCGACGGGTTTCCGGTCGACCAGGAACCGGGACTCGTCGACAAGCTCGGGCCCAACGAAGGTTGGCGCCGCTACTTCGTCTGGCTCCGAAATGCAGCGCGCAGCGGATTGTTCGATTCGCTGTCGCACCCGGACCTCGTCAAGCACCACGGGCCGCGGGCCGACGCCGAGGCCGCGGGGTGGTTGCACGAGGAGACGGCCGATGCGATCGAGGCGGCCGGAATTTGTGTCGAGGTCTCGTCTGCGGGCCTCTACAAGCCCGTTGGCGAGCTCTACCCCGACGAATCGCTGCTCGAAGCGTGCCGGGCGCGCGGCGTTCCGATCACGCTTGCGTCGGACGCGCACGTCCCGCAGAACGTCGGTCGCGACCTCGATCGCGTGATCGGCTACGCCCGCGCCGCGGGCTACGAAACCGTCTCGGTCTTCGATCGGCGCGAGCGCCGTCAGGAGGCTCTCGGGTGAACGAGCTACGGATTGGCCTCGGTGTCGATGCCCACGCGTTCGAGGACGGTGTTCCGCTCGTGCTCGGCGGGGTCGAGGTCGAGTCTCCGCGGGGCCTCGCGGGACATTCCGACGGCGATGTGCTCGCACATGCATTGGTCGACGCACTTCTCGGCGCCGCGGGCCTCGGAGACATTGGCTCGCTCTTCCCGCCGGGGGAGCCGGAGTGGGCGGGCGCCTCGTCGCTTGGGCTGCTCGCACGGGCCGCGGCCGAGGTACGCACGGCCGGCTGGGAGCTCGTCAGCGCGGACTGCGTCCTCATCGGCGAAGAGCCTCGAATCGGTCCACGTCGCGAACAGATGCGGGCCCGGCTCGCAGAAGCCGTGGGTGTCGAGCCCGAGCGGGTGAACGTTCGCGCAACGACGACCGACAAGCTCGGCTTCACCGGCCGCGGCGAGGGACTGGCCGCTCAGGCCGTCGCGCTGGTCAGGCCGGCAGGTTGACGACGCCGCCCGTCACGGTCACGAGGCCGTCGCGCTCGAGCGCGGACACCGCGTCGGTATCGAGGTCGGCGAGCTTTTGCGCCGAGGCCGTTACGAGGCGCAAGGTCGCCGCCCGGCGCTGGCGGAACGACCCCTCGAAGCGGCCCTGCTTCCGAATCGGCTCGTAGCGACGTCCGCGCGAGGGGCAGTCCGTGGCGAGCGGGCACAAGCCGCACCGGGGGATGCGAGCGAGGCAGACGGTTGCGCCGAGGTCCATGAGGGCCTGGGCGCACGCCGCGTCGAATCTCTCCCGCGTGCGCTCCCGTACCCGTGCCACGTTCGTGTCCACGGGGAGCACGTCACGGCCGAAGGCGAAGCAAGCGACGGCGTCGGCCGTGTAGCGACCGATTCCGGGAAGAGCGGTCAGGTCGTCGGGCCAACCGCCCGCCACGACTCGTTGGGCGGCTCGATGGAGATTCAGCGCGCGCCGGTTGTATCCGAGCCCTTGCCACTCGCGGATGACGTCGCCCGGCGAGGCGGCGGCGAGCTCCTCGACCGTGGGCCACCGCTCGAGCCACGCCAGGTAGCGCGGGACGACTCGCTCGACCTGAGTCTGCTGGAGCATCACCTCCGAGACGAGGATGGCGTACGGGTCACGCGTTCTCCGCCAGGGCAGGTCGCGGCCGTTCTCTTCAAACCACGCGAGCAGCGCTGCCTCCACGCGCAGGAGCCTAGACTCCGGCCCGGATCATGTGCTTCGAGCTCGAGTCCCTGCCGCCGATCCCGGTCATCTCGGGCGCGGCCGTCTCTCACGACGAGCTCGTGCTGGAGGCGGACGACGGCAACCGGTTCGCGGCGTTTCGCGCCACGCCCGACGAGGCGAGCGACATCGCTGTTCTGATCCTCCCCGACGTCCGCGGCCTCTATCGCTTTTACGAGGAGCTCGCGCTCCGGTTCGCCGAGCGCGGCTACGCGGCGCTCGCGATCGACTATTACGGCCGCACCGCGGGCGTCGGCAAGCGCGGCGAGGACTTCGACTATCGGTCGCACCTCGAGCCTCTCACGACGGCGGAGATCCGCAGGGACGTCGCTGCGGCCGTTGCCGAGCTCCGCTCACGGGGCGCCGAGAAGATCTTCACCATCGGCTTCTGCATGGGCGGCAGGCAGGCGTGGCTCGCGGCGGCCGACGGCCACGGACTCGCAGGCGCGATCGGCTTCTACGGGAGGCCGGGCGTGAGCATCGACGGCGAACCAGGCCCGCAGCAGCGCGTCGGCGAGATCGAGGCGCCGATCCTCGCCCTCCAGGCCGGCGCCGACGAGCACATCACGGCCGACCAGAACGAAGCCTTCGACCAGGCGCTCGCGCACGCCGGGGTCGAGCACGAGCTCATTACCTACGATGGGGCGCCGCACAGCTTCTTCGATCGGCGGCAGGAGGACTTCGCGGACGCGTCCGAGGACGCCTGGAACCGGCTTCTCGCCTTCATCGAGCGGCACACGTAAGTTTCGGGCGATGAAGCGAGTGCGTTTCGCCCCGAGCCCGACCGGGTCGATTCACGTCGGCAACGCCCTGAGCGCGGTGGCCAACCGCGCGTTCGGCGACTGGATGCTGCTCCGGATCGACGATACCGACTCGGCGCGCAACGTTCGCGGCGGGCAAGAGGCGATCCTCGCCGATCTCGCCTGGCTGGCGATCCAGTGGGACGAGGGGCCTGTCCGTCAGAGCGAACGGGCAGAGCGCTACGCGATAGCCGGTCGCCTACTCGGCGAGCGCTTCGACGGAATCACCCTGCTGCGCGAGGACGGAACGGCCACGTATCACCTGGCGAGTGTCGTCGACGACGTCGACTACGGAATCACTCACGTGATCCGCGGGAACGATCACCGGCCGAACGAGCAGCTCCACAGGCGAATGGCCAAGGCGCTCGGGGCGCCGCCGCCGGAGTTCATCCACCACGGCCTGATCCTCGGACCGGACGGCCGGAAGCTGTCGAAGCGCGCCCCGGGCGCGACGGTCGGGGCGCTCCGGCAGGAGGGTATCCCCGCCGCCGCCGTTCGGCGCTACCTGGAGGAGCTCGGCCTACCGAAGCACGACGTCCACTACGACTTGCCGCGGATCAGGCGTCTCGCCATCGAGGCGATCGCCGAGATGCCGGACGACGAGCTGGCTGAAGCGGTCGGCGCGCCGGTCGAGATCGTGCCCGTGCTTCGGGGAGCTCGTGATCTGAACGAGGCGCGAGAGCTCGCCCGGCAGGTGCTCGAGCCCGAGCCCGCACACCTGCCGGAAGAGGCGCGTCCAACGCTGGAGCGCTTCAAGGAGCTGCGCGGGCGCGCGAAGAACGGGCTCGACCACGACGGTGCCCGCGAGCTCGTGCGGGAGCTCAAGGCCGTCGGCGGCGACTTGAAGATGCTCCGCCTGGCGTTGACCGGGCGTGAGCGAGGGCCGGAGCTCGCAGCCGTGCTCGTCGCTCTTCCCAAGGACGAGGCTGTTCGGAGAGCCGATGCGGCTCTTTGACACCTATACCCGCGGCCTGGTCGACCTGCCGCCGCCGCCGGGACCGATCCGGATGTACTTCTGCGGCCCCACGGTCTATCAGCGGATCCACATCGGCAACGCCCGGCCGTTCGTGATCTCCCTCTGGCTCAAGCGCTGGCTCGAGGAGACGGGTTACGACGTCCGGCTGGCGGAAAACATCACGGACATCAACGACAAGATCTATGCGGCGGCTCCCGGGCACAGCGCCGAGCTCGCCGAGCAGGCGTCACGCTGGTACGTCGACGACACAGACATGCTCGAGCTGGGGCGGCCCGACCACGAGCCGAAGGCATCCGAGACGATTCCGGAGATCGTCGCGCTGATCGGGACGCTCGTCGACCGCGAGCTCGCGTATCCAGCCGGCGGCGACGTGTACTTCCGCGTCGAGCGTTTCCCCGACTACGGCCGCCTGTCCGGCCGTGAGGGCGACCACGAGGCGTTGCACAACCCGTCGGAGGAAACGGAACGCGACGAGCTCAAGGAGGATCCCCGCGACTTCGCGCTCTGGAAGGCGCACAAGGAAGGTGAGGACACGGTCTGGGAATCGCCCTGGGGCCCCGGCCGCCCCGGCTGGCACATCGAGTGCTCGGCGATGGCCGAGAAGTTCCTCGGCCCCGTGTTCGAGATTCACGGCGGCGGCAACGACCTGATCTTCCCCCACCACGAGAACGAGCGCGCTCAATCTCGCGGCGCCGGCAGCGAGTTTGCCCGGATGTGGATGCACAACGGGATGCTCCAGCTCACCGGCGAGAAGATGTCGAAGTCGCTCGGCAACATCGTCTCGCTGCGAGAGGCGCTGGGGGAGTGGGGCCGCGAGACGATACTGCTCTACTTCATGACCGCCCACTGGCGGAAGCCGATCGAGTTCGGCGACGAGGTGCTCGCACAAGCGCGTGCCCAGGCCGAGACCTTCCAGAACTACTTCGTGGGCCGCGACCACGAGCCGCAGGAGGTCGCGCGTGACGAGCTCGCACGCGTACTGGACGACGACTTCAACACGCCCGACGCGCTCGCCCTCTTCCACGATTGGCGATCCCGCGGCGAGACATCCTCCCTTCTCTGGGGGCTCGAGCTCTTCGGCCTGGGCGCCCTCGCCCAGGAAGCTCCCGTGCCGGACGAGCTTCGCGCCCTCGCGGAGGAGCGGGAGCTCGCCCGCGCGCGACGGGACTTCGACGAGGCTGACCGGCTCCGCGAAGAGATCGAGGCCCAGGGCTGGGAGGTCCGCGACGTCGCCGAAGGCTTCGAGCTCGTCCCGAAATGACCCGCGAGCAGGTCTACGGACGCCGTGCCGTGCGCGAGGCGCTGCGCGGGCCGAGAGAAGTGCTCGAGCTCTGGGTGACGGAACGGGCGCTCAAGGGGGAGGGGTGGCTTCGCGAGCCAAGTCCCGGGGTCAGACCCCAGGTCAGGCCTGAACGAGACCTGACCGAGGCGGCAGGGACGCGCGATCACCAGGGGGTGCTCGCCTGGGCGGAGCCGTACCGATACGCCGACGCCTACGAGCTGGCCGCTCTCGAGGAACCATTGCTGGTATGCCTCGACCAGGTGACGGACCCGCACAACCTCGGCGCAGTGGCCCGCACCGCCGAGGCCGGCGGCGCGACCGGAGTCGTCGTCCCGGCGTACAACGCGGCTCGGGTGACGGCCGCTGTCGTCCGCGCCTCGGCCGGCGCGATCGAGCATCTCCCCGTCGCGGTGGTCAAGAACATGGCCCGCTACCTCTCGGAGGTAAAAGGACCGCGGCTCTGGGCTTGGGCGGCCGCGGGGGATGCCGAGACACGCCTGTGGGAAGCGGACCTCACGGGCGGGATCGCGCTCGTGCTCGGTGCGGAGGGCAAGGGGCTCCGGCCGCTCGTGCGCCGGACCTGCGACGCGGCCGTCTCGATTCCGCTCGCCGGGGAGGTCGAGTCGCTCAACGTCAGCGTCGCCGCCGGCGTGCTCCTCTACGAGGCGCAAAGGCAGCGAAACGGTGGCTGACCCGACCCTTTACCTCTTCGACGGCTACAACCTTCTTCACGCGGGCTCGTTCGCAGACCCGCGAGAGCTGGTCGATCGGCTAGCGAGCTTCGTTGCGCTCAAAGGCGCGCGAGGAGTCGTCGTGTTCGACGGCAACGGCGACGAAAGGAAGCACGGCCCGCTCGAGGTCCGCTACGCGCCTCACGCCGACGCGCTGCTCGAGCGCCTGGCGGCCGAGTTCCGTGACAGCGAGCGCGTGTGTTTGGTCTCGTCGGACTTTGCCGTCCGAGGCACGTCGGGACAGGAGGTAGCGAAGATTAGCTCGGCAGCATTCGTGGCCGAGCTTGCCCCGACCGACCAGTCCGAAGAACGACCACTCCGTTTAGCCGAGCGACTCGACCGGGAGACAAGGGACCGGTTGGAGCGTCTCAGACGCAATCGGTCCGGTTAAGTCGATATAAACGCAAGGTCTTGTGTTTTCGTTGGGACCTTGCTACCGTCACCTCAACCTCAACGTGAGATTCGGTCCTGACCGGTTCTTTCGTCCCGTGAGAGAGGGGAGCCATGCCGGCCCGCACAGCGACAGCTCCAGCCGTTCAGCGACAGCAGCGCGAGCTTGCCGATCTTCAGCTCGTCGTCCGCGCCCGCAACGGTGACAGCGCCGCCCTCGATGCGCTGATCCGAAGGTACACCGGTTTCGTCCGGCTGAAGGCGAGCTCCTACTTCCTGGCAGGCGGAGATCCGGAAGACCTGATCCAGGAAGGCCTGATCGGCCTCTACAAGGCGGTGCGCGACTTCCGCCACGACAAGGAGACGTCGTTTCGAAGCTTCGCCGAGCTCTGCGTCACCCGCCAGATCATCACGGCGATCAAGACGGCGACGCGCTTCAAGCACTCCCCGCTGAACACGTACATCTCGTTCTCGAACACGCCGGCGGGGCAGGACTCGGACTCCGACGTGACGCTCGGCGACGCGCTCCCGGGACCGAGCGTCGACGATCCGTCGGTCTGCGTGATCTCGACCGAGGAGCTACAGAGCCTCGTCTTCGCCCTCGGCACGGGTCTTTCGAAGCTCGAGGCCGACGCGCTCAAGCTCTACCTCGAGGGCTCATCGTACGAGGAGATGGCCGCCGCGCTCGGCTGCGACACGAAGACGATCGACAATGCGCTTCAGCGCGTCAAGCGGAAGGTTCTCCAGCACCAGCAGCTGCGCCAAGTTCTCGACTAGCGCCAAGCGGTTGGGGGGACAGTCCCCGTCGCGGACAGTCCCTCCGAATCTGACCTACCATTTGCCGAGCGCCGGAGTAGCTCAGTTGGTAGAGCAAGCGCCTTGTAAGCGCTAGGCCGGCGGTTCGAGTCCGCCCTCCGGCTCTCATTTGACGGCACGATATCTAGCTGATATCAAGATATCGTGCATATCGGACACCCGGTGAGCACCACCGCAAGCGCGTTTGTCGTCGGCTGGAAGATCTGGCGGGTCGAGCACGACGAAGAGCGCACTCGCCTCCGTAGCGTCCTGTACGGCAGCCTCTGGCCGCCTGGCCGGCCCGCCGTGGCGGACTGCAAGAAGCTCTACCGCGCCCGTCACGACGCGCCCGACCGGCTCTGCGAGTGCGGGATTCACGCGGCGAAGTCGCTCGAGCAATGGCGCCATTACCTCTCCGTCGGCAACGACCGTGTCCTCGGACGCGTGCTCCTCTGGGGCCGCCGCCTGGAGGGTGAGCTCGGCTGGCGAGCGGCGGCTGCATACCCGCTCGAGCTCTATGTCCCGGCGACCCTCGACGACGCGGAGACCGTCGCTCAGGGCCTAGCCGTCTACGGCGTTCCGGTCGAGCTCTCGGGTGCGCCCGCGAAGGCGCGGGAGCTGGTGGCGGCGTGACGCCCGTCGTTCCGACGGTGATCGAGCAGACGAGCCACGGCGAGCGCGCGTTCGACATCTACTCGCGGCTGCTCGACGAGCGGATCGTGTTCGTCGGCTCCGCTGTCGACGACCAGGTCGCGAACGTCATCAACGCGCAGCTCCTCCACCTCGAGTCGGAGGATCCGGCCAAGGACATCTCGCTTTACATCAACTCGCCCGGCGGAGACGTCTACTCCGGTCTCGCGATCTACGACACGATGCAATTCGTCAAGCCCGACGTGCGCACGATGTGTGTCGGGATCGCGATGTCGATCGGCGCCGTGCTGCTCGCCGGTGGTGCCAAGGGCAAGCGCACCTCACTCCCGAACGGGAAGATCCTGATTCACCAACTCTGGACGCCGGGTTTCGGGGGACAGGCCTCGGATGTCGAGATCCGGGCTCGCGAGGCGATCGCCATGAAGCGCCGGCTCGAGGAGATCCTGGCCGAGAAGACGGGTCAGCCGCTCGAGCAGATCACCCGCGACACCGAGCGCGACAACTTCATGACGCCCCGAGAGGCGCTCGAGTACGGGTTGATCGACGAGATCGTCGAACGCCGCTAGCCGGCGGCCAGTCCCTCGATCAAACCGGCTGCCTCGACCGTTCCGGGCTTCGCCTGGAGCCGGCTCGAGATCCCGCTCAGGCGGCCCGGCAGGTCCGGGTCGACGAGCAGGCTTTCGAGCGCTCCGATCAGCTCCGCCGGGTCGTGCCCGTACGTGTCGAGCCGGCGGCCGAGGCCGAGCTCCTGCATTCGCTGAGCGTTGTCGTACTGATCCCAGAAGAGCGGCAGCACGACCATCGGCTTGCCGAAGTGAAGCGACTCGACGACGGTGTTGTTGCCGCCGTGCGTAATGACCGCGTCGACCTCCGGCAGGACCGCCGGCTGCGGCAGGAATTCGTCGCCGTCCATGTTCGGTGCCAGCACGAGCTCGGTGTGCTGCGGACCCATGCTGACGATGACGTGAAAGTCGGTCGCGGCGAGCGTGTCGATCAGCTTTTGCATCAACTCCACGTCTGCCGAGCCGAGGCTGCCCAGGCTGAGGTAGACGACCGGCCGAGGCCCGGTCCAGCCGAATGCACCGTCGGCCTCCCTGACACACGACTGGAGCTGCCGCCACGACGGGGGCAGCGGCTTCGAACGCTCGTAATCAACCTCTCCCGGGTAGAGGTAGAGGTTGAGGTGGGGCGACTCGTGGATGAACTCGCCCTCGGGGAGCGGCGGCGCTCCTCGCTCAATGCAGAACTCGCTGAACTCGCGTTGGAGCGGTTCGTGAAGCTCGCGATACCGTGCCCGGAACTCGTCCCAGCCGGATCGGTCGTACGTCGGGTAGCCCGAGAAGGGTGGCGGCAGGTCGGGATCCTTCAGCTCGAGAGGATTGCAGGAGACGATCCGCACCCACGGAACGTCCGAGGCCGGGACCGCCGGGAACGCGACGACGTTGTCCTCGACGATCACGTCGGGGCGAACCTCGTCGAAGATCTCGACGAGCCGCTCGTCCACGTACCGGGCCCCGTCGACGAGCTCCTGCCAGACGGGGAGCACGAAGCCCTCGAGCTGCTCGATCGTCGGCTTGCGGAACTCGGGCGCGGTCTCGCGGACGAAGTCCTTCCAGAACTGCCCGATGGCTTCGCCCTGGTCACCCTCCGGCTTCGGCTTCAGGCGCATCAGCGCCTCCTCGAAACCCTGCGCCTCGAGAGTGCCGGCAAACGACTCCTCGACGACGAAGACCACCCTGGCGCCGCGGGCCAGGAGCACCTGGCCGATGCCGACGCAGTTGTTCGTCGGCCCGTACGCACCCTCAGGAAAGAAGACGACGGTCGGCTGCTTGCTCACGCGCCAGCGAGTGCCTGCTCGAGGTCTGCCCAGAGCTCGTCGACGTCCTCGAGCCCGACGCTCAGGCGAAGGAGGTTCTCCGGAACGCGCTCGCCCTCCCAGCGGCGCCGGCTCTCCAGCACGGAGTCGACGCCGCCGAGGCTCGTCGCGTTCGCGATCCGCCGCAGCGAGGTCTCAACGGCCTTCGCGTCCCCCCGGACGTCGAACGAGAGCATCCCGCCGAAGCCGGGGTAGCGCACCCGCTCGACGTACTCGTGCCGCTCCAGGCGGCCGGCGAGCTCTGTCGCCGTCTGCGTCTGGCGTTCGATTCGGGCTCGGAGCGTCTTCAGGCTCCGAAGCAGCAACCACGCCGAGTCCGGGCTTGCGACGATTCCGGTCCGACCGCGGAACTCCCGTAGCCGCGCCGCCGCTTTGGGATCCCGGCAGGCCACGGCGCCGAGCAAGAGATCGTGATGCCCGCCGAGGTACTTCGTCGCGCTGTGCAAGGCATAGTCGGCACCGCTGTCCAGCGGGCGAAGGTAGACGGGCGTGGCGGCAGTCGAGTCGACCACGACGCGCGCCGGATGCGCCGCGGCGGCCTTGAAGTCGGGCATTGTCAGAAAGGGGTTCGACGGTGCTTCGAGCCAGACGAGATCGGCTCCCTGCGGTGGCGTGCCCGTCTGGTCGAACTCGACGTGGCGCACGCCCCAGCGCTCGAGCGCTGAGAAGAGCGCGCCCGTCCCGTAGTAGGCGCCCTCGGCGAGCGCGACCGTCTGGCCAGGCTCGAGCTCGCAGAGCACGAGCGCCGTGATCGCCGCCGACCCGGACGGGAAGAGCAGAGTCTCTCCGCCCTCGAGCTCTGCGAGGGCGGCCTCGGCCTCGACGCCGGTCGGATGGGCGTAACGCTGGTAGTAGAACTCCCCGGGCTCGCCCTCTCGGTACGGCCAGATCGTCGAGCGGTCGAGGGGCTGCACGGCCCAACTCTACGTTGCGATTTGACGCTGTCCGAACCCTGGGCTTATTGTCCAGCATCTCAGTCAAGAAAAAAGAAAAATAAGGAGAACCGAATGGGGCGTATTTCACTTACTTTCCTACCAGTGCTCGTGCTCGCCGCAGGCATCGTTGTGGGTGCGCAGGCGGCATCGGCCAACACGACGCTCAGCCTCGTCGCCTACTCAACTCCCAAGGACGCGTACGCGAGGATCATCCCCGCGTTCCAGGCGACCCCGGCGGGAAAGCACGTCTCGTTCAATCAGTCGTACGGCGCCTCGGGCGATCAGGCTCGGGCCGTCGCCGCCGGGCTCAGCGCTGACATCGTCGCGCTTTCGCTCGGGCCCGATATGGCGACGCTGGTCAAGAGGGGGATCGTCGCGAGCAACTGGAACCGGAACCGCTACCACGGCATGGTCACGGATTCCGTGGTCGTCTTCGTCGTCCGGAACGGCAACCCGAAGAACATCCGCACCTGGGCCGATCTGACGCGGAGCGGTGTACAGGTGATCACGCCCAACCCGTTCACCTCGGGAGGCGCGCGCTGGAACGTGATGGCGGCCTACGGCGCCGAGCGCGCGCGAGGCAAGACCGACAAGCAGGCGATCGACTATCTGAAGAGGTTGTTCAGGAACGTGCCGGTCCTGCCGAAGAGCGCCAGGGAGGCGACGCAGGTCTTCGCGAGCGGCAAGGGCGACGTCCTGCTGACGTACGAGAACGAGGCGATCTACGCAAACAAGAAAGGCGTCCACACCGAGTACGTCCTCCCGAAGCAAACGATCCTGATCGAGAACCCGGTCGCGCTGACGAAGAGCGGGCTCAAGCACGCGGAGGCGAAGGCCTTCCTCAAGTTCTTGTGGTCCGCGAAAGCGCAGAAGCTCTTCGCCGACACGGGTTACCGGCCCGTCGTCAAATCGGTCGCGCAAAGCACGAAGTACCGCTTCAGGAAGCCGAAGACACTCTTCACGATCAGCACCAAGGCGCTCGGATTGCGTGGCTGGAAATCCGTTCAGTACCGGTTCTTCGACCACAGCAACGGGATCATGGTGAAGGTGATTGGCGGCTAGTTCGGCCGTCGCTCTCGGTCGCCCGCGGTCGTTTGCAGGCCGCGCCGGAGCGCCGCTCGCCCGCGGGATCGCGGTCGGCTACCTGAGCCTGATCGTGCTCGTCCCGCTCGCCGCTCTGATCTGGAGCTCGCGAGCTCACGGGCTCGGCACGTTCTGGGACGAGGTCACCAAGGCCGAGGCAGCCTCGACGCTGAAGCTGACCCTCGTCGTCGCGATCATCGTCGCGGCCTTCAACGCGATCGGCGGGACGGCGACGGCCTGGGTCCTGGTGCGCGACTCGTTCCCCGGCAAGGGGATCGTCAACGCCGTCATAGATCTCCCCTTTGCGCTGCCGACGGTCGTCGCCGGCCTCGTACTGCTCGAGCTCTATGGACCGAAGGGCCCGTTCGGCGTTGACGTCACCTTCAAGCGGACGGGCCTCGTCCTCGCGTTGCTCTTCGTGACGCTTCCCTTTGTTGTCCGCTCGGTCCAGCCGGTATTGCTCGAGCTCGACCGGGAGATGGAGGAGGCGGCCGAGTCGCTAGGCGCCGGCCGGATCGCGGTCTTCCGGCGCATCGTCTTTCCCAACCTGCTGCCCGCGGTTCTCTCCGGCGTCGCGTTGGCATTCGCGCGCGCGGTCGGCGAGTTCGGCTCGGTCGTGCTGATCTCCGGGAACATCCCATTCAAGACCGAGGTCTCCTCCGTCTACATCGCCGGCCAGATCGAGTCCGACAACCCAACCGGCGCGGCGGCAGCTTCCGTCGTCCTGCTGCTGATCTCGCTCGGAGTACTGCTTCTGATCGGCGCCTTCCGGCACTGGAGGACCCGGCATGATCGCTAGGTACACCTTGCGGCTCGGCGTGCTCGCCTACCTGGCGATGCTGCTGCTGGTGCCGGTGGGGTTCGTCTTCTACCGCACCTTCGAGCACAGCTTCCCTCCGGCCTGGGCCGCGGTCACGAACCCCGAAGCCCGCCACGCACTCTGGCTGACCCTGATCATCGCGGCGATCGCGGTGCCGCTGAACACGTTGTTCGGCATCGTGCTGGCGATCGCGCTCGTGCGGCACCGCTTCCCCGGACGCGGGCTGGTGAACGCGATCGTCGACCTGCCGCTCGCGCTGTCCCCGGTCGTCGTCGGGCTCGCGCTGTACCTGCTCTACGGGACCGGCGGCTGGCTCTCAGGTCTCTCGGAGCACGGGATCAAGATCCTCTTCGCGATTCCCGGCATGACGATCGCGACGATCTTCGTCTCACTCCCGTTCGTCGTCCGGGAGGTGGTGCCGGTGCTGCGCGAGATCGGTACCGACCAGGAGCAGGCGGCCGAAACCCTCGGCGCGTCTCCGTTCACGACCTTCCGACGGATCACCCTGCCCGCGATTCGATGGGCCGTTGGCTACGGGGTCGTGCTGACCACGGCTCGCGCGATCGGCGAGTTCGGCGCCGTCAGCGTCGTCTCCGGGCGGATCGTCGGGAAGACCGAGACGCTGCCGCTGTACGTTCAGGATCAGTTCGAGGGCTTCAACACGACCGGAGCCTTCGCGGCGTCGGTCGTGCTGGCGGTGATCGCGCTCGCGACCGTCCTGGCGATGCGAATGCTTCGACCCAGACAGGAGGTCTGAGAATGGGAATCGCGGTTGCCGAGGTCAGGAAGAAGTTCGGGGACTTCGTCGCGCTCGACGACGTCTCGGTCGCGATCCCGGAGGGCTCGCTGACCGCGCTGCTCGGCCCGAGCGGGAGCGGCAAGTCGACGCTGCTCCGAGTGATCGCCGGGCTCGAGGATCCTGACGCGGGGCAGGTCCTGCTCGGCGACGAAGACGTCACGCACAGGCCTGCTCGCGCGCGTGGAGTCGGGATGGTCTTCCAGCACTACGCGGCGTTCAAGCACATGACCGTCTGGGAGAACGTGGCCTTCGGCTTGAAGGTCCGCAAGCGCCCGAAGGACGAGATCAAGCGCCGGGTCCACGAGTTGCTCGAGCTCGTTCAGCTCGAAGGGCTCGCCAAGCGCTACCCCGCCCAGCTCTCGGGTGGCCAGCGCCAGCGGATGGCCCTGGCACGGGCGCTCGCGGTCGACCCGGACGTGCTCTTGCTCGACGAGCCGTTCGGCGCCCTCGACGCGCGCGTCCGGAAGGAGCTGCGCGCCTGGCTTCGCCGCCTGCACGACGAGGTTCACGTGACGACGATCATCGTCACGCACGACCAGGAGGAGGCGATGGAGGTTGCGGGCCAGGTCGTCGTGATCAACCACGGTCGCGTGGAGCAGGTCGGCACGCCGCGCGAGCTCTACGAATCGCCCGCGAACGAGTTCGTGATGAGCTTCGTCGGGCCGGTGAACCGAATCGGGGACACGTTCGTCCGCCCTCGCGACCTGACCTTGAGCCTCGAGCCGGACGGCGAGGCCACCGAGGCGATGGTCGAGCGGGTCGTCCATCTGGGCTTCGAGGTCCGGGCCGAGCTCGTCCGCGAGGACGGCCAGCATCTGCTCGCGCAGCTGACGCAGGAAGAGGCCCAGGCGCTCGAGCTCGAGCGCGGCCTGATCGCGTACGTCAAGCCGAGCCGGCAGACCACGTTTAGTCGCTAATGCGGAAGCCAGGCGTCGGGGTCGGCGGCGATGGCAGCGACCTCGTCGGGTAGCCGGCCGGCGGCGAGGTCGGCAAGCGTCACCTCCTCGAGGACGGCGCGGAGATTCGCCCGTACGGCGATCCAGACTTGCTGGAGCGGTGCGGCCGGCCCCGAGTAGTCGACCAGCTCGGGGCGTTCGCCGCGCACGTTCGCGATCGGCCCTTCGACTGCGCGGATTACGGCGGCGAGCGCGATTTCCTCCGGCGGCTGAGAGAGCCAGTAACCGCCCTCGGCGCCACGCTGGCTCTGCACGAGCCCGGCGTGCTTGAGGTCGAGCAGGATGTTTTCCAGGAATTTGAGCGGGATCTCCTGCGCCTGGGCCAGCCGATCGCCCTTGACCGGGCCTTCGCCCGCGGCGGCGAGCTCGGCGCAGGCGCGCAATGCGTAATCCACCTTCGCCGAGACTCGCACGGCCGAATTTTGGCACGCACGTCCGGGCGTTCCGGACCGGCAGCTACTCGTTCGGAGAGGCGGCCGCGGCGGGGTGCGACTGGACCGCAACACGGTTCTTGCCGTTTCGCTTCGCTACGTAGAGCGCCTCGTCGGCCGCCGCAATGAGATCCTCCGGGCCCTCGAGACCATCCTTTACGGCAACTCCGAAGCTCGAGGTCACCCGCAGCTCGCGGCCGTCGGGAAGCGTGATCGTCGCCGCCTCGAGCTCGGAGCGGAGGCGCTCCGCGAGCTTCGTCGCGCCTTCGAGATCGGTCTCCGGCGCGAGCAGGGCGAACTCCTCCCCGCCGTAGCGGGCGGCGAGATCGACCTGCCGTCCGCCCGAGTCGAGAATCACGGCCACGCGCCGAAGGACGGCGTCTCCCGCCTGGTGCCCGAAGCCGTCGTTCACGCTCTTGAAGTCGTCGAGGTCGGCGAGAACCAGGGCGAGTGAGTCGCCGACTCGCTCGGCACGGCGCCATTCGAGCGCGAGCTCGTCGTCGAAGGAACGCCGGTTTGCCAGACCGGTCAGGCCGTCGGTTGCCGCCTGTGACGCAACCCGGCGGAAGTCTCCGAAGGTGTGGAGGATGGGCCGCGCAAAGAGGAGGGCGACGAGCACGAGGAGCGCGAAAGAACCGATCGCCGCGTAAAGCATGCGCTGCTGGTACGGCCGCACGCTCCCGGTGATCGCCTGTTCGGGGCGCAACGCAAAAAGGCTGATGCCGACGGCATTCGGGACGCGGGAAACCAGCCCGCGGAAGCGCTCCCCGTCAAAGGTGATCGTTCGACCTTCGATCTGCACGCGCTGACCGGTTCCGACCACCCTTCCGCGGCGGACGATCAGCAGCCTGTCGTCCTGTGCGTGCGCCGCGGTGTGGTGGAGACGGGCCGCGAGCCGTCGGTCCAGGGAAATAGTCGCGACGACGGTTCCGATCCGCTTCCCGTTGACCGTCAGCGAGATCGAGCGACTGAGCGCGTCGCTCGGACGCTTGCCCGCAACGAGCTTCTCGTGCAGGTAGAAGAGCACGCCCGGCGCGGTGGCAGCGAGGCGGCGGATCGTCGCTCGGTCACCGGCGATGAAGGCGTGCTGCAAGGTGGGGGACTGGGCGAGATCGTCGGCTCGGTTCGAAGCATCGTCCGCCATCTGGCCGAGCTCCTCACCTGCTCCTTGCAGCTCCGCCCGGAGTGCGCTGTCCGCTCGCGCGCGCTCGTTCTGAACCGCATTCGCGTCGAGGATGTGAACGGTGGCAACGACCGGGATGACTCCGACGACGAGCACGCCGACGAGGAGTTGCAAGAGTGAGCGCCGAGGGATGGAACCGTGGGGACGACGGCGCCTCCGCCGCGAGGGCGGATCGTGGACAGCGTTCGTCGTCGAGGCCGCGGGCGCCATGGCTGCGTTATCGACGGCCGGGCGCCGGCCCTTGAGCGTCGGTCGGGGGGTTGGCCGTGCTTAGAACTCGTTGTCGGCGGGACCGGACTCGGTCGCCGTGCCGCCGGGCCCCGTCCAGATCATCGTTCCGCTTCGCTGCTCGTTACCGACCTTTCCCGTCGGTGGGCCGAGAACGACGGTGACGACGCTTCCGCTCAGCGTCATGGTCGAGCCAGCGAAGGTGACGTTCTGGCGGTCGGCATAGTCTCCGGCCAACCGGACCGAACCAAGGGCGAGCGGCATGTCGGTCGTCGGATCGAGGACGGTGAGCACATCGTCCCGGCCTCGATCCGCGATCAGGACGGTGACCGTCCTCGCTGACCCGTTCCAGCCGCCGAGGATGAGCGACGGAGCAGGGGCGCTCGTGAACGTGAACACGATCGAATCGCCCTGCGTCGGCTTGCCCCGCGGGCCGCCGGCGTTGGTCGTCTGCACGTCCGCAGGGGCGGGAGCCGACGGCGGCGGGGGCGGGGGAGGTGGCGCGGGAGCCGCCGGGGGCGGAGGAGGCGGGGCCGCAGGCGCAGGGGGAGCAGACGGTACACCGGGCGGAGCGGATGGCGGAGGCGAGGCAGCCGGAGGAGGCGGCGCGGGTGCGTTGTCGTCCGCGCCGCCGTTGTCGCCCGTGTCACCTCCGCCCGTCTGACCCGTGCCCCCGGTGTCGCCGGTATCGCCCGTCGTCTCGCCGGTGTCGGCGTTGCCGCCGGCGCCCCCGGTATTGCCGGCGCCGCCGCCCCCCGTGTCGCCGGCGCGGCCGCTACCACCGCTGCCAGTGCCGCCCGGATCGGAGCCGCCGGTTCCTCCGCCGGTGCTGGGAGCGGCCGGAGAGCTCCCGCTCGCCGCGCCCGGGCTCGCGTCCCTGCCGGTACTGGAGCTGCTGCCGGCTCCGGGAGTGTTGTCCTTCGGAGGGGTCGAAGGCTCCGACGGCTGGGTGGACGGCGCCTTCGAGACGTCCGCCGTCGCGAGCATCGTCGATCCGGTGGCCGAGCCACCGAGTGCCGGGGAGGGGAGGTTCGGGATCTCGGGCAGCTTCTTGCGCGCGGCCTGGCGGCGGGCATGGATCCGCTCGCGCCGCGCGACCTCCGCGCGGTAGGCGGCGAGTACTTGCTTCGAGACGATGGCCGCGGCTTCTGTGGTCGGCGCGCCGCCGCCGGCCCCCTCCGGCGCGCCACCCTGCGCCTCGAAGACGACCTTGCGCGCCAGCCGGTTAACGCCGGCCGCGCTCGTCAGCTGCGAGAGCATCGGCAGGCCGATCGTCACCCAAAGGACGACGACAATCGGGCCGGCCAACAGCACCGGCACGAAGCGCGGGCGCGAACGGGCCGTCGCGCGCGGGGCGCGAATACGCCGTGGTCGATCGATGTACGAGCGCCGCATGTTCAGATGGGCCGCCGCAGGCCTCGGACGAAGGCTAGGGCCGCTCCTCTCGACTCGATTCCCCCAGGAGGGTGAGCTCTTTCGCTCCCTCGAATGAGGGAGCAGGCGAGGCGCGAAGCCGGGTCGGATACGCTCGCGTGGTGGCGACCGAAGCCGAGTCCACCGGCGCCAAGCTGCGGCAGCTGGAGGAGTTGCGCGAGCAAGCGCGGCACGCAGGGAGCGAGCGCGCGGTTGCCCGCCAACGCGAGCAGGGGAAGTTACTCGCGCGCGAGCGTGCGGAAAAGCTTCTCGATCCAGGATCGTTCTTCGAGCTCGACCGCTACGTTCGACACCGCGAGTCGAACTTCGGCATGCTCGAGCGACGTCCCTACGGCGATGCGGTGGTCACCGGCTACGGCACGATCTTCGGGCGGAAGGTCTTCGTCTTCTCACAGGACTTCACCGTTTTCGGCGGCTCTTTGAGCGAGGTTTTCGCCGAAAAGATCTGCAAGGTCATGGACCTCGCCGCCAAATTCGGCTGCCCGTTGATCGGAATCAACGACTCCGGCGGCGCCCGGATCCAGGAAGGCGTCGTCTCGCTCGCCGGCTACGCGGAGATCTTCTGGCGCAACGTCCAGTGTTCGGGCGTGATCCCTCAGCTCAGCCTGATCATGGGCCCTTCGGCCGGCGGCGCTGTCTACTCGCCGGCGATGACCGACTTCGTTCTCATGGTCGAGGGCTCGTCGTACATGTTCATAACCGGCCCCGACGTCGTAAAGACCGTGACCGGTGAAGAGGTGACTTTCGAGGAGCTCGGCGGTGCGGCGACGCACGCGTCGAAGTCGGGGGTGGCCCACTTCATCGCTCCCGACGAGGATGCGTGCCTCGAGGACGCGCGTTATCTCCTTTCGTTCCTACCGCAGAACAACGTCGACCCGCCGCCGTTCGCCGAGCCGGCGGACCCTGCCGCGCGCGAGGACACAGAGCTCGACTCGTTGATTCCCGACGACCCGGCGAAGGCGTACGACATCAAGGACGTCATCTCGCGCGTGGCCGACGACGGAGACTTTCTCGAGGTGCACGAGCGCTGGGCAGAGAACATCGTCTGCGGCTTCGCGCGCCTGAATGGTCATCCGGTCGGCGTCGTCGGGAATCAGCCGCGCGCCCTCGCCGGCGTGCTCGACATCGACTCGTCGACCAAGGCCGCACGGTTCGTTCGCACATGCGACGCCTTCAACATCCCGCTGATCACGTTCGTCGACGTGCCGGGGTTCCTCCCCGGCACGGCCCAGGAGTGGGGCGGCATCATCCGCCACGGGGCCAAGCTCCTGTACGCGTACTGCGAGGCAACGGTCCCGAAGCTGGCAGTGATCACGCGCAAGGCCTACGGCGGGGCTTACGACGTCATGAGCTCGAAGCACATCCGCGCCGACTTCAACTTCGCCTGGCCGACCGCCGAGGTCGCCGTGATGGGCCCTGAAGGCGCGGTCAACATCGTCTTCCGCCGGGAGATCGAAGACGCGGCCGACCCCGAGGCGCGGCGAGCGGAGCTGATTGCGGAATACAGGAGCCAGTTCGCGAACCCCTACACGGCGGCCGAGCGGGGGTACGTCGATGAGGTCATCGAGCCGCGGCGCACGCGCCCGGTACTCGCTGACGCGCTCGAGACCGCGCTGACCAAACGCGAGCGCCGCCCGCCGCGGAAGCATGGGAACATCCCGCTTTGACCGTTTACTGGTTCACGCGCGTGAATTGGGCCCCACCGCGCCGCACCCTCTTCGATCCTATTGCGAAATCACGCGCGTGAGCGTGGAGGGCTTGGAGCGAAAGTGACTCTTCACCGAGTGCCGCTGACCCGGCGCGAATGGAGATCGCTCAGACCGCGGCGGCTCGTTCGAGGACCTCGGCCGGCTCAAAGGGCTCCTCGGGCGCGAGCTCGGCCTCGAGCGCTCGGACGACCGACGGATCGAATTGCGTTCCCGCGCAGCGGACGATCTCGGCTAGGGCCTCGCCCCTGGTGCGGCGGCGCCGGTAGAGCCGGTCGGAGGTCATCGCGTCGAATGCATCGGCGACGAAGATAATCCTCGCCCCGAGCGGGATATCGGTGCCGGCGAGCCGGTCGGGATAACCGGTGCCGTCCCAGCGCTCGTGGTGATGGAGCACCGACTCCGCGACCGGGCCGATCCCGAGGCTCTCGAGCATGCGGAAGCCGATCTCGGCGTGCCGTTGCAGGACGAGCCGCTCGGGCTCCGTGAGCGGTGCCGGCTTCCGAAGGAGGTCCTCCGGGAGCGCCAGCTTGCCAAGGTCGTGGAGGCTCGCGGCGAGCCGGGTGAACTCGAGCTCGTCGCGGGGAAGACCGATCCGGGCGGCGATGCGGACGGCAAGCTGCGCGACGCGTTGCGAGTGACTGCCCGTATAGACGTCCCGCGCGTCGACCGCGCGTGCGAGGCTCGCGGCTGCGTGCAGGCGAGCAGCCCGGTCGCCGGCGGTCGCCAGCCGCTTGAGCTCGGCGAGCTCGATGACATCGGGGCGGTAGATGCGAACGCGGTTCTTGCCGTATTCCTTCGCCCAGTAGAGCGCGCTGTCGACGAGCTGCACGAGCTCGTCGCGCTCGCTCGCGTGATGCGGGGCGCAGGCGATGCCGGCGCTGACCGTGATCGCTCCCATCTGGCCGAAATCGAGGGTCGCGATTCGATCCACGATCGACTCGGCGGCCGTCAGCGCCTCCGACTCCTCGTAACCGGGAAGCAGGACGGCGAACTCGTCACCGCCGAGTCGAAACGCCTCGCCGCTCTGGCGCAGACGCGTCGCGACCTGCGAGAGCACCCGATCCCCGGTCGGATGCCCGAAGCGGTCGTTGATCCGCTTGAAGTCGTCGACGTCGACCAGGCAGAGCGCCAACGGGCGCCCGTAGCGCAACGCGTGCTCGAGCTCGCGCGCCAGGCGCTCGTGGAAGTGGCGATGGTTGCCGAGACCGGTCAGCGGATCGGTCAGCGCGAGGCGGACGGCACGCAGTGCGCGTAGCAGCGCGCGCTGGTAGAGCTGGATCGCGAGAAGAGGGCCGACGAGTGCGACCGAGAGCAACGGCGAGCTCTGCCAGAGCACGACGAGCGTCAGCACGGCCGAGCCCATGAGCGTAAACGGCAGGATCGTCTTCCGAACGCTCGAGGCGATCAGACCGCCCCACGAACGCCGCGTTCCGCGGGCCACGACCGCGGTGATCAGCAAGACGTTCACGAGGTAACACACGTACGTGGCTGCCACGACGCGGATTGCCGTGTGCCCCGGCGAGCCGCCGGCGATCGGCGAGATCACGAGCCCCGCGCTCGCCGCTGTCAGGGCGAACGCGAACGAGTTGTAGGCGATCCGGATCAGCGGCCGGCGGTCGAGGAGCTGCATGACCGCCGGCGTTGCGGAGACGACGAGGACGCCGGCGGCCCAACCGAAGAGGACGATCGCCGAGAGCCCAAAGACGAAGGCGAGCGAGACGCCGTTCGCGTCGAGATCGTCGACGGGAACGGGGAAACGATCGGCAAGCAGGGAGGCGCCGAGGAAGCCCGCAATTCCGGCGAGAACAGTTGCGCCGTGCGGGGCCGTGCCGAAGGAAACCGCCGCGGCGATGACGGTGGCAAGGCCCGCGAGGCACACGGGGAAGACGACGGGGTAGACGCTCGGATGGGCGGGGGCGGCTTCGCTCATCGCGCGTCCGCTACCACTCGAGGAAATTGGCGAGCTCGAACCAGCCGAGCGCGTAGGCGAACGCGATCAGGACGGCGACCACCAGCAGCAGGCGGAGACGCGGCTTCCACTGCAACATCCAAGACCTCCCTTTCTCCTTGAGCAGACGCCGCGATTTTTGCGCGCGTCGAAGGCCGGGCCATCACCCGGACGGGGGATCGTGCGGTTTGTAGCGCGCTACGAAGCGAGCCCGGCTTCTGCGAGTGGGCGCCGTGCCCAGGCGAAGCGCTGCTTGTACCAGCCCGAGAGCTGGGCCAGTGCGACGCCGTACCCGGAGGAGTGGATGAACCACCCGCTGCCGAGGTAGATCCCCGCGTGGTCGACCTGAGCAGGCTTGGAGCGGGGGCCGGCCGCGCCCCAGAAGAGCACGTCTCCAGGCTTGAGCCGGGCGAACGAGATCCGCTTCGCCGCCGGCACCTCGCCGCTCATCGCAAACGTGGTCCGGCCTTTGAGTGTGTCCGCGAGCGCGGCGCCGTTGGGGTAGGCCTGAAGCTTGTAGACACGCCAGACGAAGCCCGAGCAGTCGAAGCCGCCAGGAGCCTGGACGCCGAAGGGAGCTTCCGGGTTCTCGCTCGTGCCGCCCCAGACATATGGGTAGCCGATGAAGCGGACCGCGGTCTTGAGGACGCGTGTCTGCCACGCGGAGAGCGTCGGCAGCACGAATCCGTGCGCAAGCTCCTCGACCTGCTGGGTCTGCCAGTCGCCGAAGGTGAGGATCTGCGCGGCCGAATACGCTGCCTCGGCGCGTGTCGCAGGCTGGCTCGGCAGCAGTTCCAGAGAGTCGAGCTGCGCCGGGTGATTCGTCCTGAGTCCGAGGAGGCGGGCGACGACCTCCGTCCCGAATCGGCTCGGCGCCGCGATCCCGGCGGCGCGCGCTCCAGCCGCGAAGGCGGCCGCCGCATCGCCGAGGCCGAGCGCCCGTACCAGGGTGGCGTCGAGCTGTGCCATCGTCACCGGCTCCGTGGAGCGCGTCGAGACCGTAGCGGCGCCCGGCTCGAGCCCCGCGACGAGCGCCGCGAGGGCGCCGCGCGTCAGCGGGTCGTTCGGGCGAAAACTCTGGACGCTTTTCGCCATCAAGCCGTGGGCGACGACGACCTTGATTTCGCGCTGGGCCCAGGAACCTTGCGCCGCCCGGCCGTTGCTCTGCGCGGCGGCAGGCGCCGCGAGCACGGCGAAGAAAGCGGCTGTCGCAAGGATGCGGCTCATCCTGCGAGCCGTATCGTCAGGACCGGCGAACGCCTTTAATCTCTCGGAATGGAGCTGATCGTCGTCCCCGAACCCGGGCCCGGGGAGCGAGAAGCTGTTGAGCTTGCGCTCGCGAGGCTCCTCGACGGAAGCGATTCAAAGCCCGCTCTCCGAAGTGTTTGGTGGGAGGCCGGGATCGCCGAGAACGTCGACGAGGACGCCGTCGACGACCGCTTCCGCTCTCCCTAGGCCACGGCGCGGCCGCGGAGCACGTCGGGCGCGACGCGGGCGTAGTCGAGGCCCGAGATCCAGGTGAGGACGAGTGCGACGAGCAGACCCCACCAGGCGAACGAATCGCTCCACGCGTTCGCGGCGGCGAGGCCGCCGATCGCGGCCGCGACGGGCTGCGACCAGGTCTTGAGCTTGCCGAGATCCCGGGCGTGAAGCACGACGCCGCGCTCGAGCGCCGCGAGCCGCAGGCCTGAGACGAGCAGCTCGCGGGCGACGATCGCCGCCACCATCCAGGCCGGAAACACCCCGCGCCCGATCAACACGATCAGGACGGTGAGCACGAGCAGCTTGTCGGCGACCGGATCGAGAAGCGATCCGAGCTCGGAGGTCCGGCCCCGCGACCTCGCGATCCGGCCGTCGAACCAGTCCGTGCTCATGGCGAGGCAAAACAATCCGGTCGCCCAGTAGTCGTGCCCGTCGAAGTCCCACACGAAGAGCCCTGCGACGAGCGGCACGACAGCGGCACGCGCAACCGTCAGCTGGTCGGCCAAGCCCATCCACTAGGAGAATACGCGCGAGTGGCCGTATTCTCGAAAGTGCTCGTCGCCAACCGCGGCGAGATCGCGATCCGGATCTTCCGCACGCTGCGGGAGCTCGATATCGGCACCGTGGCGGTCTACTCGGAGGCGGACCGCGGCTCCTTGCACGTCGCCGCTGCAGACGAGGCCTACCTGATCGGGCCGGGGTCGCCGGCGGAGAGCTACCTCAACCAGGAGCGAGTGCTCGAAGCCGCCCGACGTGCGGGCGCCGCCGCTGTTCATCCCGGGTACGGATTCCTGGCCGAGAACGCCGCCTTCGCCCGTGCCTGCGAGGCTGCCGGCCTCGTGTGGATCGGGCCTCCGCCCGAGGCGATCGAGGTGATGGGCTCGAAGACCGAGGCCCGCCAGGCGATGCGGGCTGCCGGTGTGCCGATCGTGCCGGGCACGACCGCTCCGGTCAATTCCGCCGACGATGTCGTTCGGCTCGGCGAGGAGATCGGCTGGCCGCTCGCGATCAAGGCTTCGGCGGGAGGCGGCGGCAAGGGCCTCAAGGTCGTTCCCGGCCCCGACGAGGCGCTGCGTGCCTTCGAATCGGCCCGCCGGGAGGGAGAGGCCTACTTCTCCGATCCGACCGTCTACATCGAGCGCTACCTCGAGGATCCGCGTCATGTCGAGGTCCAGGTCCTCGCCGATGGCCATGGCAACGTCATCCATCTCGGCGAGCGGGACTGCACGATTCAACGGCGCCATCAGAAGCTCGTCGAGGAAACGCCCTCGCCGGCGGTCGGGCCGGAGCTCCGCGAGCGCATCGGCACGATCGGCACCGACGCAGCCCGTGCCGTTGGCTACCGGAGCGCCGGCACGATCGAAGGCCTGCTGGACCGCGACGGCAATTACTTCTTCCTCGAGATGAACACCCGAATCCAGGTGGAGCACACGGTTACCGAGCTCGTCACAGGCCTCGACCTCGTGCGCGAGCAGGTTCTTATCGCGGCGGGAGAGCCGCTATCGCTGCGCCAGGACGACGTCCGCCTCACCGGGCACGCGATCGAGTGCCGGATCAATGCGGAGGATCCGTCGAATGGCTTTCTGCCCAGTCCCGGGCGGATCACGAGCTACCGGGAGCCGGCGGGGCCGGGCGTCAGGGTCGACTCCGGCGTTGCCGCCGGGAGCGAGGTCGTCCAGCTCTACGATCCGTTGATCGCGAAGCTCGTCGTGCACGGCGTCGACCGCGAGCACGCGCGGCGGCGGATGCTGCGGGCGCTCGACGAGTACGAGATCGGCGGCGTGGCGACGCTGCTGGGCTTCCACCGGGCGCTCTTGCGGCACCAGTGCTTTGTCGCGGGTCAGACATGCGAAGGGGTCGTCGAATCCGATGAGCTGGCCGATGAAGCAAGTGAGTTGTCTCATAAGACAACAAGTCTAGGGAGCCTGTCGGACGGAAGGCTCCGCGAGCGGGCCTCCATCGTCGAGCTCGAGGGCCGCCGGTATGAAGTCAGGGCGCTCGTCCCCGAGCCGCCGTTCGCCGCGCTTGCCCGCCGCCGTCGCGAGCGCTTGGCCGGCGGCGTCCATCACGGTGCCGCGAAAGATGCGGTCGTTGCGCCGATGCAGGGCACCGTTCTTGCGGTTGAGGTCTCGGAAGGAGACGAGGTCCGGGCCGGACAGGTCATCTGCATCGTCGAGGCGATGAAGATGGAGAACGAGATCACTGCGCACCGGGACGGGGTCATTACCGAGCTCTCGGTCCGACCCGGACAGCCCGTCGCGAACGGGCAAATCATCTGCATCGTCGTCCAGGGCGCGGCCTAGACCGTGCGACCTCCGCTCGAGTCGCACGGCGGCGGCTAGAGTCCGCCGCCGGTGGATCTCTACGAGTACCAGGGCAAGGAGCTTTTCCGGCGCTTCCGGATCCCGACCTCGGAGGGCCGCCTCGCCTCGACGCCGGCCGAGGCTCGTGCGGCAGCCGAGGAACTCGGTGGTCAGGTCGTCGTCAAGGCCCAGGTCCTAACCGGCGGTCGCGGCAAGGCAGGTGGTGTCAAGCTCGCCGACAGTCCGGAGGATGCGCAGCAGAAAGCGACCGAGATCCTCGGGCTCGACATCAACGGACACATCGTCCGCAGGCTCTGGATCGAGCGCGTGTCCGAGATCGCCAAGGAGTACTACCTCTCGGTCACATTCGACCGGGGAGAGAAGAAGGCGCTGTTCATGCTGACGACCGAGGGAGGAGTCGAGATCGAGCAGGTCGCCGAGGAGTCGCCGGAGAAGCTCGCGCGCCTCCACGTCGACCCGCTCGAGGGCCACCAGCCATATCAGGCTCGCCGGCTCGTCTACGGAGCCGGAATCGACGACCCGAGCGAGCAGAAACAAGTGCTCGACATCATCGGGAAGCTCTACGAGTGCTTCGTGGGCACGGACGCGATGCTCTGCGAGATCAACCCCCTGATCGTGAGGCCGGAGGGCGAGGTCCGGGCGCTCGATTCGAAGCTCACCGTCGACGACAACGCGCTCTACAAGCATCCCGACGTCGCCGCGATGCACGATCCGGAGTCGGTGCCGCCGGAGGAGCGGGCCGCACGAGAGAAGGGCGTCACCTATGTGAAGCTCGACGGTGAGGTCGGGATCCTCGGCAACGGCGCTGGGCTCGTCATGTCGACGCTCGACGTCATCGCGCTCGCGGGGGGACGCCCCGCGAACTTCTGCGACCTCGGCGGCGGGGGAGACGCCCAGGGCGTCGTCGACGCGCTCGAGGTCATTACCGCGGATCCCCAGGTGCGCTCGATCTTCTTCAACATCTTCGGCGGGATCACTCGCACGGACGAAGTGGCGCGCGGAATCCTCGCGGCGCTCGACCGAATGAAGATCGAGCATCCAATCGTCGTCCGCCTCGACGGGACCAATGCGGAGGATGCGCGCGAGCTCCTCGCCGAGGCGGGGCCGGAGAACCTGCACGTCGAGCCGACGATGCTCGAGGGCGCGAAGCGCGCGGTGGCGCTGGCCGCATGAGCCAGGTGTGGGACGAGCGGGCAGAGGCGTACCGGCAGTCGAAGACGCATGCGCAAGGACCCGACCTCGACCTCGTGGTCGAGTGGTGCGCGCCGGGCCCCGGCCGGAAGGTGCTCGACGTCGCCACGGGCGGCGGCCACGTTGCGCGCCGTTTGCGCGAGGAGGGGTGCGACGTGGTGACGACGGACGCATCGCCCGGGATGAAGCCCGACGTTGTCTCGCGTGCCGAGGATCTTCCGTTCGCGGACGGCTCGTTCGACTGCGTCGTCTCGCGGATCGCCCCGCATCACTTCGGCGACATTGGCAAGGCCGTCGAGGAGATGGCGCGCGTCTCGAACGATGTGGTCGTGATCGAAGACACGGTGTTCTCGAGCGACCGACACGAGCAGGCCGAGAAGCTGCGCGACCCCACCCACGTGCGCAACTACACGGAGGAGGAGTGGGTCGGGTTCCTTTCCGACGCGGGTCTGGAGGTCGAGCAGAGGCACCTGTTCGAGAAGGTGCATCCCTTGGAGGACTGGCTCGCTCGCACCGGCTGCGAAGGCGAAGAGGCCTCCCGGGTGAAGGAGTTGCTCGCCGACCGGATGACTGCAGAAGGCACGGCCTGGACGGACTTGAAGATCGTGATCAAGGCCAGGAAGAGTCAGCGCTGATGGCGATCATCGTCGGCAACGAGACGAAGCTCGTCGTCCAGGGCGCGACCGGCCGCGAGGGATCGTTCCACACGCTTCGAAACCGCAACTACGGAACGGACGTCGTCGCCGGCGTCACGCCGGGCAAGGGCGGACAGGGCCTCGACGGGATCCCGATCTTCGACACGGTCTCCGAGGCGGTGAGGGAGAGAGGTGCGAACACCTCGATGGTGTTCGTTCCCGCTCGCTTCGCCGCGGACGCGATCTACGAGGGCGTCGACGCAGGGCTCTCCACGGTCATCTGCATCGCCGAAGGCTTACCGGCGCACGAGATGTTGCGGATCTACAACTACATCCGGCCGCGGGGGATCACCATGCTCGGCCCGAACTGCCCTGGGGCGCTGTCACCGGGGAAGGCGAACGTGGGAATCATCCCGGCCGAGATCTTCCGCGAGGGGCGGATCGGGTTGGTCTCCCGATCGGGGACGCTCACCTATCAGATCGGCCACGAGCTGACGCAGCTCGGGCTCGGGAACTCGACGATCGTCGGCATCGGCGGCGACCCGGTGGTCGGGTCGTCGTTCATCGACGTGCTTGCGAAGTTCGAGGATGACGACGAGACCGAGCTGGTCGTCATGGTCGGCGAGATCGGCGGCGCGGAAGAGGAGAAGGCCGCCGAGTTCATCGGCGCCGAGATGACCAAGCCGGTCGTCGGCTACATCGCCGGCTTTTCGGCGCCGCCGGGGAAGACGATGGGCCACGCGGGCGCGATCATCTCGGGGACGTCGGGGACCGCCGAAGCGAAGAAGGAAGCGCTCGAGGCGCACGGCGTCCGCGTCGGCAGGACGCCGAGCGAGGCAGCCGAGCTCGCCGCCGGCGTCGCGAGCGGCGCGCGCGTCTAGAACTCAGCGCGACCAGAAGGCCTCGAACGCAGCCGGGTCATGGAGGTAATGGAAGAGCCGGTTGATGCGGTCCTCTTCGACGCCCACGATCACCGCCTCGTGAGAGTCGAGGCGGCGCTCTCCCCGCTCGGCAAGGAAGCGGTCCATGATCACGGCGTGCCACCGACTTGTCGCGATGTCGAAGCTGTCCTCTCGCAGCGGACACCAGCTTCCCGCGCTGAGCTCATCGATCTGGCGCCGCAGGGCAGCGATCCCGTCAGGGCCTACGTGTGCTCCGGAAAGGGCCGTGTCGAGCCGCACGATCCACGCCGCCTCCGGAGCGACGACCTCAGCGAGCGCCGCGCGATCCGCGGCGAGGAATGCCCGGTAGAAGCTCTCGACAAGCTCACCCAGCCGCTCTTCGTCCACGGCGAACATTCTCTACACCGTCACGCTCGCGTCCCGCCTGGTTCTTTCTGAAACGAGCTGTTAGGCCGAGACCCGGCGGGACGAGCCGCTGCTAGTCCAGTCCTGGTGTCGGACGCAGTTACGTTCCTCAGGCGGAACTGCGCCGAGAGTGTGACGGCAGCTCGGTGAGCAGGTGTTTCGCAGCCACGATGTGGCCTAGTCCCGGCGTCGGACGCCGGGTGGGCGCGCGGTCAGCCGGGGGAAACTCCCGGTTCCCCCCAGACCTCTTCCACTGGTCCGCTTCGCGGACAGGCGCTACGCGCCGGCCCTCGAAGACGGTTTGACCACCGCGCGGACGCGCCTGGGCGGCGGAGGCGAGCAGTGCGTTCACGCGCCGGCCGGCGGCTTCCGGCTCGAACGAGGACGGGGCCGGCGTTTGGCAGTCTGCACGTATGCGCCCGTTCTCCGCGCTCTTTCGCCTGATCTTCGGATCCGACACCGATCGGGCCTTGCGGCCGATCCTTGGGATCAGCTTCGCGGGCTCGCTCGCCGGGTCGACGGTGTGGAGCTTTATCGGCATCTGGGCGATCAAGAAGCTCGGCGCCGACCAATCTGCGCTCGGGCTCGCGTACCTGATCAGCGCCCTGATCGGCGTCGGCGCCGGCTACATGGGCGGCCATCTCTCGGACCATTTCGGCCGACGCCCCTTGATTTTCGCCGGCTGGGTCGGTCAGACGGTGATCGTGCTCGCCTTCCTCGCCGCCGGCAGCAACTCCGGCGCCGGACTACTCGTGCTTTGCTTCGGCGGCCTCTTCTTCCAGATCGGCAACGCCGCCGACCAAGCGCTTGTCGCGGATCTCGTTCCGCCCGAGCGCCATGAAGCAGCCTACGCCGCCGTCCGGGTTGCCTCGAACCTCGGGGTCACGTTTGGCCCGCCGCTCGGCGGCTTGCTGCTCCTGCTCGGGAGTTGGCATGCGCTCTTCATCGGGGCCGCCACGCTCTCGGCGCTCGGCTTCCTCCTCGCACTCCTCTTCCTTCCGCGGCGCGGCGCCTACGCGCCGGAAGAGCCTCCGGCGCGAGGCTCGCTCGGCGTCATCGCACGCGACCGGCCATTCCTCCTCTTTCTCGTCTCGGCGATGTTCGCGTGGCTCGTGTACGTGGCGTTCGAAACCGTGCTGCCGATCTCGCTCGTCTCTTCGCACGGCTACTCGAGTTCGACCTGGGGCTTTCTCGTGATCGTCAACCCGTTCCTGGTCACGTTCTTCCAGTTGCGGCTGACCGAGCGCCTGACGGGAGTGCCGGCCGCCCTCAAGCTCGCCGTCGGCCTGCCGCTGATGGGGCTCCCGTTCCTGCTCCTGTCCGTCAACGACGCCCTTCCGGTCGTGATGCTGATCCTGTTCCTGTTCGTGATCGGCGAGATGCTGTGGGTGCCGACGTCGCAGTCGGTCGTCGCCGGACTCGCGCCTCGCGACATCCGGGGCGCCTACATGGGCGCGTTCGGAGCGATGGGTGCGATCGGGTTCGCGCTCGCTCCCTTCATCGGCCTCCAGGTGCGAAAGAGCTTCGGCGACTCCTCCGTCTGGCTCTTGGAAGCCGCGCTCTCGCTCGTCGCCGCCGGGACGGGCGCGGCCGCCGTCCGGATCGCGGTCGGCCGGGGGCCGGACGAGGCCGAGCCGGCGTCGGCCGCCGCCTGAACACCTACACTCGGCCGATGCAGACGATCTCGTTTGCGCGCGGCGTGCCGACGCCGGAGGCGCTCCCGGTCGAGGAGATCGCCGACTGCGCGAAGACCGCGATCGAGCGTGACGGCGCCGCCGCTCTCCTCTACGGCCACACGCTCGGCTATCAGCCGCTCCGTGAATGGATCGGCGAGCGCCATGACGTGGACGCTGCCCGCGTCGTCGTCACGAACGGGTCTCTGCAGGCGTTCCACTTCTTGCTGGCGTCGTTCTCCGGGCGCGTGATCGTCGAGCGACCCACGTACGACCGTCCGCGGAAGCTGCTGACCGCGTTCGACGAGGTCCCGGTCGACGACGAGGGGCTGGACCTCGACGAGCTCACGCGCTTGCTCGCCGGCGACGGACCGGCACTGCTGTACACGATCCCGACCTTTCAGAACCCGGCCGGTGTGACGCTCTCGGACGAGCGACGGCATGAGCTCGCGAAGCTGGCGGCGTCCGGGGACCTCCAGATTTTCGAAGACGATCCTTATGGCCTCGTCCGGTTCGAAGGCGAGCCGCTGCCCACGGTCTTCGACCTTGCCGGTGGCCAGAACGTCATCTACAGCTCGTCGTTCTCGAAGACGATCGCGCCCGGCCTTCGCGTCGGCTATGTGATCGTGCCTCGCGAGCTCGCCGAGGAGCTCGAGGACGTCGTCGCGTCGACTTACATCACCCCGGCGCTCGTCACCCAAGCGACGGTTCTCGAGTTCGTGCAGCGCGGTCGGCTGGAGCCGAACCTCGAGCGCGTTCGCGGACTGCTGCGCGCCAGGCGCGACGCGATGATCGAGGCACTCGAACGCGAGCTCGATGGGCGTGCCCGCTGGTCGAGGCCGGGGGGCGGCTACTTCCTCTGGCTCGAGCTTGCCGAGGGCACCGACGCGGCGGCGCTCTTGGCCCGGGCCGCCGAGGCCGGAGTTACCTTCGTTCCGGGGGCCGACTTCGGCGGCGCGGCGAACTCGGCCCGTCTCGCCTTCAGCTTCGCCTCGCCCGAAGAGATCGACGAGGGCGTCGCGCGGCTCGGCGCGTTACTCCCGACGGCGGCGCCGGTGGAGCTGCGATAGAAGCGCGCCGCCCAGGACGCCGATCGCCAGGATCAGCAGGATCAGCCAGATCAGCGAGACGGTTGCCGTGAAGAGCACGAAGTGGAGATGGACGTGCTTTCGGTTCTCGAGCACGAAGGCGATCACGTAGGCCGCGATCACGACGAGCCCGATCAGCTTCGCCCAGAAGCGCGGGTGCCATTCGCGGATTTCCTCTTGGGTCGGCCTGCGGAAGCGCGGCATTGCCGCACGAAAGCCTACGCGGCTGCGCGACCGGCGATCTCGCCCAGGGAACGCGGCACCAGCTGAGGCTGCCGCGGCCGCATCAAAGCGCCGCGGTTCTCAGCTCGGAAGGTCGGGCATGGCACTTCGGGGGAGAGGGCGCAGAGTCCGGCGCGACGGAAATAGCAGTCGTCGCAGGTTACTTTGCTCGCCTTGCCCATTTGTCTCCTTGCTCTAGTGCCGCGCTCTCCCGGACGTCGGGATAATAGAGCGATTGACACAGACTTCAAGGAGCGAATCTTCGAACTTTGCGCACTTTGCGTGCGTTTCGGCAGATGCCGGTTCAGGCGTTTCCCGAGTGCTTTGCAGGGAGAGTTGCCAAAGCGTGCAACGCCTGTGGAAAGCTCTCCACAGGGATGATTCGGAGGCCGTCCGCATACTTCCGTGCGACGCGGGCGTTGGCGCCGGCCGGAACGAGGAAGACGTCCACAGCCGCTTCGCGGGCGCCGATCGTCTTTTGCTTCACGGCCCCGATCGGGAGCACCGAGCCGTCGAGATCGAGCTCGCCGGTGGCCGCGACCTTGTAGCCGCGGTCGACGTCGTTTCCGAGCTCTTCCATCAGGTCGAGGGCAAACGCGAGGCCCGCCGAAGGCCCGCCGACGTTGCCGGTGTTGATTCGCACGCGGACGGGGAGCTTCCCGACCGAGCCGCCCGTTTCGTCGACGAGGATCCCGATTGCGGCCTCGCGCTTGTCGTCGGGGCTGGCGATCGTGCGGATCGTCGCGCTGCCAGAGCGCTTGGACCGTCGATAGCGGATGAGGAGTCGATCGCCGGGGTGGTGGCTCGCGATCAGCGTGTGCAGCCTGCCGAGGCTGTGAACCGGCTCGCCGTTCACGGCGAGCAGCTCATCGCCCGCCCGCAACACCCGGTGCGCCGGCGCCGTGCTGAAGACGCCGCGCACGATGACCTTCGGCAGCACGATCCGGACGCGATAGCCCAGCCGCTCGAGGGCGAGCGCTGCCGCGATCTTCTGCGACTGCGCCATCTCGGCGACGTCGATCTTCGCCTGCTGCTTCGGGCTCACGTCGCCGAGGACGTCGCGGACGGGAAGGAGCGAGGCGTTCCGTTCGAGCGGCCGGCGGAGCAGGTCCTCGAGCAGCCGCGCCTTGCGGAAACGGACGTCGACGAAGTAGACGCCTCCGGCGCTGGGCGCCGGCTTCTCACCCGCGACCCGAACGAGCGGTTGCAAGGCGTGCGCTCGGTCGGGGATGAAGACGTAGTACTTGTCGGAGGGGATCAGGTAGAGGACGATCAGCGCGATCAAGGCCAAGACGACGCCCGCGCCGATCGCCCGGCCAACGGTCAGCGATCGCATCGCTGCCGATGGTACTTGGCGCCCTAAAGGAGAGAGCGGGTGAGGCCGCCGTCGACCGGGATCACGGCGCCGGAGACGTAGCCGCCGCGGTCAGAGGCGAGGAAGCAGATCACGTCGGCGACCTCCTCCGGCCGCCCGAAGCGGCGAAGCGGAATCTGTTCCATGTCGGAGGCGCGGGACCGCTCGGCATATACCTCCATCAAGCGCGGCGTCTCGATCCGGCCCGGAGCGATCGAGTTGACGGTGATCTTGCTCGGACCGAGCTCGCGGGCCATCGTCTTCGCCCAGCCGATCACGCCGGGGCGAACCGCGTTGGAAAGGGCGAGGTTGTCGACAGGCTCCCGGACCGAGCTGGACCCGATGTTGATGATGCGGCCCTGGCCGCTCCGCTCGAGCTGGGG
>DASQWX010000093.1:0-16263 GCA_035640035.1 Gaiellaceae bacterium
CTGGAGCTCGTCGAGGTGCAGCCGGAGGGCCGCCGCCGGATGACCTACGACGAGTTTCTCCGCGGGCTGCGCTGATGGTCTCGCCGGCACGGCGGGCGGCCTTCGAGACCGTGCTGCGCGTCTTCGAGGACGATGCCTACGCAGACCGCGCCTTGCGGACGGCAGCCGCGAATCTCGACCGGCGGGACCGGGCGCTCGCGCAGCGGCTCGCGTACGGCACGATCCAGCGGGTTCGCACGCTCGACTACGCGATCGAGGAGCTCGGACGACGGCCGGTCCGCAAGCTCGACGGGCCTGTTCGCGCGGCGCTGCGGCTCGGCGCCTACGAGCTCGGCTTCATGGAGACGCCGCGCCACGCGGCCGTGAATGAAGCGGTCGAGCTCGTGCGGACCGCGAAGCTCGACCGCGCGGTCGCTTTCACCAACGCCGTCCTTCGCCGGATCGCCGACGGGACCGCCGCTCTGCTGGGCTCGATTCCGGACGGCCCGCTGAAGGAGTCGTACCCCGATTGGATCGCGCATGTCTGGACACGGGATCTCGGGCGAGAGGAGGCGCTGGCGTTGATGCGCGCGCAGAACGAGCCGCCGGAGACGGTCGTCCGGCTCGTCCGCGGGGAAATCGGCGGGGAGCCGACCGACATCCCCGGCGCCTATCGCGTCGACCGGGTCGACGAACAGGCCCTCGCCGAGGGGCGGATCTGGCCGCAGAGCCGTGCTTCGCAGCTCGCAGGCCTCGTGGTCGGCTCGACTGAGGGGGAGCGCGTGCTCGATCTCTGCGCGGCCCCCGGCGGCAAGGCCACGCAGCTCGCCGGTGAGGTGACGGCCGTGGAGAAGCACCCCGGCCGGGCCCAGGAGCTCGAGGCGAACGTAGCGCGGCTCGGCGCCGGGAACGTGTCAGTCGTCTGCGCAGACGCCCTTCGCTTGCCGCCCGAGTTGCGCGATTACGACCGTGCTCTCGTCGACGCTCCCTGCTCCGGTCTCGGCGTGCTCGCTGCTCGGCCCGATCTGCGCTGGCGGGCGGAGCCGTTGCCCGAGCTGCAACGCGACCTCCTCCGCGTGGCCGCCGAGCGCGTGCGGCCGGGCGGCACGATCGTCTACTCGGTCTGCACGATCAACGCGGACGAGAACGAGGAGATCGTCGACGCCTCCGGCCTGACGCCCGAGCCGCTCGGCGAGGAGTGGCCCCAGTTCGCGCATCCGAAGCGGCCGGAGTTCCTGCTGACGCTGCCCCAGCGGGACCGGACGTCCGGGTTCTTCATCGCGCGGTTGCGCTCCTAGACTGCCGCTCGTGCCCTGGGCGGACTGGATTCGAGACCTCGAGGTCGAGCCGTCGCTCTATGCGGCGGACTTCTCGAGGCTCGGCGAGCAGATCGAGGAGCTGCTCGCCGCCGGCGCGCGCGTCTTCCACTACGACGTCGGGGACGGGCACTTCGTCGAGCCGATCATCATCGGCCCGATCGTCCTTCAGTCGATCGGCGGGCTCATCCACGGCGGCGGGGGGCGCGTGGACGTGCACCTGATGATCGAGGCCCCGGAGCGCCACTTCCAAGCGTTCCGGGAGGCAGGTGCCGACAGCGTGACCGTCCACTACGAAGCCGTCGACGATGTCCCCGCGACCGCGGCGGCGGCGCGCGATCACGGCCTCGGCGTGGGCCTCGCGCTGAAGCCGCAATCGGCGGTGGAGGAGGTTGCCGAGGTCGCGGTATCGGCCGGAGTCGACCTCATTCTCTGCATGAGCATCGAGCCGGGCTACTCGGGACAGGAGTTCATGCCGGAAGCGTTCGAGCGCCTACGGCGGCTCCGGGAGCTGTTGCCGGAGACGGTTCAGCTCCAGGTGGACGGCGGGGTGAACGATGCCAACGTGCGAGCGGCCCGCGAGGCGGGCGCCAACCTGCTCGTCGCGGCGACGGCGGTCTTCGGCGACGCCGGTCCGGCGGCCGGTTACCGCGGGCTCATGAACGCGCTGGCATGAGCTTTCTCGAACGGGCGATCGAGCTCGCCGAGCGCGGGCGCGGGACGACCCGGCCGAACCCGGTCGTCGGCGCCGTTCTCGTGCGCGACGGCGAGATCGTCGGCGAGGGGTGGCACGAGCGGAAGGGCGAAGCCCACGCGGAGGTGAACGCTCTGGCCGCCGCCGACGACGCCCGCGGGTCGACGCTCTACGTCACTCTCGAGCCGTGCGCGAGCTGGGGCTCGACGCCGCCGTGCGCACAGGCGGTCATCGATGCAGGGATCGCGAAGGTCGTCGTTGGGACCCGCGATCCGAACCCGGCCGCCGCCGGGGGCCTCGAGCAGCTCCGCGACGCCGGCGTCGAGGTGGAGCTCGCCGACGGTGAGCTGGCATTCCGCGCCCGTCAGCAGATCGAGGCCTGGTTGACCTGGGTGACGAAGAGGCGGCCGTTCGTGACCTACAAGGTGGCTGCGACGCTGGACGGCCGACTGACCTTGCCGGGCTCGCGGTGGATCTCCGGCGAGGCGAGTCGCCGTCTCGTGCACGAGCTCCGGGCTGCGACGGATGCGGTGGCGGTCGGGATGGGAACGGTGCGGGCTGACAATCCGGCTCTGACGGCACGCGAGGTCGGCGCGGCGCGGCAACCCCGGCGGCTTGCCTTCGGGCACGGACCGCTGCCCGAGGGCGTCGACCTCGAGCTCCTCCCCGGCCCGCTCGAGAAGGAGCTCGCACGTCTCGCCGAGGAAGGAGTGCAGTCGCTGCTGCTCGAGGGTGGGCCGACGATCGCGGCGTCGTTCATGCGCGCCGGGCTGATCGACAAGCTGCTCGTGTTCGTGGCGCCGAGGGTCTCGGGCGAGGGGCCGACGCTGTTCTCGGCGCTTGACGAGCCGGTCGAGTTGTCCCGTTTCGCTTCTCGCCCGGTCGGAGAGGACGTGTTACTGACGGCCTATGTCAACGCGCCGTGAGCGCATCGGCTTGGACGACCGGATCGTCAAGACGATCTCGCGCTGGCTGACGCATCGTCTCTCCGACGAAGCGCTTCGCGACGAGCTCGATGCCGTCCCGCTCGACACGCTGACGCCGGAACAGGCCGAAGCCGTTCGCGAGCTTCAGGAGGACCTTCAGGTCGGCATCGACCGCGCCGGCCTCGAGATGGTCGCGCGCGAGACGCTCGAAACCGTCGCGATCCGCGACTGAGGCGCTCTTTTTGTCCGCGACCTCCTGGAAGCGACCCCTATAAGGATCACGCGCGCGCGCGGATCCCCTCCCGGGTGGGGTGGTGGACCACCCGCCACCCGCGTCGAGCGTAACGACGAATTTCGCGCGTGTCTGTGATCTGAGTACGTCGGATCCGAGCCTTTCGCGCCGGCCCTGAGGCGGGTTGCGGCATAGGCTGTCGTCCATGTTCACCGGAATCGTTCGCGAGCGCGCGAGGGTGGCGTCCTTCGACGGCGGCCGCCTGGTCGTCGAGAGCCTGCTCGATCCGGGCGTCGGCGATTCCGTCGCCGTCGACGGCGTCTGCCTGACCGTTGCCGAGCGGACGGACGGACGGCTCGCGTTCGACGTGATGCCGGAGACGCTCGAGCGCGCCAAGGCGTTCGGGGCGGAGGTCAACCTCGAGACGGCTCTCCGTGCCGGCGAACCGCTCGGGGGCCACTACGTGCAGGGGCATGTCGACGGGATCGGCCGCGTCCGCACGATCCAGCCCGAGGGCGAGAGCCGCCGGGTGACGATCGACGCGCCGCCCGGCGTCCTGCGCTACTCCGTCGAGAAGGGGTCGATCACGGTCGAGGGTGTCTCGCTGACGATCACCGCGATCGCCGAGGACGCCTTCGAAGTCGCGCTCGTCCAGCACACGCTCGAGGCGACGACGCTCGGATCGCTCGAGCCAGGGGACGAGGTCAACCTCGAGGTGGACGTTCTGGCCAAGTACGTCGAGCGGCTCCTGGGCCGTTCCTAATTCGACACGTCTGGGGTCAGGCCCCGGACGAGGCCCTTTCGGACCGGCTGCAGGACAGTCCCTAGATACGATCTCGCGCATGTCGACGCAGCTCGAGAGGCAGGCGCCGTTCGCGACCGTCGAGGAGGCGATCGAGGACATCCGCCAGGGCAAGTTCGTTGTCGTCATGGATGCCGCCGACCGCGAGAACGAGGGCGATCTGACGATTGCCGCCCAGTTCGCGACTCCTGAAGCGGTCAACTTCATGGCAACGCACGGCCGTGGCCTCATCTGCCTCTGCCTGACCGAGGAACGCTGCGACGAGCTCGGCCTGGGCCTGATGACGGAGCGGAACGAAACGCGGTTCGGCACCGCCTTCACGGTCTCGATCGAAGCGCGCGAAGGCGTGGCAACGGGCATTTCCGCGCACGACCGCTCGCGGACGATCCAGGTTGCGATCGACCGCAACAACGGACCGAATGACCTCGTCCGGCCCGGCCACATCTTCCCGCTCCGGGCCCGCGACGGCGGCGTCTTGCAGCGGACGGGCCAGACCGAGGCGGCCGTCGACCTCGCGAGGCTCGCGGGGCTGATTCCGGCCGGCGTCGTCTGCGAGATCATGAACGACGACGGGACGATGGCCCGCGTCGACGACCTCGTTCCCTACTGCCAGCGCCACGGCCTGAAGCTGATCACCGTCGCCGAGCTGATCGAGTACCGGCGACGCCACGAGAAGCTCGTCGAGCGCACGACCGCGGTGCGCCTGCCGACCGCCTACGGCGAGTTCACGGCGGTTGCCTTCCGCGAGAAGCTGACCGGCAAGCACCACGTTGCGCTCGTGAAAGGCGAGGTGGAAGGAGCCGAAAACGTGCTCGTCCGCGTCCACTCCGAGTGTCTCACCGGCGACGTCTTCCACTCGCTGCGGTGCGACTGCGGCGAGCAGCTCGAGCAGGCGCTGCTCCAGATCTCGAACGAGAATCGCGGCGTGCTCCTCTATATGGCACAGGAGGGCCGCGGCATCGGTTTGCTCAACAAGCTCAAGGCCTACGAGCTGCAGGAGAACGGGCTGGACACGGTCGAGGCGAACCTCGAGCTCGGCTTCCCGGCCGATGCACGAGACTGGGGGATCGGCAACCAGATCCTCGCCGACCTGGGACTGACGACGATCCGGATCCTGACCAACAACCCGAAGAAGATCAGCGGGCTCGAGGGGTACGGCCTCAGCGTCGTCGAGCAGGTGCCGATCGAGGTGCCGCCGAACGCCGAGAACCGCCGCTACCTCCTCGCCAAGCGCGACAAGCTTGCGCACAAGCTTCACCACCAGGATCTCCGCTTCGACGAGCCGGAGAGCGACGGTTGAGCGAAGAACACTGGCCCGGCGAGGACCGGCTGACGGCTCCCGAGCAGGAGGAGCTCGGTCCGGAAGTGCCCGAGGACGAGGTCGAGCTGGCTCCAGGCGAGGAGGAGCTCGCCGAGGCGGAGGCGCAGCCGGCGCCGCCGGGGGAGCAGGTCGACGGAGACAGCCGCGAGGAGGAGCCCGGCGACGACACGGAGGCACCTGAAGAACCGGCTGAGGAAGACGAGCTCCCCCGGTTGCGACCGCCGGGACACGCCGCCGGTGACCTCTCGATCCCCGACGGGTACGGCGTCATCGCCGGATCGGCGGATGGCGGCCGTCGCGCCGTCGGCGTCGTCGTCAGCCGATACAACGGCGAGGTGACGAACCGGCTGCTCGAATCGGCGCTCGCCGAGCTCGAGCTTGCGGGCGTCGTTCGCGAAGCGGTCACCATCGTCCAGGTTCCGGGCGCCTTCGAGCTCCCGCTCGGCGCGATGGCGCTCGCGAAGACGCGCCGCTACGCGTGCATCGTCGCGCTCGGCTGCGTCATTCGCGGCGAGACGCCGCACTTCGACTACATCGCCAGCGAGACCGCGAGCGGGCTCCAGCTCGCCGCGCTCGAGACGGGCATCCCGGTTTCGTTCGGCGTGCTCACGCTCGAGTCGGGCGATCAGGCCGACGACAGGGTGGGCAAGGGGGCGGAGGCCGTCCGCACCGCGCTCGAGATGGCCGACCTCTTCAGCCGGCTGCGGACTCAGGCCACGGCGTAGGAGGGTCGGCCCGGCGCCTTTGGCTACACTGCCGCGCCGTGTCCAAGGTCTGCGCAGTCTGTGGAAAGAAGCCCGGGTTCGGCAACAACCGAAGCCACTCGATGGTGGCGACGAAGCGCCGTTTCAACCCGAACCTCCAGCGCGTCCGCGTCCTGCTCGACGGCAAGGCGACGCGCGCGTACGTCTGCACCCGTTGTCTCAAAGGCAACAAAGTCCAAAAGGCCGTCTAGCAACCGCGGCCCGCGCACTCCACGTCTAATCGGCGATGGAGCGGGCTGAAGCACAGCTTTCGTCCTCGCTCGGCCGGATCACGATCTCGACTGGCGCGATCGCCCAGATCGTCGCTCAGACGACGGCACGCTGCTACGGCGTCGTCGGCATGGGCGGGGGAGCGCGCGCCAAGGTCGGGCGGTTTCTGCCACGTGGCCGCAACACGCAGGGGATCTCGGTTTCCGCGGACCGCGACGCCGTCTCCGTCGATCTCCTCGTCGTCGTCGAGCACGGGCTCAACCTGGCGGAGGTCGCGGCGACGATCCGCTCTCAGGTGCAGTACGAGGTGGAACGCGTGACCGGACTCCGCGTCGCCTCGGTGGACGTCCATATCCAGGACGTTCGCCAATCAGCGTGAGCGATCACGACGCCGTCCTTGGGCTCGTGCGCGGTGCGCTCGCGGCGATCGAGCGGAGCCGCGGCCGGATCGACGATCTCAACGTGTATCCGGTTCCCGACGGGGACACGGGCACGAACCTCGCATTGACCGTCCGCGGCATCGTCGAATCGCTCGAGAGCTCGACCGCGGAGGATCGCCCGGCGATCGTGCAAGCGACCGCGCGCGCCGCCTTGATGAGCGCGCGCGGCAATTCGGGCGTGATCCTCTCGCAGATCGTGCGCGGGGTGGGCGAATCGCTCGCCGCTGAAGAAATGTTCGACGGCGGCGCGGTCGCTCGGGCGTTCCGCTCCGGCTCTGACTCCGCCTATCGCGCCGTTCGCGAGCCCGTCGAGGGCACGATGCTGACCGCGATTCGCAAGCTCGCCGAGACCGCCGAGGCGGAGCAGGCGCGGCCGGTCCCGTCGCTGCTCGAGCTCCTGATCGCCCGCGGCGAAGCGGCGGTGGCTGAGACCGAGGACGAGCTCGACGTCCTCCGGCAAGCAGGCGTGGTCGACGCGGGCGCGGCGGGGCTGGTCGAGCTCGTGCGCGGAATCGCGGCGGCCGTCGCGGGGCAGCCCTTGCCGGAGGCGCCGCCGCTCGAGGAGCCCGCGGTCGAGAGCGCACACCAGGAGCTGTCCCGCTTCCGCTATTGCACGACGTTCGTGATCGAGGGAGAGCTCGCACCGGAAGCGGTGGAGGCCGAGTTCGAGCATCTCGGCGACTCGCTGCTCGTCGTCGGCGACGAGCATGCCCTCAAGGTTCATGTCCACACCGACGACCCGGGAGCTGCGCTGACGATCGGAACTCGCGCCGGGGCGATCGAGAACGTCGAGATCGCCGACATGCATCGCCAGACACGGGCGAGGGAGCGCCGACTGCTCGCGGCCGTTCCCGATCTGCCACCTGCGGCGACCGCCGTCGTCGCCGTCGTCAGCGGCGACGGAAACCGGCGGCTGTTCGAGAGTCTCGGCGCGGCGCAGATCGTGCCCGGAGGCCCGACCATGAACCCTTCCGCGGCGGACATCCTGGCGGCCGCCGAGGCGACGCCGGCGCCCGAGGTCGTCGTGCTGCCGAACAACGACAACGTCGTCCTCGCCGCCGAGCAGGCGGCGTCGCTTGCATCGAAGCCCGTCCGAGTAGTCCCGACGGCGTCTATTCAGACAGGCCTTGCCGCCATCGTCGCCTTCGAGCCGTCCCGGACGGCTTCCGAGAACAGTGCCGAGATGGCTGACGCGGCTGCCCGTGTGGCGACCGGCGCGGTCACGACTGCCTCGCGCGAGGTGCAGCTGAACGGCCGGATTGTCGGGCCGGGCGACTACCTGGGGTTGCTCGGTGAAGAGCCGGTCACCGGAGGAACGGAGTTCGAGGCGGTAGCGCGGACCGTGCTGGAGCGTCTGCTGGCCGAGCCACGGGAGGTTCTCACCCTGCTCACCGGGGCGGACGAGCCCGACCTGGCCGGCCTGATCGCCGAGCTCGAGCAGGCGAACCCCGAGCTCGAGATCGAGGTTCACGAGGGGGGCCAGCCGCACTACCCTCTGCTGGTCTCGGCCGAATAGGCCGCTACTGTCGACAGCGTGGAGCAGCCGATCCGGGTCGTCCTCGTCGAGGACAACCAGGTCTTTCGTGAGGGCATGGAGCTTGTCCTCGGGCTGCGTTCCGACATCGAGATCGTCGGTGCCGCCGAGGACGGGACGGAGGCCGTCGAGCTCACGAAGGAGCTCCGCCCGGACGTCATCCTGATGGACTACCGGCTCCCCGGGATGGACGGTGTCGAGGCGACGGCGGCCGTGATCGCCGCCTATCCGGGTGCTGCCGTGATCGGGCTAACCGCATCTGCGAACGTCCGGGAGCGCCAGGCGCTCAGCGACGCCGGCGCGATCGAGTGCCTGAGCAAGGACGACGACCTCGAGGAGATCGTGGCCGCGATTCACCGCGCCGCGGGACGCCTGCGGACGGGCTAGTGGATCTGACGACGGCGAATACGGCGATCGTCGTCGACTCGACGGCGGACTTCCCGGAAGCGCCGGAGCGCTACGCGAACTGGCGGATCGTCCCGCTCTACGTCCGGTTCGGCGACGAGAGCTTCCGCGACTATGTCGACCTGGCGCCGGCGGAGTTCTACGAGCGCTTGCGATCGTCGCCGGTCATGCCGACGACCTCGCAACCGACGCCGGGTGACTTCGAGACCGTCTACGGGGAGCTAGGCGAATACGAACGTGTCTACTCGCTCCACATTGCGGGCACCCTCTCGGGCACGGTCGAGAGCGCGCGCACGGCGGCGGCGGAGCTCGGCGAGCGGGTCCGCGTGGTCGACACCGAGAGCGCTTCGGCGGCGATCGCCATGCTCGGTCTGGCGATGCAACGGCGGCTCGAGACCGGCGCGACCGAAGAGGAGATCGACGGCGTGATCGAGCGGCATCGGCGGAGCTCGCAGCTCGTCTTCACTGTCGACACGCTCGATTACCTCGCACGCGGGGGACGGATCGGGCGTGCGGCCGCCTGGGCCGGGGAGTTGCTGAAGGTGAAGCCCATCCTGACGATCCGCGACGGGGAGGTACTGCCGCTCAAGCGCGTCCGCGGGAACCGGCGGGCGTTCCAGGAGTTCGTCGACGCCTTCGCAGCAGGCTCGGAGGACACTTCCGAGTTGCGAACGGCAATCGCCCATGCCGACGCACCCGGGCGCGCGGAGGCGCTGACGGAGATGGTCCGGCGCACCCGGCCACGCGCGCAGCTCGAGCTCGTGACCTCGCTCGGGCCGGTCCTCGGCACGCATGCGGGGCCGGGGACGATCGGTTTCTTCTGGTTTGCGGATGGCTGAGGGTCCGCGCGGCTTCGCCGGCACGAAGCGCCCCGATCGCTGGCCGCCGACGAAGGGGCGGCCGCGGCCGGACGTCCTCGCACGCTCGCTTGACACGCTGCCCGGCGTCGGTCCTGCTCTCCGTGGAAAGCTCGCGAAGCTGGGGCTGCGGACGATCCGTGACCTGCTCGAGCACCGGCCGCGCGACTACCAGCAGGCCGTGGGGGAGACGGCGATCTCGGACCTCTTCGGCGATGAGGAGGCCGTGATCGCGGGTGAGGTGCGCCGCGTCTCCGTCCGCCCGACCCGTCGCAGGCTGACCGTCCTGAAGGCGGCCGTGCGCGATGCCAGCGGCGAGATCTCGGCGGTCTGGTTCAACCAGCCGTGGCTTGCAGACAAGCTGCAACCCGGGACGAAGCTGCGCTTGCGCGGGCAGCTGCGCCGGAACGAGTTCCACGTGCGCTCGTACGACGTGGACGGCGCTTCGGCGACGGCCGACTTCGCCCCGGTGTATCCCGCGAGTGAGGAAGTGACGTCCCCGCGGCTGCGAGCGCTCGTCGAGACGGCGCTGCCGCACGCGCGCGACTTCGGCGACTCGCTGCCGGAGTCGCTTCGTGCGCGGGAGCGGCTGCCGCTTCGGTTCGACGCGCTCGTTGCGCTCCATCGGCCGCGCGGCGCCGAGGAGGCCGAACGCGCGCGGCGGCGGCTCGCGCTCGACGAGCTACTCCTGCTCCAGGTCGGGCTGGCCCGGATCCGCGAAGGCACCGAGGAGGCGACCGCGCCGCCGTTGGGCGAGCCGGGCGAGCTCGTTGAGCGGTATCGGGAGGCACTTCCGTTCGAGCTGACGGCCGATCAGGAGCGGGCGATTTCAGAGATCGACGCCGACCTGGCCGGGACGAAGCCGATGCAGCGGCTGCTGCAGGGGGACGTCGGCTCGGGGAAGACGGTGGTCGCGCTGTACGCGCTGCTGCGCGCCGTCGAGGCCGGCAGGACCGGCGCGCTGATGGCGCCGACCGAGACGCTCGCCGAGCAGCACTTCCTGACGCTCGAGCCGATCTGCGCGCAGATCGGCGTGCGGGCGGCGTTGCTGACGGGATCGGTCAAGGGCGAGCTCGAGGGGGCGCAGATCGTCGTCGGGACGCACGCACTGATCCAGGAAGGTGTCGACCTGTCGGATCTCGCGGTCGCGGTCGTCGACGAGCAGCACCGGTTCGGGGTCGAGCAGCGCGGAGCACTGGTTGCCGGCCGCTCGCCGCACGTTCTCCACATGACCGCGACGCCGATTCCGCGGACATTGGCGCTGACCGTCTACGGCGACCTCGCCGTGACGGAGATTTCGAAGCCGCCCGCGAATCGCAAGCCGATCGTGACGAGCTGGGTGACGGAGGAACGGAGTGCGGAGGCGTACCGTCGGCTGCGGAAGCATCTCGACGACGGGCGGCAGGCGTACGTCGTCTGCCCGCTGATCGAGGAGTCGGAGACGTCCCAGGCGCGGGCGGCGGAGGCCGAGGCCGAGCGGCTGCGGCGAGGCGAGCTGAAGGACTACCGGGTCGGTTTGCTCCACGGTCGGCTGCGGCCGGCGGAGCGGCGGGAGCTGATGGCCCGCTTCAAGGCGCGCGAGCTCGACGTGCTCGTCGCGACGACGGTGATCGAGGTCGGCGTCGATGTTCCGAACGCGACGATCATGATCGTCCAGGAGGCCGACCGGTTCGGCCTGGCCCAGCTGCACCAGCTGCGCGGCCGAGTCGGCCGCGGCGCGCAGCAGTCGTACTGCCTGCTCGTCTCGCGAGCGAAGGAAGAGCTCACGGACAATGCGAAGGAGCGGTTGCAGGCGCTGGTCGCGACGACGGACGGCTTCGAGCTGGCGGAGAAGGATCTCGAGCTTCGCGGCGAGGGCCGGCTGCTCGGCACCCGGCAGGCCGGCCTCTCGGAGTTCCGCTTCACACGCCTGCGGGCAGACCGCGACCTGCTGGAGCAGGCGCGAGCGCTGGCCGGCGAGCTGGTCGCGTACGAGGGGCCGCTGAACGACGAGGTCGACCGCTTCTTCGCCGCCGCGGAAACCGACTCGCTGGCGTGACCGTGCTGTAGTTCGTTCGGGTCTGGCACAACGAACTGCACCACGGCGGCATGGCTAGTGCGCCGAAACGCAAACGTTTCGTCCACAGCGCCCAGCTCGCGGCACCATGGAACTGTGAGAATCATCGCGGGGTCGAACAAGGGCGCGCGGATCTTTGCCCCGAAGGGACATGACACGCGCCCTACGTCCGACCGCGCCCGCGAAGCGGCCTTCAACCTGATCGGCCCGGTCGACGACTCGTCCGTTCTCGACCTGTTCGCGGGCTCGGGCGCGATGGGGCTCGAGGCGCTCTCGCGCGGAGCGGCCTCCGTCGTCTTCGTCGAGAACGACCGCGACGCCTGCCGCGCGATCGACCGTAACCTCGACAAGCTCCGGCTCACCGGCGCCCGCGTGATTCAGCAGGACGCGCTCCGGGCTCTGGCGGGCGAGGCCGCGGCCGGCCACCGCTACGATCTCGTGCTGGTCGATCCTCCCTACCAAATGTTTTCTTCCCTGCAAAAACGCCTTTCTACGTACCTTCCGGCCGTGCTCGCGGACGACGGACTGATCGTCCTCGAGACGGGCGCGAGGGACGAGCCGGACCTGCCGCCGCTCAGCAAACGCACGAGCCGCCGCTACGGCGCCGCCCGCATCACGCTGTTCGAGAAGTGATCACCGCGATCTATCCCGGCACGTTCGATCCCGTCACGAACGGCCACGTCGACGTGATCGAGCGCGCGGCCGGCATCTTCGACCGGCTCGTGATCGGGGTTGTCGGCAACCCGCAGCACAAACAGCCGATGTTCAGCCTCGACGAGCGCGTCGCCTTCCTCCGCGAGGCCCTGGACGGCCTCGAAAACGTTGAGGTCGACGTCTTCTCCGAGCTGGTCGTCGAATTCGCCCGCAAATGGGAGGCAAAGGCGATCGTCAAGGGCCTCCGCGTGATCTCCGATTTCGAGTGGGAGTTCCAGATGAATCAGCTCAACAGGACGCTCGCACCGGAGGTCGAGACCGTCTACGTGATGGCGAGCCCGGAGGTCAGCTTCGTCTCGTCGAGCGGCGTGAAGGAAATCGCCTCGTTCGGCGGAAAGGTGGACGCGCTCGTCCCGACCGCGGTCGCAAGGCGCTTCGCAGAAATGTTCCCGGACGGCAGGCCCGGGACGCCGGAGAACCCAGGGGAATGAACGACACGCAACGCATCGAGGCGCTCCTCGCCGAAGCGGACCTGGGGGACGTGACGCTGCCGCGCAAGGACGCCAGAGAGCTGGTTCAGAAGCTGAAGGCGCGCGGCGAGCCCGGCGCCGCCGCGACGCTCGCCGAGAAGCTCGACACTCCCGGCGACGTCAGTCTCGATCCGGACGAGGCGCGCGCCTTGCTCGAGCAGCTGCGCGCCAGCGGTCGCCGTTGGGTCTTCGGCACGAACGAGGCGCGTGAGCTCTCCGCCCTCAAGCCGCCGGAGCGCGAGCCCGAGCCGGAACCCGAGCCGGAACAAAAGGTCGGATTTTTCGCCCGCTTCTTCGGCAAGCGTGACGAATAGATTTTCCTCTGTAAACTCCCGGAATTCATGGACGTACTCGTTCTCATCGACAAGCTCGACGACCTCGTGCACAACGCGAAAGCGGTGCCGCTGACCGACCAGGTCCGCATCGACCGCGAGGAGATCTACGACATCCTCGACCAGATGCGCGCGACCATTCCGGAGGAGATCAAGCAGGCCCGCTGGATCGTCAAGGAGCGGCAGGAGATGCTCGCCGAGGCGAAGCGGGAGTGCGACAGGATCCTTGGCGAGGCGCGCGAGCAGGCCGTTCGCGAGGCCTCGCAGACGGAGATCGTCAAGCTCGCCGAGCGCCAAGCGCAGGAGATCGTCGACGAGGCTAGGCGCCAAGCTCGGGAGACGCGCCTCGAGATGGAGGATTGGGCCGACAGCATCCTGTCGACGCTCGAGGTCAATCTCGACAAGTTCCTGGGCGCGGTGAAGCGGGGGCGCGAGCGGCTGCACGAGCGCTCGCAGGAGTCGGTCGTCGCCGGCGTCGGCGTGGGTGTCGACGGCGGCTCGACGAACGACCAACCGTTCTAGAGCCCCGGTGGATACCTACCTGGCCGTCGCGAGCAAGCGCGATTGGCGTAGCTACGCCGATCGGCCGATCCCGGACGACGTCGCGACCCGGATTCTCGATGGCGGGAGGCTCGCCGGCAGCGCCGTCAACCGCCAGCCCTGGACGTTCGTCGTCGTCGAGGGTCCTGCGCGCAGGGAGCAGGTCGCCGAGACCGTCTACGCCGGCGACAACATCAGGGGAGCGGCGCTCGTCGTCGCGATCGTCACCGACGGGGGAGGCAGCGCCCTGGACGTTGGCCGAGCGATGCAGAACATGTTCCTCGTCGCCTGGAACGAGGGAGTCGCCTCGTGCCCGAACGGGATGCCCGACGCGGACCGGGCCGCCGCGGCGCTGGGCCTCGAAGCCGGCGAGAAGCCGGTGAACATCCTCTCCTTCGGCTATCCGCGACGCGAGCAGAACCCCGAGTCGAAGAGCGCCGAGGAGTGGAGCGGGGAGGCCAATCGAAAGCCGCTTTCGGAGGTCGTCAGGCGGGTCTGAAGCCGGTCCGGCGGTTGCTACGGTGACCGCGTGACCGTCTTCAACCTCCGAACTCTGAAGCTGCGCTCCGGCGAGCAGTTCGTCGACGCCCGTGACATCAGGCTCGAACCGCTCGAGCTGGGCGGCCAGCGTTACCTACCCGTGCCCGAAACCGTCCCCACCGAGCTCTCGATCACGCGCGCGAGCACCGGGACGGTGTTCGAGCTCCGCTTTCGGAACCGCCTGCACGGGCCGTGCTACCGCTGTCTCAACGACGCGGTGTTGGAGCTGCCGATCTCGGCACGCGAGTACCAGGCGACGAACCCCGATTCGGAGGAGCTCCGCACGCCTTATCTCGACGACGATCGCCTCGACCTCTCGGCCTGGGCGCGCGACGCCGTCGCCCTCGCGCTGCCCGAGCAGATCCTCTGCCGGCCCGACTGCGCGGGTCTCTGCCCGATCTGCGGCAAGGACCTGAACGCCGAGCCGCACTCGCACGACGAGGAGCAGCCCGACTCGCGCTGGGCCGCGCTCGCCGAGCTGCGCGACAGGCTCTAGAATTCGCCGCGGCGCTCAGGCGCCGCTCTATGAAGGCCTAGCTGACGAAACCTTGTTCTTCGCGCCCACCGGGCGCGTCGGCTCGTCAGGAGGCCTCTTGCACTCGATCACGCTCGACAACGTCACGAAGTCCTACGGTGCCCGCGTCGTCATCGCCGGCGCCTCGCTCGTCGTCGGCGACGGCGCCCGGATCGGCGTCGTCGGGCCGAACGGCGCCGGCAAGACGACCCTGCTCCGTCTGCTCGCAGGGTTGGAGCAGGCCGATTCGGGCTCCGTCCGCCGAACCCCGGCCGATCTTCGCGTCGGATATCTCCCGCAAGAGCTCGCCGCGCGACCGGGAGAAGCGCTCTTCCAGTACCTCGGCAGGAGAACCGGCGTCGCGGCCGCGGAGGAGGAGGTCGAGCGGTTGGCGGACCGGCTCGCCGACGACCCGGCGCTGGCCGAGTCGTATTCGGACGCGCTCGATCGTTTTCTCGCGCTCGGCGGAGCCGACCTGGCGGCGAGGGCGTCTTCCGTCTGTGCCGAGGTCGGCCTCGAGGGCCGGCTCCCACAACCGCTCGAAACGCTCTCGGGAGGGCAGGCGGCTCGTGCTCGGCTCGCGGTCCTGCTGCTCTCCAGATTCGACGTCTACTGCCTCGACGAGCCGACGAACGATCTCGACTTCGACGGTCTCGCCCGTCTCGAGGGGTTCGTCGACCGGCTGCGCGGCAGCCTCGTCGTGATCTCGCACGACCGGGCCTTCCTCGATCGGACGGTCGACCGGATCGTCGAGATCGACGAGGGCGACGGGGGCGTGCAGGTATGGCCCGGCAACTGGTCCGAGTACGAACGCCGGCGCGAACAGGCTCGCGCCGCCGCCTACCGTCGCTTCGCCGACGTCCAGGGCCGGCGACACGAGCTCGAGAAGCTGATCCGGCGGCGGCGCGGCGAGGCGAAGACCGGCGCGTCGCTCGCGAAACGCACGGGCGGCGCGGACCGGCGCGGGACCCACGCGCTGATGACGAAGGTCCGCCAGGCGGAGCGTGCACTCGAGCGACTCGAGCGGGTTGAGAAACCCTTCGAGCCGTGGCAGCTCCAGCTCGACCTGACGGCGCAGGATCGGAGCAGCGACATCGTCGTCCGGCTCGAGCGAGCAGTCATCGAGCGCGGCTCCTTCCGACTCGGGCCGGTCGATCTGGAGCTGCGGTGGGGAGACCGGCTCGTCGTCTCGGGCCCGAACGGCAGCGGCAAGACGACGCTGCTCCAGGCCTTGCTCGGCACGGCACCGCTGTCGGCCGGCCGCCGCGTTGTCGGTCAGCGCGTCGTCATCGGCGAGCTGGACCAGGGGCGGGATCGCTTTGCGAGCGCGGAGTCTCTCGCAGCGGCGTTCCCGGAAGAGGCCGGCCTGACCCGCGAGGCGACCCGAACGCTCCTGGCGAAGTTCGGGCTCGGCGCCGACGAGGTCGTTCGTCCCGCCGGGACTCTTTCGCCGGGCGAGCGAACACGCGCCGCGCTCGCGCTGCTGATGGCACGCGGTGTCAACTGCCTCGTGCTCGACGAGCCGACGAATCACCTCGATCTGCCCGCGATCGAAGAGCTCGAGCGGGCGCTGGTCGACTACAGCGGCACCATCGTGCTCGTCACGCACGACCGCCG
>DASQWX010000094.1:0-10306 GCA_035640035.1 Gaiellaceae bacterium
GCCGGAGCCGTCGGCGATCTCGAGGAGGAGCTCGCCGAGCTGAAAGAGGTGCTGGACGACGGCCGCGAGCCCCCTCCCGAGACCGAGCCCAATGCAGACGTAGCCGGCGAGATCGGCGACGTTCTCTTCGCGGCGGTCAACGTCGCGCGGCGGCTGAACGTCGATCCCGAGGTGGCGCTGCGAAGCGTCAGCGACCGGTTCGTCGCTCGGGTCGAGGCGGCGGAGCGGCTGGCGGCCGGCGACGGCAGGCGGTTCGAGGAGCTCAGCCTTTCCGAGCAGGACCGCTACTTCGATCGGGCAAAGGAGGCGCTCCGGTGAGCGCGATCGAGGCCGTCGAGGCTCGCCAGATCCTCGATTCGCGCGGCAACCCGACTGTCGAGGTCGACGTCCGGCTCGAGTCGGGCGCGTTCGGCCGCGCGGCGGTCCCGTCGGGGGCCTCGACCGGAGTGCACGAGGCCGTCGAGTTGCGCGACGGAGGCGCGGACTACGGCGGCAAGGGGGTCTCGAAGGCAGTCGCGCACGTCGACGGCGAGATTGCCGAGGCGGTGCGCGGGGTCGATGCCGCCGACCAGGAAGGGCTCGACCGGCGGCTGATCGATCTCGACGGGACGCCGAACAAGGGCCGGCTCGGCGCCAACGCGATTCTCGGCGTCTCGCTCGCGACCGCGAAGGCGGCCGCGGCCGAAGCGGGTGTCTCGCTCTTTCGCTACCTCGGCGGTGAGAGCGCCGACACGCTGCCGGTCCCGATGCTGAACGTCGTCAACGGCGGCGCGCATGCGCAGAACTCGATCGATCTCCAGGAATTCATGGTCGTTCCCGCCGGCGCGACGAGCTTCGCCGAGGCGGTCCAGATCGGCTCGGAAGTTTTTCACTCTCTGCGCGGGCTGCTGCACGAGCGCGGCTTCGCGACGGCCGTCGGCGATGAGGGCGGCTTCGCGCCCGACCTCGAATCGAGCGAGCAAGCGATCGAGGTCGTGCTCGAGGCGGCCGAGCGCGCGGGGCGACGCGAGAGCGTCGCGATCGCGCTCGATCCGGCGACGACCGAGGTCTGGAGCGATGGCGCCTACCGGTTCGAAGGACGGGAGCTCGGATCGCCGGAGATGGCCGAGTTCTGGGCGGGGATCCTCGACGGCTACCCGATCGTCTCGATCGAGGACCCGCTCGCCGAGGACGAATGGACATCGTGGGCCGAGCTCACGGCGCGCCTCGGCGATCGTGTCCAGCTCGTCGGCGACGACCTGTTCGTGACGAACCCCGAGCGTCTCCGGCGCGGGATCGACGAGCACGTGGCCAACGCGATCCTCGTCAAGGTGAACCAGATCGGCACCCTGACGGAGACGCTGGAGGCGATCCGGCTGGCTCAGGCGAACGGGTACGCGGCGGTGATCTCGCACCGCTCGGGCGAGACCGAGGACACGACGATCGCCGACCTCGCCGTCGCCACCGGCGCGGGGCAGATCAAGACCGGAGCGCCGTCCCGCACCGACCGCGTCGCGAAGTACAACCGCCTGCTCAGGATCGAGGGGGAGCTGCACGGCGCCGCGCGCTATCCAGGATGGGAAGCTTTCCCTCGGTTCGTGCGCTAATCCGTTGCGCGCGAACGGCCGAAGAGAGGGCTAGGCGCCCTGCGCGTCGAACAGCCGGAGCTACGCTAGCCTCATGATCGCGAACCCCCCGCGGAGAACGAAGATCGTTGCCACGATCGGCCCCGCCACCGGGACGGTCGAAGGCGTTCGCGCGCTCGTCGAGGCGGGCATGGACGCGGCGCGTCTCAACCTGTCGCACGGCAACCGCGAGGAGCATGCCGAGCGCGCCCGACTCGTCCGCGAAGCCGAGGGGTCGACGGGCCGGCCGCTGGCGCTGATCGCCGACCTGCAGGGTCCCAAGCTGCGGATCGGGGAGCTCGCCACGCCCGTCACGCTCACGCGTGGAGAGGAGATCGTCGTCATCGGGGACGAAAGCTCGAGGAACGGTGAGCTTCCGGTCTTGCCGGCGGTTATCGGCGAGGTCCTCGAGCCAGGGCATGAGGTCCTGATCGACGACGGTCTCGTGCGACTGCGTGTCGAGCGGGTCAAGAAGGGTCGCGCCGAATGCGCCGTGCTCACGGGGGGGACCGTCAGCGCGCACAAGGGAGTCAACCTGCCGGGCGTCCCGGTTCCGATTCCTTCTTTGACGCGCAAGGACATGGACGACCTCGAGTTCGCGCTCGCCCTCGGAGTCGACTTCGTCGCGCTCTCCTTCGTCCGCTCGGCTGCGGACGTGCGCGACCTCAAGGACCTGATCAAGCAGGCCGGGTCGACCGCGAGCGTGATCGCAAAGGTCGAAAAGTCGGAGGCCGTCGACGCGCTCGATGCCGTACTGGACGAGACGGATGCCGTCATGGTCGCCCGCGGGGATCTCGGCGTCGAGATCGGCCCGGAGCTCGTTCCCTTGATCCAGAAGCGGATCATCATCGCGGCGCTCGATCACGGAAAGCCCGTGATTACGGCGACGCAGATGCTCGAGTCGATGATCCATCAGCCCGAGCCGACGCGGGCCGAGGCCAGCGACGTCGCGAATGCGATCCTCGACGGCACCTCAGCACTGATGCTGTCGGGGGAGACCGCGGTCGGCGACTTTCCGATCGAAGCGGTGACGACGATGACCCGGATCGCCCGGGTGGTCGAGCCCAGCCTCGGCTACCGCCACCAGCTCCCGGAGGCGGGCGAGGAGCCCACTGTGGGCCAGGCCATGTCGAACGGCGCGTGCGATCTGGCGGAAACGCTGCAGGCGGCCGCGATTCTCGTTCCGACCTTCAGCGGCCGGACTGCCTCGGCGGTCGCCCGGCTCCGGCCTCGCCGGCCGGTCCTCGGACTGACGCATCACGACTACGCGTGGCGCCAGATGGCGGTGGAGTGGGGCGTGATCCCGCTGTACATCCCCGAGTGCGCCGACGTCGAGGAACTGTGGGACCGCTCGGTCGCGGCGGCGCGCGCGTCGGGCGTCGTCGAGCCCGGCGACCGGGTCGTGATCACCGCCGGCACGGCCGTCAACATCGCCGGCTCGACGAACGTGATCAAGGTCGAAACCGTCTGATTCGGCCGTGCGGATTTAGACCTTCGGGTGGCAGGAGGCCCGGCGGGTCGAGCGAAAACGACGGCCCGTGCCTGCTGCCGGAAAGAAACGTAGGCGCCCGCGCCGCGCCGTCATCGTGCGTCGCTGGCTTGGAGTCGGCGCCCTTTTCCTGATCGGCCTTCTCTATTACCGGCCGCTGCACACGTACGTCGACACGCGCCAGACGCTGGTCGACCGCTCGCGCCAGGTTGCCAGCCTTCGCAACGAGCGGCGTCGACTCGAGCGCCAGCTCGCCGACTCGACGAGCGACGCGGCACTCGTGCGCGAGGCGCGGCAACTCGGGCTCGTGAAGCCGGGCGAGCGGCTTTTCATCGTCAAGGGGATCGAGGCGTGGCAACACGCGCATACGATCAAGAGGCATGGACGATGAGGCGGTTGTCGCCCAACAGCTCGGTCGCGCGCCGCGCGCGTTTCGGCGCGTAGTCGTCCGCTGCCCCTACGGCCGACCGGCAGTCACGGAACAGTGGCCACGCGACGCGCAGGGCAACCCGTTTCCGACGACCTACTACCTCACGTGCCCCTCTCTGGTCGCGGCGATCTCCCGGCTCGAAGCGGCCGGAGGGGTCGAGCGGTGGAGCCGGGCCGCGCAGGACGATCCGCGCCTCCGCGCGAGCCTGGAGCGCGCGAACGCCGAACAGCGGGCACTCCGGCCTGAGCTTCCGGGCGGGATCGGGGGCTCGACGCGAGCCGGCAGCCTCAAGTGCCTGCATGCGCACGCGGCCTTCGCGCTCGCTCAGCCCGGCTACCAGCTCGGCGAGCGGATCTTGGGCGAGCTCGACCGGCTCTGGCCTGATTCAGGTTGCTGCACGGCGGAATAGTGTGGGCGCATGCCGATCGCCCTCGACCAGACCCGGCGCGAGTGGGAGCACGGGCACCGCCGATTCCAGCACGAGGTTCACGAGACCCCTCGCGGCGAGACCCTGCTCGCGGAGCTCGACGCAGTCACGGCCGAGCTCCGGCGTCGTGTCGGCCAGACCTTCACTCTCGCGGAGCTCGCCGATGCCTATGCGGCGTCCGAGTCGTGGACGCGCGAGGCTGTCGCCGAGACCGAGCCTGCGGACGGCTGGCCGCGCCGCCTTGCGACGGTCACCGAGGCCGCGTTCCACCTCTACTCTCGCGGTGCCGTCGACTACGAGCCGTGATGCAGACGTCGACCGGCCCGACAACGCGCGACCGGACGGATCGGCGGCGCGCGAAGCGGCATCCGTTTCGCAACAGGATTGTGGTCGCGGTCGCGCTCCTGATCGCATTCGGCGTCGGCGTCGCGCTCGGTCAGGCGCTGCACGACAACCCTCGCCCGGGCGGCGAGCAGACATCGTTTCGGACGTTTCCCCCGCTTACGGCAACAACCTCGCCCTAGCGTCCGCGCCGGGTTAAGAAGCGACAGTTTTGGGTAGCTTTGACGCATGGCCAGGCGTGAGTTTCCGGGGCGGCGTGCCCCTGCCAGCGATCCCGAGTGGCTCACGCTCGGACAGGCGGCCAAGTATCTCGGTGTCGCGCAGAGCACGATCCGGAAGTGGTCCGACAACGGCCGCGTGCCGGCGTTCTATACGCCGGGAGGACATCGCCGCTACCGCCGAAGCGACCTCGACAACTTCCTCGACCGCTCGGGTCCCGGGGGCGGAACGCAGCAGGGGCCCCTCGTCCTGATCGTCGACGACGACGCGCGGGTCCGAGAGTACGTCCGCGTGAACCTCGAGATGGAGGGGTACTCGGTGCGCGAGGCCGGCAGCGCGGAGGAAGGCCTCGCTGTGCTCGAGGAGGTCTCCCCCGACCTCGTCCTGCTCGACGTGATGATGCCGGAGGTCGACGGCTGGGAGATGCTCCGCCGGCTACAGGAGCGCCACGGGGTCGGTGCCATCCCCGTGATCATGTTCAGCGGGAAGATCGACGAGACCGCGGCCGAAGAGGCCAGCGCCCGAGGAGCTCAGGGGTTCATCGGGAAGCCGTTCGATCCGCAGCAGCTGATCGAGCGCGCCAAGCAGCTGCTCCCGGCCTGATCTCGCTCGACAAACACCTCGAGCGCTGGACGGTCCACCACCGGACGGCGTGGCTCAACCCGATCTTCGAGGGCCTTTCGTGGATCGGAACGCAAGGCCTGGTCTGGCTGGTGATCGCGGCGGCTCTGGCGCTGTGGTGGAGGCGACCCTGGCTCTTCCTGCAAGTCGTTGTCGCCGACTTCGCCGCGCAGCTGCTCTCGCGCGCGCTCAAGCAGGCAATCGGCAGGGAGCGTCCGTCGACGGTATTCGTGGATCCGAAGCCGCTCGTCCACACGCCGCATGACGCCTCGTTCCCATCCGGCCACGCCGCCTCGAGCTTCGCGTGCGCGACGCTCCTTGCCTTCTTTGCCCCGCGCGCGGCGCCGGCGCTCTTCGTCCTCGCCGCCGGGATTGCCTGGTCACGGGTTTACGTGGGCGTCCACTTTCCACTCGACGTGCTCGGGGGCGCGGCGCTCGGTGTGCTGATCGCTATAGCTCTTCGCTGGCTCGTAACAGCCCGGCGCCGATCACGGCCAGCGACGCCAACAGGCTGATCCAGATCCCGATGCCGCGGCCGCCGGCGGGCAGGAACTCGTCCGGAATCGAGATCAGGCGGATCAAGACGAAGATCGTCGAGAGCGAGCCGAGCGCGATCACGATGAGGCTCTCGGGCACCGCCGGCGGGAGCTCGATCCCGGCCTCGCGCAGCGCCGCGAGGGCCACGACCGCCAGGCCGATGAAGAAGACGAGCTTGCCGAGCGTACCCGTGTGCCACCCGATCACCCCGATCGTAGGCCCCACTGACCCCGAGCCCGCGTACCAATCGGTGAAGGCGGAGATGCTCAGGACGAGACCGGCAATCCAGGTAGCGCGCTCGCCGGCCGCGGTCACCGCGACGCCGCTGAATCGATCGCCGGCCGGGCGAGTGCTCATGCGGCCGCCCGTCGAGAAGGGCTCGTCGGATTCCACGCTGGAAGTATGGGCATCTTCGTGGTTAGATTCCCGTGTTGCCGAGCTAGGGGGTCGGGATGAGGGCGTCCCGGGAAGGTCCGACCACAGCCGCCGACGGCGACGAAATCCAGCTCCATGCCGCCGGCGATCATGCGAAGGGGGAGTTCCGCTGCACGGATTGCGGGTACGCGATCACGGCGTGCCGGGAGCTGCCGCCGTGCCCGATGTGCGGCTGCGAGTCCTGGCAGGCCCGGTCGTGGCGCCCCTTCGGTCGCACGCACGACATCTCCTTCGATTAGGAGGGTTCGGCGCAATACAGTCGGTGCCGCCGGCCCGCGCTGCTCGCCCCCAGCCGGTGTCCTCAGTCGCGCCAATAGCTTTCTGCTATTGACGCTCCCTGCGTCCTTGCCTGAGAACGAGCAGCGCACCCCGACGACGAGCGGTATTACGCCGAACCCTCCTAAAGCCCAAATAGCTTCTGCACCTGGTGCCACATGGCGATGCTCAGGTAGATGCTGAGCGCGAGCAGGGCGAAGACGATCAGCCAGAAGCGAATGTTGGCGGCTCGACGCTCGCGGTTGCGCTGTTGACGGGCCTGGCGCTTCGCGCGCTGCCGCCGGTACTCGCGGCTGACGGCACCGGGGTCGTAGACGGGGACGTCCTGCGGCAACTTCCTCGCGGGCTCCGCCATCCGCGGAAGTCTAAGCCTCCCGCCCGTCGGCCTGCGTCCATACTTCGGCTTGGAGGGCGATGAGCGTCGATCAGGGTCAGATGAGGGGCCTCGAGGAGACCGAGGCCCTCGGAGCGCTCGCCGGCGCGCTGCGGCGGCTCGCCGAAGGCGCTTCGCTCGACGATGCGCTACGGGCAATCGCCGAGGCTGTTTCGCGCGCAGCGCGTGCCGAGGTCGCGGTCATCCGTGTCCTCCACGAGACGGGCGCGTGGCTCGAGGCACGCGCCGTGGCCGCTTCGTCGACGTCCGTCGCGGCCCAGCTCCAGGGCTCACGCGCGGTCCCGAGCCCGAATGGCGGTGAAGGCGCGCGAGCGACGGGCCAGCGGCTCGGCTTGAACATCGCGCTCGAGCTGCCGATCGCGCTCGAAGGGCGCGAGCTCGGCCGACTCGAGCTCATGCGCCGCAGCGAACCGTTCACGGCAACGGACGAAGCGGTCGCGAGGCTTGCCGCCCATCATGCCGCCGTCGCGCTTGCGGCCAACGGAAACGGCGCGGCGCAGCTCTCCGGCTCTGAGCTGCTTCGCCTCGGCGGCGACGCGCTCGCGACTGGGCTCGACGAGAGACGGACGGCGGAGCAGATCGCACGGCTCGCGGCCCAGGGAACCGGGGCGGTGGGGGCGAGCGTCTGGCGCCTCGAAGACGACCTGCAACCGTACGTCGTGGGCGGATTTGGCTCTTCGCCGACGGACCCACGCGCAGTCACGGAGACGCTGCGGAGCCGAAAGTTCCTGTCGGTCGGTCCTGACCGCTGGGTCGTCCAGCTCGGCCAGCCCGCCTTCGGAGCGCTCGAGCTCGCGTTCGAGGAGCCGTTCGTGCCCGCCGACGACGTGCTTGATTCCCTGACGACGTACGCGGCACGGGCGGCGCACGCGTTGCGCACGACCGAGCGCGCTCACAGGGAGTCGGTTGAGCTGGAACGTAGCCGGGCCGTGGTAGCCGTCGTCGGCCAGGCGATCGCGCAGCTCTCGCTCGCGCACACGCTCGAAACGGCAATCGAACGCGTCGCCGATCTCCTCGATGCGGACCGACTCGCCGTCTACCTGCTGGAGCCGGGGGAAGAACGCCTGCTCGAGGCGGCCGGCAAGGGCCTCGCAGGGCCACACATCCGGGTCGCAGAGCGCCTGATCGAGCTCGCGCGAGGTCCCCTACGCGGCAGGGAAGCGATGGTGATCGAGGACGCGAGCGCCGATCTCAGGCTCGCCCCTGTTCGTGAGCAGCTCGCGGAGACCGGCATCGAGGCGGCGATCGGGCTGCCGCTGCGCGTCCGCGAGGACCTGATCGGCCTCCTCGCCGTCTATCCGCAGCGCGGACGCACGATTACCCATGATGAGCTGGCGCTCGTGACCGCGCTCGCCGCCCAGCTCGCGGTCGTCGTGCAGAACGCGCGCCTCCACGAGCAAGCAATGCGCCGAGAGAGCGAGCGCCGCGAGGCGCTCGAGGCGGAACAGGAGGTCTCACGACGGCTCCGCTCGCTCTACGAGATCTCGCGGACGTTCGCCCAGAGCCTCTCGCTGGAGACGACGCTCGAGGCGCTGGTGCGGACCTTCGCCGAGCTGCTCGGGCTCGACGCGGTGGGGATCCGGATGCCGGATGAGCGTGGCGAGGCGCTCGTGATGCAGGCGCTGCACGTCCGCGACGAGCGAATGACCGAGGCGGTCGAGACGATCATGCTGCGTCCGCAACCGTTCTCGCCGAGGCTGCGAAGCCTCTTTTCTGGCGGGCGCCCGTTGCTGCTCGACCCGACCGTCGCCCGCGAGCTCGGCGGCGCTTATGCGCTGCTCGTCCCCTTCCTCGAACGTGGCTCGACGACTGCGATCGTGCCGGTCTCGACGCCAGCGGAGGTGCTTGGCACTCTCAGCCTCGTCTCGCTCGATCCCGGCCGGCCGCTCGGGGAGGGCGACCTCGAGCTGGCTCTCTCGATCGCGGCTCCGGCGGCCCTGGCGCTCGAGAACGCGCGCCTCTACCAGTCGCAGAAGCGCTTCGCGGACACAATGCAACGGTCGCTGCTACCGCGCGTCTCTCCGAAGATCGAGGGCATCGAGCTCGGCGAGGTCTACGAGTCGTCAGCTCGCCTGGACGTGGGTGGCGACCTCTACGACTTCCTCCGCCTCGACGACGGCCGCCTCGCCGTCGCCCTCGGCGACGTCACCGGCCACGGCATCGATGCGGCGGCCGATATGGCGATGGCGAAGTTCGTCTTTCGCTCGCTGGCTCGCGAGCATCCCGAGCCTCGCGATTTCCTCGCCGCCGCGAACGAGGTCGTCGTCGGCGAGGTCGCTGCCAGCAAGTTCATCACGATGCTGTACCTCACTATTGATCCCTCGACCGGCGAGGTCGCGTGCGGTTGTGCCGGGCATCCATGGCCGCGGCTGGTCACCTCGAGCGGTGAGGTCACCGCCATGAGGTCCCGCGGCCTCGCACTGGGCATCCAGCCGAGGGAAGACTACGAGGAGGTCCGACAGAGTCTCCCCATGGGCGGCGCCCTCGTTCTCTACACGGACGGCGTCATCGAAGCGCGCCGTGACGACGAGCTCTACGGCGAGGGGCGCCTCGATTCCCTGCTCGCCTCGCACAGGCAGCTGCCGGCGGCCGAGCTCGCACGTACCGTGGTCGACGACTGCCGGGCGTTCGCGGGCGGAGACCTGATCGACGACTGCGCCGTCATCGTCATCCGCAAGACTTGACCCGCCTTCGCCGCCGCACCGGCGGCACTGTTTTGAAGATCGGCCACCGGGGCGCCGCGGCGCTCGCGCCTGAGAACACGCTTGCGGCGTTCAGGAGGGCGGAGGAGCTCGGCGTCGACTACGTCGAGTTCGACGTGCTCGATCTCGCCGACGGCACGCTCGTCCTCGCCCATTCCGACGACTTGCTCGAGGTCAGCCACGGCGCCCGCGCCGGTCGTGTGCGGCCGCTGCGTCTCCCGGAGCTCAGGGAGGTGGCCCCTAAGCTGCCGACGCTCGACGAGGCCCTCGACTTCTTCGGTTCCGCCGAGGCGGGCGTCCAGGTCGATGTCAAATCGTCCCGGCACGGGCGCGAGGTGGCTGCGGCGCTCCGCCGCCACGGGCTCGTGGAGCGGGCGGTCGCCAGCTCCTTCTGGGCCCGCGTACTTCGGGATCTCCGAGCCGCGGAACCGAAGCTCGCCGTCGGGCTCACCTATCCCGACGACAGGTACGGACTCGCGCGCCGGGGCCTGCTTGCGCCGTTCGTCCCGGCGGCGGTCCACGCGCTCGGACGCCTGCTGCCTCCCCGGCTTCCGCGCTGGCTGAGGTCGACGGACGCGGCCGTCGCGATGCTCCATTGGGCCGTCCTCTCAGCGTCGGCGGTCGACCGGTGCCACGCGCACGGCGCTGCGGTCTGGACCTGGACCGTGAACGAGCCCGCCTTGCTGGATCGCGTCCTCGCGCTCGGGGTGGACGGAGTCATCAGCGATGACCCGCGCCTCTTCCTACAATGATTCCCGTGCGACGAGGGGTGCTCGCAGGGGTTTTTGCGGTTTCACTCGCGGCTGCGGGCTTGCTGGCAGCGACCGTCG
>DASQWX010000095.1:0-20926 GCA_035640035.1 Gaiellaceae bacterium
CCCTTCGGCAGCAGCCGATGGCCGGCGAACGACGCCAGCTCCATCGCGGCCCAGCGGGCTATCCAGGCTGCCAATACGAGGGCCGCGATTCTGCGCGGCCGCATCAGAAGATCAGGCTGCGGTACGAGATCGTGTGACGCATGCCCACCGCCTCGTAAAGGCGGATCGCGGGAGCGTTGTCGCTCCGGACGAAGAGGCAGACCGTGGGCACACGCTCGAGCAGAAGACGGCAGAGGTCTCGGAGGCCGCGCTGCGCGTACCCCTGGCCGCGCACGTCGGGGTCGACCCAGACCTGCTGCAACTGAACCGCCTGCGGCGTCCACGCCGAGGCTTCGGCCTTGAACCGAATCGTCCCGTTTTCCGCCCAGAGCCACGAGCGCCTCTCGTCGATCTGAGCGCGCGTCCGCCAGCGGAAGCCCTCTGGATCCCGCCTCAGTGGATCGATTCCGATCTCCTCGTAGTGAGCGGCGGCGCAGGCCGGCAGCAGCAGGTCGAAGTCGTCCGGCTCGGCAGCGCGCAACCCACTGTCACCGGAAGCAGGCGGCTCCTCGAGGATGTAGACGGGCTGACCCGGCCGGTCCTCTCGCGGATCCGGCAGGTGCCGCGCGGCTGCCTCCCACAGCGCGGAGACCGCCCGCTCCTCGCCGATGATCATCTTGGCCCGCCAGTCGGTGGCGAGCTTGGCAAACGCACCGCATCCCCTCCCGGACGGAACCAAGTTCGCACCCGAGTGACAGAGTGCCGCGAGCCGACCCTTCTCGACGATCGCGGTGAAGCGACCGAGCCCTCGGCGCGCCATGTCTTCGAGGAAGACGCGCTCAACGGGATCCTCGGCGCAGAAGGCGAGGATCTGGTCGAGCCCGGGCTCCTTCAGCTTCCCCACGTGATGTAGGTGTACATCTACATCACCGGCGAGCCACTAAGGTTGCGCAGTGCCGATCCACGTGCGAGCCGAGCCGGGCGACTACGCGGAAGCCTGCCTTCTGCCGGGCGACCCACTCCGAGCGAAGTACATCGCGGAGACCTATCTCGACGAGCCCGTCCAACGGAACAGCGAGCGCGGCATGCTCGGATACACGGGCACGTTCGAAGGCAAGCCGGTGTCCGTTCAGGCCACCGGGATGGGTTGTCCGTCCGCCGCGATCGTCGTCGAGGAGCTCGTCCAGCTCGGAGTCAAGCGGCTCCTTCGCGTCGGCACGTGCGGCGGACTACAGCCCGATTTGCGGCTCGGAGACCTGATCGTCGCCGTCTCCGCGGTCGCGGCCGACGCCACGGCTCAGCACCTCGTCGCGGGCGAGCCGCACACGCCGACGTCGGACTGGGAGCTCGTCCACGGCGCGGTGCACTTCGCGAAGGAGCTCGACCAGCCGCTGCGCGTCGGGCCGATCGTCTCCAGCGACCTCTTCTACAACCCTGACGGTGAGCAGTACGCTCGCTGGTCGTCCCGCGGCGTGCTCGCCGTAGAGATGGAAGCGGCAGTTCTCTTCACCCTCGGCGCGCTCCGCGGCGTCCAGGCCGGCTGCCTGCTAACCGTCAGCGACGTCGTGGTCGAGGGCGTGTTCCAGCGGATCTCGGACGACGAGCTCCGGAATGCGATCGACAGGATGACGCGGATCGCGCTCGCGACGGCCACCGCAGAGCCGAAGCATTAGCCAGCCTCGCACCACCTTCCTCGTCAACCCGGCGTCCGAGAACGGCGCCACCGGGAGGCGCTGGCCCGAGATCGCAAACCGAGCAGCCGCCGCGGGGCTTCGCGGCGACGCGCTTCTCTCCGAGCGCCCCGGCGACCTGACGGCGCTCGCCCGTCGAGCGGCAGACGAGGGAGCAGAGCTGCTCGTCGTCGTCGGCGGCGACGGCACGGTCAACGAGGTCGTGAACGGGATCGTCGGCCGCGAATCGATCGAGCTCGCGGTGATCCCGCGCGGGACGGGGTGGGACTTCGTCCGTACGTACGGGATCTCGCGGCGGCTCGACGAGGCGCTGGAGGTCGCTCGAGCAGGGGAAGCGAGGGAGATCGACGTCGGCCGCGCGAGCTTCCGCTCCTGGCGCGGCGAACCGGCCGAGCGCTACTTCGCAAACATCGCCAGCGCCGGCATGAGCGGCGAGATCGCGAAGCGCGCCAACGAGACCAGTAAGGCACTCGGCGGAAAGGTCTCGTACTTCTGGGCGACGCTGGCTGTCTTCTCCCGCTGGCGGACCTCGGAGCTCACGGTCAGCGTCGGCGACGAGAAGCGAGCGGCGCGGATGCACGACGTCGTTGTCGCGAACGGCCGCTACTTCGGCGGCGGCATGATGATCTGCCCCGAGGCCGAGCCCGACGACGGCGTCTTCGACGTCCTCCTGATCGGGAACCTGACGAAGCGGGATCTGCTCCTCACGCTGCCGAAGACCTACCGCGGCAGACACCTGCCGCATCCGAAGGCCGAGCTTCTACGCGGTCCCGCGGTGACGGTCGAGGCTGCGGAGCCGCTACCGATCGAGTTGGACGGCGAGCAGCCCGGGACGACCCCGGCGCGTTTCGAGATCGTCCGGCGGGCGGTGCGCCTCCGCGTTCCGCCCGGTTTGTGATCTAGATCACTAGGTCCCGGAACCGCCGGCCGGGCCCGTGCCTCCACTCGGGCGCCTGCGGGTCGTCCCGCGCGCCCGGCTGGTACCGGTGCCTTTCGCCCCCGACGCGGCCGACCTGGTCGTCCTCCGTGCCGATGAGCCTCGCGCACGAGAACCACCTGACAGCTGGTCGACACGGCGCTCGAGCGCTTCGACCCTCCGGGTCAGCTCATCGAGCCCGCGCATCCGCTTCTGCATCTCGTCGACGCGGTCCCGCAGCGTGTTCAGGGCCTCGAGCAGGTTCTTCGCGCCGGGCAGCTCGGTGATCCGCCCGATGAGGTCTTCGCTGAGGCCGAGCAGTCCTCCCTGTCGTCGTGAAGCCATCGTGTTCCTTTCGTCGTCTCGCGCAGGTGCTTGTCGGGTTCAGGCTAACCGACTAGGCCGAGATCACAACCGGCGTCCCGACCGGGGTGATCCGGAACAAACGCTCGACAGCGGCATTGGGAACGTGGATGCACCCGTTCGAAGCGGCGCGGCCGATCGTCCACGGCCTGTTCGTTCCGTGGATCGCAACCGGGCCGCCGTCCGCCCACCAGGTGAGGACGGACGAGTAGGCCGAGACTCCGATCGCCGCCGGCCCATACGGCCCAGAAGGATCCTCCCGCAAGCTCTGGTTGACGTAGAAGCTGCCGAGGGGCGTCGGCGTCGCCCGCGAGCCGATTCCGACCCGGAGTCGCCACCGGGGCCGGCCGTCGCGATAGAACGTCAGCAGCTTCCGAGAGAGGTCGACCGTGATCCTCGTTCGGACGACGCCGAGTCGAACGTCGGCGGCGCGAACGTAGCCGACGCGGCCATTGGGCTTGATCGGCAGCTGGACGCGGTACCACGCCGCCCTGCAGTCGCGGCGTAGGACCGCCGCGCGGACGGAGAAGATCGTCCGGAAACCGTAGGCGTTGTCGCGCCGGAAGCGAGCGATCGGCCCGACGCCGGGCGCGCGGTAGGCGCGAGCAGCTCGGCGCACGGCCGCCGCGTACGCGCGCGCCGGCGAGCCGAGCGCGCGGACGCTTCCGGGACGGCAGCCGGGCGTGCGCTTCACCGCTTCGCGCTTCGCGGTCGTCCCGCACCCCGCGGCAACCAGCGCCGCCGAGGCCAACAAAGCCGCTGCAACGCGCCGCCGACGTCTCATCCTTGCCACAACTTGTTCACCATTTTGGCGTCGAACCTTGACGAGGGTAGAGCTACGGTGAGTGAGATGCGTCAGCCGATTCCGTTGAGACCCCCGCACCGACACACGAAGGTGACAAGTCACCTGCTGCGTCAGCGGGACGGCATTCCTTACGAGGTCGAGCGCGTGCACTGCAGCCAGTGCAACCGCCTGCTCGGCGAGCGCCCGCTTCGCAGAGCCGCCGCGTGAAGAAGACGCTCGGCAAACTCGAGCCGGCAGTGGCGTTGCCCACCGGGATTAGACGGACGCCCCGGCGGAGCCGGGCCGTCCTTTAGGTCGGCGTCGCAAGCGGCCGCCTAGCAACTCGTCGGCGACGGCCGCCAGAATCGATCCGGCGTTTCCCTCGAGCTTCAGGTCGGCCCGGCCGTCGTAAGGCGTCGGCCCTTGGTTGAGAATCGCCAGCCGGCCGCCAAAAAGGAGCGTCTCCTCCGGCAGAGCGGCCACGGGATGCACCTCGAGGGACGAGCCGACCACGAGCAGGAGGCGCGCGCCCCGCGCAAGCTCGAATGCGCGGTCGATCTCGGTCGCCGGAAGCAACTCGCCGAAGAACACGACGTCGGGCTTCAAGATCGAACGGCAGCGCTCGCAGGCAGGCGCATCGGCCTCCTCGAGCTGAGCGAGGACGGTATCCCGCGGATACGACTCGCCGCACGACGGACAGGTGGCCGTCCGGATCGACCCGTGGACCTCGACGAGGTTCCGAGTACCTGCCCGCTCATGAAGCAGGTCGATGTTCTGCGTCACGACCGCCTCGATCAGGCCTGCGCGCTCGAGCGCCGCGAGCGCGATGTGGCCGGCGTTCGGCTCAGCCTCGGTGAGCATCGCGATCCGGGGCTTGTAGAACCTCCAGACCTTCTCCGGATCGGCACGGAAGGCGGGCAGCGAGGCGTACTCGGCAGGATCGAACTCGGCCCAGATGCCCGTCGGCGAGCGGAAGTCCGGAATCCCGCTTTCGGTCGACATGCCGGCGCCCGTCAACACGACGCACGGCCGGTGGGCCTCGATCAGCCGCGCGAGGGCGGACGCGTCCATCGCGCCGATCGTAGAGAGTTCGCGCGTGGACTTCGGCTTCTCGACCGAGGTAAAGGTTCGCTTTGCGGAGACGGATGCTCAGGGGATCGCCCACCACGCCGTCTATCTCGTCTGGTTCGAGGTGGCGCGAATCGAGTACCTCGCCCGCTTTCGCGGCGGCTATCCGGAGTTGCAGGCCGCGGGAATCGAGGCGCTGACGCTCGACGCGAGCGTCAGCTACCGCGCGCCCGCGCGCTTCGCCGACGTGCTGGTCATTCGAGCCCGCTGCGGCGAGCTTCGGGGTGCGCGATTCCGGTTCGAGTACCGCGTCGAGCGCGAAGGCGAGCTGATCGCGGAGGGTTCGACAAGGCATGCGTGCGCGGACGCCAGGACTCTCCGCCCGACGCGCGTGCCGGAATGGCTGGTCGAGGCGATCAGGCAAGTCGAGCGCTGAGTCCTCGATGCCTCGGGAACCTCCCGGTTCCCCAGACCCCTCCACTGGTCGGCTTTCGCGGACAGGCGGCTGCGCCGCCGGTTGGTACAGGAGATCTCTAAGGCTGAGCCGGCGTTGTCGTCGTCGTAGTCGTCGTCGTCGTCGTGGTCGTCGTCACCGGCCGCTTCTTCTTTTTCTTCTTCGGCGGCGCCGGCTTCGCCTTCGTCCCGACGAGGACGATCTTCGGCTCAGCACGGTACGAGGAGTACCAGGTGTCGTCGTAGAGGAGCTTCCGACCCTGGAAGACGAGCCTGCGCACGCTGGTCGAGCGGGACGGCTCGCCGGCGTCCGTCAGCACTGTGTGCCCCTCGGTCAGGCTCGGATCCGGCTGATGGATGACCGGCGGCGGGCCGGTCTCCACGAGCGGCCGCGTCTGAGTCACGACGCGCCGGTGCTGCGGCGTTCCGTACAGACCGACCGTCAGCGAGTAGGAGCCGACGAAGGTGCGCAGCAGCAGCCAGTGCGGGGTGTCGTTCACGAAACGAAGGTCGACATCCGGGTAGTTCACCGTCGCGTCCCGGCCGAGCGGATAGTGGCTGATGTAGAGGGCGTGGTTCGTGCGGTCGGTGATCTTCAATCCGGCCTCGTAGGCTGCGTTGAAGACGGTGGTCGACACCTGGCAGACTCCCCCGCCGAGACCGGTTTGAAGCTCGCCGTTGATGATGACCGGCGCCTCACGGAAGCCTTTCTCGGCCGTTCTCGCGCCTGTGGCCCGGTTGAACGAGAACGTCTGTCCGGGCGCGATCAGCGTTCCGTCGAGAAGGCGGGCCACGAGCTGGACGTTGTGGACGCGGTTCGCGTCGCCGCCGTAGACCGTCTCGTAGCCACCGGCGAGGCCGCGGATTCCCATTGCGCGAGCCTCTCGCGTCGTCCGGTCGGGCTGCGAAGTGGTGATCACGACGCGGGCGACGCGATTGTCGCTCGACAGCGCGGCTCGAAACAGGTTGGCCTCGGTTCGACCGACCGCGAGCTTCTGACCGCGGCGCGACGGGATGAGGGCGACGGATCCGCTCGGCGCGACCGCGAAGCCGGCGTTCCTCGCACGCCGGTTCAGGGCCCGACGGAGGTCGGCGAAGTACCGGGCGGCGCCCGGACCTCCGATTCCCAGGGAGGCGACCCGGGGTCCCGGCAGCGCGAGCAACGTCCGGAGCTGCCACGGAGAGATCGTCCAGGTCGTCGCCTGCCACCGCAGGCGCACCGGTGCCGAGAGGGCAACGCGGACACGGGAAGCCGCGTCCGCGAGCTCGGCTGCCGACAGGGCGGGCGACTCACTTCGAACCGGGAGCGCCACAGGGTGGCGAGAGAAGCCCGATAGCGCGCCGACGACGATCCGTGTCGCCGCAGCGCGGTCGAGCGCTCGCCCGGCGCTGCCCTTGACGACCACCGGCTCGAGGCCGTGCAACCGCAGCCGAGCGTCCTGGTGCGGCCGGTAGACCGCACGCGCGAACCGCTCGATCTCGAACGCGAGGCCGGCTTCGTAGACCCGCGTCGGCGGCGCGACGTCGGCGCCGAAGACGCGAACGCCGATCCGCCGGAATCCGCGGAACGGTCCGAACCCGTCGCCGTGGCGCTGGGCGAGCCCAACCGCCGCGTGCCAGTCGCCCGTGACCCCGAGCTGGTCAGGAGTGACGCGCCAGCGTCTGCCGGCCGCGACGAAAACGACGGGCACGCGCTCGAGGGCGCGGGCGCGGCGTTCGAGGAGCCGCTCTGCGTCGCGAGGCTTCATGCCCCCGACGTCAACGCCATCGATCTGGACACCCGCCGCGATCCGCTCCGGCGAGCCGGCGAAGACGAGGCCAAGGACGGACCCGGTGATCGCGAGCAGCAGGAACGCAAGCGCGCCACGTTGCACGCGGACACGCGTGGAGGTCTTCCGCCTGCGCCGGGCGCGTGCGGGAACGGCCCGTGAGTCCGTGGCCACGAAGGCGTGGAGTCTAGCCGCCGCGGAGGGTGGATAAACCCCGGCTACGCGCCCCGCGGAGGGAAGATTCGCCGTGCTGATATGGCGGCGCGGCCGCTACACCAGCTGCCGCGAATTGGCCATCCCGCGGCAGGAAGATCTCGCGAGCAACCGAGGCGTCGCTTGCGATGCCACCCAAAGAGGCCGCGCCGACATGGCGGCGCGGCCGCTACACCCGCTGCCGCGAATTAGCCATCCCGCGGAAGGAAGATCTCGCGAGCGATAACCAGCCGCTGGATCTGCGAAGTGCCCTCGTAGATCTGGAACAACTTCGCGTCGCGCATCAGCTTCTCGACGGGGTACTCCTTCATGTAGCCGTAGCCCCCGAAGATCTGGACTGCGTCGGTCGTCACCTTCATGGCGGTGTCGGCGGCGAAGCGCTTGGCGAAGGAGGACTGCAGCGTCGCCCGCTTCCCTTCGTCGATCAGCCACGCCGCCTGCCAGGTCAGCAGACGTGCCGCCTCGATCTCCGCGGCCATGTCTGCGACGAGGAAGTTAACCCCTTGGTTCATCGCGATCGGCTGTCCAAATTGGACGCGACTCTTCGAATACTCGATCGCGTGCTCGAAAGCCGCTCTTGCGACGCCGACAGCGCCCGCGGCCGTGCCGGGACGCGTGAGGTCGAGCGTCCGCATCGCCGTCTTGAAGCCCTCCCCCTCCGCACCGAGACGGTTCTCCACCGGGACGCGGACGTCTTGGAACGCGAGCGCCGACGTGTCGGTCGCCCGCTGTCCGAGCTTGTCGAGGTGCTGCTCGACGACGATTCCGTTCGAGTCGGCTGGGACGACGAAAGCCGAGAGACCGCGGTGGCCCGCCTGCCGGTCGGTCGCGGCGAAGACGACGAACCAGGCCGCTTCGCCTGCATTCGTGATGAACATCTTGGAGCCGTTGAGGACGTAGTTGCCGTCGTCGCGCACCGCCGTGGTCTGGATCGCCGAGACGTCTGAGCCGGCGCCCGGCTCGGTCAAAGCGAAGGAGCAAAGCAGCGGCTCCGCGAGAAGCGGCGCGAGCCACCCGCGCTTTTGCTCGTCGGTGCCGGCGAGCAGCACCGGCAGCGAGCCGAGAATGTTCGCGACGATCGAGGTCGCGATGCCCGAGCAACCCCACGCGAGCTCCTCCCCGATGAGGATCTGCTCGAAGGCCGACAGGCCCGGCCCGCCGAGCTCCTCCGGGATGTGCGGGTTCATCAGGCCGACCTCGTGCGCCTTGGCGATCACGTCGGCCGGATGCTGCGAACGCTCGTCGTAGTCTGCGGCGACCGGGCGGATCTCCTTCTCGGCGAACTCCCGCGAGAGCTCGCGCAGAGCCCGTTGCTCCTCGCTCAGCGCGAATGAAATCCCGGTCGAAGTCTCGGTCGCGCCCAAAGTTGACTCGCGAGTCAATATAGGCGAAACCCTGGTTCCTCCTCGTTCGGCGGCCTCAGCGGGCTCGTCGGCAGGCCCGGCTGCAGCCCCTCGTTGAATCCCGCCGGCGCGACGTCGTTCGGAGCGTCGGGATGGAAGAGCGACGCGAGGTACTGGATCTGACCGCGTCCGGGGCCGAGCTCGAACTGGCCGCCACCGTAGTTTCCGACACCGCCCGCCGCGCACCAGTCGTAGAAGTCGAGCAGGCGACGAACCTGCCCGAAGCGCGACGGCTTGACGTTGAGCATCCTCGGCGGGAACGGCAGCGCCAGCACGTCTTCGACGGAGTGAATCGGCGCATCCCAGGTCACGCGGTCGCGATACGGCTCCAGCACGTGGTCGGTCTCGGGCGTGAGGGCTGGGTCCTCGATCCAGGCCGCGGGGAAGCCGGCGGCGACGCGGGTATAGAGCTCGCGGTCCGGCGGCTGGTCGACCGGCGTTCCCTTGTACGCACCCTTGAGATCGACGATGTCGACCTTCCCGAGCGCGGCGAGCTCCGCGACCAGCTCGTCCGTCCATCCGCTCGTCGGGTCGAGCTTGAATCGAAGCTCGGGATAGAGCTCGAGCCAACGGCGAAGCGGCTCCGTCGAGGGAGGCTCGCCGAGCCGCAACGAGGCGACGTAGCGGATCGGCCGAGGCTCCCGGCCGAGCGCGGCGGCAAGCGACATCCCGGCCTGTCTCAACGCAAGGTCGAGCGCCGCGCTCTCGAGCCCCCAGCGCCGGTAGTCGTAGAACGCCGGCATCTCCGGCCCTTCCGGGAAGAGCTCGAGCGTGTCGAGCGCCCCTGCAAAGCCGTCTAGCGTGTGCGAGCCGGCCAGCGGCAGGCTCGCGCCCTCACGCTGAAAGGAGTCTTGGTCGGAGGTGCCGTAGGTGACGTCCTCACCGACGCCTTCCTCGCCGGCGCCGCGAAGGCGGATGACAGTCGTCACCCGGGTGAACTCCGACGAGACTGCGAGCTCCAAGCGCTCGAGCGCAAACGACTCCACCTCGAGCGGAAGCTCTGCGATCCGCGCGTACGTCTCGGCGGCGATGCGACTCACGCACTCGACCCTACAGAAGCGAAGAGCCCCGGGGTCCCGGGGCTCTTCCTTCGGCGTTAGGCGCCCTGAGGGCGCTCCAACTCACTTCTTGCCGTGGCCGTTGCCGCCTTTGTTGCTGGCGTGGCTCTGGTTCTTCTTTGGAGCGGCGCCCTTGTTCCCGCTTTTGCCTTTCCCCTTGCCGTTGGCGTGGTTCGGGTTCTTCGTCGGAGCGGCGGCTTTGTTCCCGCTCTTGCCCTTCCCCTTGCCGTTGGCGTGGTTCGGGTTCTTCGTCGGAGCGGCGCCTTTGTTCCCGCTCTTGCCCTTCCCCTTGCCCTTGCCGCTGTGCTTGCCGTGATGCTTGTTCTTGTTCTTCGCGCTCGCTGCGGTCGGCGGCGGGCACGGATGGGTCGCGTCGACGACGAAGTCGCCGTGGCGGAGATGCGCCTTCAACGCGTGGGTGGAGATGCTGATCTGCACCCACGGATGCTTCTTCGAGTGAGTGCGGTGACAGACGGTCACCTTCTTCGGGTACTGGCTCGCGGCCGCCGGCCCGAGATTGAGGGCGCCGAGACCTGCGAGTGCCGCCGAGGCGAGAGCGGCGCCGGTCAGGATGGTCGCCGTCCCGGCAACAACGAGGCGCAGGCGGCGATGGGACCAGATCGACTTCATTTCTTAGACCCTCCTAGGAATCGAACGCGTGCACCGCAGTTCGACGCTGGCATCGGCGATTCTTGCAAAGGTCTCGACCCTCTCTCCGTAAGGTTCTTGCAAACTTCTCAACCCCCGCTCCGCGAAATCCGCTCGAGCGGGTTCAACTGCGCTGCGCGGTCGGCAGCTTCTCTCCGCGCCGTTCCATGCGTCACGAATGCCAGATCGATCCAGGAATCCCAGTCGGACGGGTCCTTGCGCACAGCCGTCTCGAAATCCCGCCGCGCTCCGTCGACGTTTCCTTCCGAGAGCAGCGCCTCGCCGTGGAGGCGCCAGGGCTCCGCGGACCACGGGACGAGCCGTTTCGCCCACCGAGCATCGCGCGCGGCCCGCGTCGGATTGTCGGCGTCGAGCGAGGCGCTCGCGGCGCCAAGCGCCGCGTTGCCGGCGAGCGCACCAAGGGCAAGTAGCCCGAGGATCACGGCGGCGGCGAGCGCGGCGGCGCGGGCCGCCCGGCCAACGGCGGGCCTCGGCGCCCGCTCGGCGAGAAGCAGCAACGCCGCGGCGCAGCAGAGCCCGACAAGCGTGACGGCGGGCAGTTCCCAGTCCCAATCCTGTGCCGCATGAACGAGGTAGGCGACATAGCCCGCGAATGCCGGGGCGGCGAGCGGTTGTCTTCGCGCACGCACAGCCGCGACAGCGGGAAGTGCGAGCAACGCCGCGAGCAGGGCAAGCCCGCTCGGCCCGACCTCCGCCAGCGTCTCCAGATAGAGGTTGTGCGCGTCGAGAACCGGTAGCTCGGCCGGCCGCAACCGAAGCCAGTTGCGCTGGAAGCTGCCGCCGCCCGAGCCGAGCCAGGGATGGTCCTCGACCTCCCGCCAGGCAACGTGCCAGTACTGGGCGCGGCTGCTGCCTGAAAGCGTGAAAAGCCGGCGGTTCTTGTCCGCCTTCACCGTCGGTCCTGCGTGCGAGAACTCGCGGATCGCGCCACCGGGGCCGCCTACCCGGACGAGGACGACGGCGAGGAGGGCCGCGACCACCGCTGCCGCGACGAGCACGAAGCGCCTGGGGAGACGCGGAACTGCGAGTGCGAGGCCTCCGACCGCGCCCGCCGCGAGCGCGAGCCAGGCTCCCCGGCTGTACGTGAAGTAGAGAGTCGGTGCGAGCACGAGCACCGGCGCCGCGAAAAGCGGGCGCCCAAATCGAAGGGCGAGCCCGACCGCGAGCAGGATTCCGATCGCCGCGAACAGACCGAGGGCGTTCGAGTATCCGAGGGGTGCCGCCAGGCGCCGGGTTGCGTCCGCGGAAACCGAAGCGACGTCGTACGAGCCGGAGCCGCCGAAGGCGCGTAGGCAGAGGGCCCAAGCGCAGACGATCGTGATCGCGGCCAGCAGCCCGCCGACGAGACGCGCCACGTGCGCCCGTCCGACGACGAGGAAAGCGGCCGCAGCGGCGACGTAGACGAGAAGGCGCTCGCCTTCGAGAACCGACTCCGAGACGTCGTCCGACCAGGCGATCGAGAGCCACGTCCACGCCGTGAATGCGACGAGCAGCCCGAGAAAGGCGAGGACGGCTCCGGCCGGGCGGCGAGCGCGGCCCAGCACGAGCGCGACTGCGACGACAACGAGCGGCGCGAGCGTCAGCCATCCCCAGGTGCTCGCGTTGTAGCCGCCGTTGTCGAAGGCGGCCCCGCCAACGAGGACGAGCGGCAGTAGACCGGGGCCGAGGCGGTGGACGCGACCATAGACTTGCGCCGTGGACTTCGAGCTCACCGACGAACAGAAGCTCATCCAGGACACGGTACGAACCTTCGTGGACGAGCGCGTCTTGCCGAACGCGATCGACAACGACATCGCGCACCGGCTCGACATGTCGGTGATCGAGGGGATGGCGGAGCTTGGCCTGCTCGGGATCGTGATCCCGGAGGAATACGGAGGGGCCGACCTCGACTTCGTTGCCGAGGCGCTCTCGTGCGAAGAAATCGAGCGAGGCGAGGCCGCCTTCAGGACGCTGATCTCGGTTCACGTCGGGCTCAACTCGCTCTCACTGCTTCGCTACGCGACCGAGGAGCAAAAGCAGCGCTGGCTCACACCGCAGGCCCGAGGCGAGAAGATTGCGTGCTTCGGGCTCACGGAGCCCGCCGCCGGCTCGGACGTCGCCGCGATGAAGACGACCGCCCGCCGTGAAGGCGACGTCTACGTGCTCAACGGCTCGAAGAACTGGATCTCGTACGCAACCGTCGCCGACCACGCGCTCGTCTTCGCCAAGACCGACCCTGCGGCCAAGCACAAGGGAATCTCGGCGTTCGTGCTCGAGAAGGGGATGCCCGGCTTCAGCGCCGCGGACACGGAGCACAAGCTCGGCGTGTGGGCCGGCTCGACCGGTGAGCTCTTCTTCCAGAACGTCGAGGTCCCGGCCGAGAACCTGATCGGCGAGGAGGGCCAGGGATTCGAGATCGCGATGTACGGACTCGACCAGGGCCGGTTCACCGTCGCGGCGGGGGCCTGCGGGGTGATCCGCGCCTGTCTCGAGCGCTCGGTCGAGTATGCCCGCGAGCGTGAGACGTTCGGGCAGCCCATCGGCAAGTACCAGTTCGTCCAGGACATGGTCGCCGAGATGGTGCTCGGCTACGAGACCTCCAAGCTGCTCGTCATGCAGGCCGCCTGGATGAAGAACGAGGGCAGGCGCAATACACGGGAGACGTCGCTTGCGAAGTGGCATGCGACGGAGTCGGCCTTCAGGGCGGCGCACCTCGCGATCCAGGTTCACGGCGCCTACGGCTACTCGGCGGAGTATGGGATCGAGCGCTACTTCCGGAACGCGCGCGCCCCGATCATCTACGAGGGGACGACCCAGATCCACAAGCTGATGCAGGCAGACCACGCGCTCGGCTACCGAGCGCTGAACGGCCGCGACGGAGACATCTCGCCGCTCTGCTCGTGGGCGCCGGCGCTCGCCGGAGTTCACCGCGAGCGTCCGATCGCGACCGGCGCCTAGACCGGTCCGACCTCGGCCTGGAGCGGCGGCGGCACTTCGCCCCTCCTGTCGGCCTCGGCTTCCGCGTGGATCAGCCGGACGAGCAGCGGAATCGCGCCGAGGATCGGCAGCGCGCACACCGGCCAGAGAATCTGGTAGCCGCTGGTCGCGTCGAGGTGTGGGCGCGCAAGGTCGATCGCGACACCCGCGACTGGCGCCCCGACCAGGAGGCCGATCCCCTTCGTCGTGGTCGCCAAGCCTGAGACAGCGCCCCGGTGCTGCGCCGGGACGATCTTGTAGAGGAGACCCCACGCAAGCGTCATCACCGTCCCCCCTGCGATCGCCACCGGGACGATCAGCCCGAAGTACCAGGTGTGCCATTGCTCGGCGAGACCGCCGACGAGCAGGCCGGTCCCGTAGACGAAAGAGGCGAAGAAGATCACTCTCGCGAGGCCGAAGCGGTCGCCGAGCCGGCCGGCGAGGACAGCCGCGATCACGTAACCGACGGCGACGGCCGCGAGGATCTCTCCGGAAACCGTCTTCGACTCCTGCAGCCCGTCGATGACGTAGAGGATCACAAAGCTCCTGGCTGCCGCGAATGTCCCCTCCCACGCCGAGTTCGCGAGCAGGAAGCGCCGGACGTCGCCCTCTTGCCAGAAGATGAACCAACTCCGCTTGATGTACGCCCAGAACCCCTCGAAGACGCGGCCGTGGCCGCCGTCCTCGCGGACGAGAAGGACGGTGAGCCCGCAGGCGGCCGTCGTGATGAGCGCTGCCGTCAGGAACGGCGCCGGCATCCAGACCTTCAACAGGAAGTTGCCGCCGACCATCGCGATGCCGAGCGCGATTCCTCGGAGGACATGCTGGACGCCCTGCGCCCGGCCGAACGCCGACGGCGGCACGACGTCCGGGTAGAGGCCGCGATACGGCGGCTCGTAAAGGTAGTAGGCGAAGTAGAACGCGAGCACCAGCAGCGCGGTCGTCCAGAGGTTCGGCATGAACGGGATCAGCAGCAGGCAGAACGCCATCGGGCCGAGGCCGACGAGCATGAACGGGCGCCGCCGGCCGAGCGGCGTGTGGAACCCGTCGCTCCACGGCCCGATGACCGGGGAGAGCGTCAGCGCGAAGAATCCCTCGGCGCCGATGACGAGGCCGATCAGGGAGCCGGACGTCGTGAACGTGTGCAGGAGCGGCGGCAGCGCCACCGAGATCGTCGTGATCGAGAAGGCGAGCCCGAACGCACCGAAGCCGAGCGTCCACAGCAGCCGCCGCTGAACCGGCGGTAGCGTGGCCAGCTCGCGCGAAGCCGTCTCTGTCGCCATCAGGCGGGGGCCGCCGCGCGGTCGCCGGCGAGTCCGCCGGTCACGATCTCCACGACCGCCTGCTCGGCGCGCGTGACGTCCTCTTCCCTGTCGGGCAGCTGGCCGAAGGCCCAGCCCGTGAGGATCTCCTCGAGAGCGCCGTACCAGATCGTGGCGGTCAGCCGGGGATCGACGTCCGAACGAAACTCGCCCATCGACTGGCCCCGCTCGACGATCCGCTGGAGCGCCTGGTAGGCGAGGTCGATCTCATAAGTCTCATGCTGGAGCTGTGAGCTTCGGGTGACTTCGCGCACGAGCACCCGGACGAGGTCGGGATCTCGCTTCCACGTGCGCAAGACGATCTGCGTCACCTTACGCACCTGGTCGGGCGCGGACTCGTCGAGCTGCTCGACCGATTTGATCGTCTCGAGCATCGCGCCCCAGGTCTGTTTGAAGATCGCCTCGAGAAGCGCCTCTTTCGATCCGTAGTAGTGGTAGACGAGCCCGTAGGCGACGCCGGCTTGCTTGGCGATGTCGCTGACCCTGCAAGCGTGGTAGCCCTTGCGCGCGAAGGCACCGACTGCCGCCTGCAAGATCTGTCGGCGCCGCTGCTCCTGGATCTTCGAGCCCTCGCCCACCGCCCGCGGAGTGTAGGAGAGGCGTCTGATTGCGGGCAAACCCGCGCTGCTTCTACTTTTCGTTCGAATCGCCGGCGGCACCAAGGGCCCCGCCCAGCCGTCCGAGCGCCTGGGCGAACTCGCTGGGGATGATCCAGACCTTGTTCGCCTCTCCCTGGGCGATCTGTGGCAGTACCTGGAGGTACTGGTAGGCGAGGAGCTGGGGGTCCGGCCTACCCTCGTGGATCGCCTGAAAGACGGTGTCGATCGCCCTCGCCTGGCCCTCTGCCTGCAGCATGACCGCCTGCTTCTGACCTTCGGCGCGGAGAATCGCGCTTTGCTTCTCCCCCTCCGCGGTCAAGATCTGTGACTGCTTGACGCCCTCCGCGGTCAGGATGGCCGCACGCTTGTCGCGGTCGGCGCGCATTTGCTTCTCCATCGACTCTTTGACCGACGCCGGTGGATCGATCGCTTTGAGCTCGACCCGGTTGACGCGGATCCCCCACTTCCCCGTCGCCTCGTCGAGCACGCCGCGAAGCTGATTGTTGATCTGGTCGCGCGAGGTGAGCGTCTCCTCGAGATCGAGGCCGCCGATCACGTTCCGGAGCGTCGTCACCGTCAGCTGCTCGATCGCCTGGATGTAGTTGGCAACTTCATAGGTCGCCGCCTTCGGCTCCGTGACCTGGAAGTAGATGACCGTGTCGATGCTGACGACGAGGTTGTCCTCCGTGATGACGGGCTGCGGCGGGAACGAGACCACCTGTTCGCGGAGGTCGATCATCTCGCGGATCCGGTCGATGAACGGCACGACGATCGTGAGGCCCGCGTTGAGAGTGCGCGAGTAGCGCCCCAGCCGCTCGACGACGCCGGCGCGCGCCTGCGGGACGATCCTGACCGTGCGCGCGAGCGTGATCAGGACGAAGGCCGCGACGATCAGAACCACGATCAAGGTCACCATGGGAACCCCCTATTTGAACACGAGCGCCGTGGCGCCCTCGATCTTCGCAATTTCGACCCGTGATCCCGCCTCGAGCGTCTGCTCGTCGAAGAACGCCCGCGCCGACCACTCTTCCCCGCCGATCCTGACGCGGCCGCCGTTCGCATCGACCTGCTGCAGAACGAGTGCCTTCTTGCCGACCAACGCCGCGGTGCCTGTCCGTGTCAAGGCAGGCATGTGGACGTGGCTCCTGGCGATTGGTCGGAGAAACGCAAGCGACGCCACGGACACGGCGATGAAAACGATCAGCTGAAGGACGATCCCGGCGCCGACGCCGGCCGTGATCGCCGCGCCGACCGCAGCGAGGGCTACGGGGCCGAGGAAGAACATGCCGGGCGTCAGAAGCTCCCCGATCGCGAGCAGGACCGCCGCGATCAACCAGAGAACCAGACCGGTCATAGTCGAATTCTGACCTAGGACGACGTCACCGGGCCGCGAGCCCGAGCGCGGCGGGCAACGCGCGGAGGTCCGTCAACTTGTCCTCGATCTCGGGATACCGGTTGTCCCGGTCGAGCAGCACGGCCTGCATGCCGACGGCCTTCGCTCCTTCGACGTCGTCCTCGATCGAGTCCCCGACCATGACGGCGGACTCGGCCTCGACGCCCAGCCCGTCGAGCGCCGCCTGGAAGATCGTCGGATGCGGTTTCGTCTTTCCATGCGCGCCCGAGCTGACGGCCGCGTCGACGTCGAGCCCGTGATGTCTCACGAACTCCTCGAGGTCGCGTCCTGTGTTCGAGACGAGGCCGAGCTTCAGCCCGCGCCCCCGGAGATCCGCGAGCACGGGTAGGACGTCCTCGAAGATCTGGAAGTTGTCGGCGTGCTCCCACGCACGCGTCATCTCGACGGCGCATTCATAGGCGCGGTCCGAGTTGCCGCCCATGCCTCGAACGATCTGCTCCGTGAACAGGACCCAGACCTCTTCGTCATGGTCGAGCTCGGGGTGACGCTGGAGCGTGTCGACCGCGTGCGTGCGAGCCTCTCGGTATCGGCCAGGGTCGAGCTCCAGCCCGAACCTCCGCCCGAGTCGCTGGTAGCCCTCCGGGCCGAGATCGGGGCCCGGCTTGGCGATCGTGAAGTCGACGTCGAAGAGAACAGCCTGAAGCGCCATCCTTCTGCTTGTAGCACCCGGCGACCGCGTTGGCCACGAGCGGCAGTGGATAGGTTTGAGCCGTGGAGGCGATTTCCCAGCCACGGCGCGCGCGTGCCTTCGAGGCGCTTCGGCATCGCGATTTTCGCCTTCTCTTCACCGGTCAATCGGTCTCGCTCGTGGGCGACGCCGCCTTCCTGACGGCCCTAGGTTGGAAGACGTTCACGCTCGCGGGTGCCGGCAAGATCGGGCTCGTTCTCTCCGTTCAGGGCGCCGGCCTGCTCGCGACGCTCCTGATCGGCGGCGCGCTCGCCGACCGGTACGAGCGCCGACGAATGATGATCGTCTCCGACGTCTGGCGGTTCGTCGCCGTCGGAACGCTCGCGGGACTCGATGCAAGCGGACACCTCGGCCTGCCGTCCCTCGTCGTCCTCGCGGGGATCGCCGGCCTCGGCGACGGTCTCTTCTACCCGGCGGTCGGCGGCATCATCCCGCTCGTCGTCGACGCCGCCCATCTCCCGTCCGCAAACTCGCTGATGGGCGTCGCGCGCTGGGGCGGCTTCGTGGTCGGGCCCGCGCTGGCCGGCTTCCTCTACCACGGCGCCGGCTCGTCGTGGGTCTTCGGCATCGACGCACTCTCGTTCCTGCTCTCGGGCGCGCTGATGCTGCTCGCGCGCCCTCGCGCGATCGAGCCGGAGCCGAGCGAGGGGACGCTCCACGAGATCCGGGAAGGGGCGCGCTACGTCGCGCGAATTCCCTGGCTCTGGGTGACGATCACGCTCTTCGCACTCATCCTGATGCTGCAGCTGGCTCCGCAGCAGGTGCTGCTCCCGAAGCTGGTCAAGGATCATTTCGGCCGCGGAGTCGGCGCTTACGCCGCGCTCTCGGCGATGGTCGGCGTCGGCACCGTCTGCGGAACGCTCGCGTTCGGCCACCTTCAACCCCGACGCCGGCGCGGCGTTCTCTCGTACTGGCTCTGGTTGATCAACAGCCTCGCGATCGCGGGGATGGGGCTGGCGCCGTGGTACGTGCTCGCGGGAGCACTCGCGCTGCTGCGAGGCTTCTGCATCGGCTTCGGCGTCGCGGTCTGGGAGACGATGCTGCAAGAGATGGTCCCTGCGCGCTTGCTCGGGCGTGTCGTCAGCCTCGACTTCTTCGGCAGCTTCGGCCTGATGCCGATCGGCCTCGCGGTGTGGGGCGCGATCGCAGGCGTGGGGCCGCCCGGGCCGATGATCGCGGCCGGCGCGCTCGTCTCGGCAGGCATGATCACGGTCGTGCTGACTCGGCCATGGCTACGAGCCGTCGACTGATCCGGTCTCCGGAGCAAATCCTGCGGGAGGCGAAGACGATCGCCGTCGTCGGCGCCTCGCCGAAGCCCGATCGACCGAGTCACGGTGTCATGCGCTACCTGCTCCGGGAGGGCTACGACGTCATTCCGGTCCGGCCCCGGGACTGTGACGAGGTGCTCGGAATCCCGTGCATCGCAACGCTGGCGGACATCCACAGGCCGATCGACCTCGTCGACGTCTTCCGGCGTCCCGAGTTCACGCCCGAGGTCGCGCGCGAGGCGGTTGCGGTCGGCGCGGGAGCGCTCTGGCTCCAATCGGGGATTGTCTCCCCGGAGGCGCGAGCAATCGCCGAGGCCGGCGGGCTCGACTACGTCGAGGACGCCTGCACGAAGGTCGTCCATGCAAGCTTCGTCGCATGAGCCCGATCTACTGGAAACCGCGCTACGCGACGAGAGGCCAGCGTCACCGCGCCTGGGTCAAGCAGCAAGCACGGCGCGAGGCCGCGCTTCGACAGCAGCAGGCACAACCGCTTCGTTCGCGCCTGACGGCGTGGATCCGGCGGAAAAGCGCTCAGCCGCTTCGCTAGTCTTTCCTGCCTCGGGGTGTGGCGCAGCCTGGTAGCGCGCTCCGTTCGGGTCGGAGAGGTCCCCAGTTCAAATCTGGGCACCCCGATAGGCATGGGGGAAACCATGTTTCCCCCATGAGCCCCCTTCTTCTTGCCGCTCCATCGCAACCGAGTCCGGGCCTCCGCCGGAGTGAATCCGGCTGCGGCCGCACAGGGGCCACTATCCGACTCTCTTCATGCCGCGGCGGCGTGACTAACCGAGAAATGCGTCGATGGCCTCGGCGCAGAGATCGGGGCGCTCGCCGATGAGCAGGTGGCCACAGTCGGCGATCACGCGGAGCGGCGCGTCGAGCCGGCGCGCGAAGTCGAGAGCGTCGGCGACAGCCAGCTGGTTGTCGCGCGCGCCCCAGAGGACGAGCGTCGGGCACCGCAGCTCCCCGAGCTCCGGCCGAACATCGTCTTCGACGAGAGCACGTGCGGCGCTGACCGAGTCGCTCGTCAGGCGGGTCCCTTCGAGAAACCCGTCGACAGCCGCGCGGGACAGGACCAGGGGATCCGCCGCACCCCAGCGGCCCAAGACCGCATAGCGGAGAAACGCGCTCCCCGCGACCGAGTCGGCCCACGGAGCAACGAGCCGGCGCGGGCCGATGACGCCGAGAATTCGCAGGCCGTACTTGGCCCGGCGGGTAGTCGACGAGATTCCGGCGGTCGCTGCGAGCACGAGCGCCCTCACCTCGTCCGGACGCCGCAAGGCAAGCCGGAGCGAGACGACACCGCCGAGCGAGTGGCCGGCGAAAGCGGCGGGCAGCATCCCCTCGCGCTCCGCGACCAGCGCCAAGCGGTCGGCGAAGACCGAGAGGTTGGGAACCGCCGGCAACGGCGTCGAGAGCCCGTGCCCGGGTAGCTCGGGTACCAGGACTCGCCGGCTTTGGACGAGATGTGGGGCCACGTCGACCCAGTTCGCGGCGCAGCCTCCGAGACCGTGGACGAGCACGACCGGCTCGCCTCCCTCCGGACCGCCGACGAAGTAACGGATGCGGCCGGCCTTCACGTCTGTGAACCGCTCCTCGAAGTCCGGAAAATCCTTTGCGTCCGTCACGCTGGCAAACTATTGTTCGACGTGATGGATGACCTGGGAGGGCAGGCCCTTTGATTCCTGTCGGCAAGACAATCGGAGCGGTTCACTGAGCCCGTCCATGCGAGAGCACGAGACGGGTTTTTTGTTGGATCGCAGGGAGGTCATATGGCGAACCACCTGACGCCCGAGGAGCTGTCGAAAGAGCTTGGGATCGATCGCCAAGAGGTGATCAAGGTCTGCGTACAAGAGTCGATCCCGATCTACCACGGGAAGATCGACAAGACCTTGTTCCAGGCTCAGCTCCAGGCGCTGGGGGCGGTCCCGCAGCACCATTAGGACGCGCGCTACTTGCGCGCAGCGACTTTGCGACGGGAGCCGCCCGCCGAGGCGGCTTTCGTCTTCTTGGCAGCCGCCTTGCTCGGCGTCTTCTCCTGCGCCTCGGCGACGCTCGCGCGGAGCGCTTCCATCAGATCGACGACCGGCGCGACCTCCTCCGCCGGCTCCGGCGCTGCGATCTCCTCGCCCGCAAGCTTCGCCTCGAGCAGCTCTCTCAGGTCACGTCGATACTCGCTGACGAGCTCCTGCGGGTCGAAATCGGCGGCCAGGCTGCCGATCACCTGGCGCGCGAGCTCGAGCTCAGCGTCCTTGACGTCGATCTCCTCGACGGCCTCTTCGATCTCGGTCTGTGAGCGAACATCCTCGGCGAGGAA
>DASQWX010000096.1:0-15599 GCA_035640035.1 Gaiellaceae bacterium
GCGAGGGGATCACCGCGCCGACGATCGTGATTCCGTAGCGCTGGGCGTAGTAGCCGAACGCGTCGTGATCGGTGACGAGCTTCCGTGCCGCCGGCGGCACTTTCGCGAAACAGCGCCGCGTGCCTCGCTCGAGGCGTTGCAGCGCTGCAATGTAGGCAGCGGCGCGGCGCTCGAATCCGGCCTTGGCCTTTGGGTCGGAGGCGGCGAGGACGTCGCGGATCTTCGTCACCGCGGCCTTGGCATTGACCGGGTCGTGCCACCAGTGCGGGTCGAATCGCGATGCCTCGGGGCCCGAGCGTTCGCCGGGCAGCTTGACCGGAACGCTCGCGGCGAGATCGACGACCTCGGGATGGCCGCCGGCCTGCGAGACGACCTTTCCCATCCAGTGGTCGAGGTTGTCTCCGTTCTCGAAGACGACGCGCGCGCCCGCCGTGCGTTCGACGTCGACCGGACGCGGCTCGTACTCGTGGGGGTCGGTGTTCGGCTGCAGGATCTGGTGCACCGAGACCGCCTGCCCGCCGACGGCACGAGTCCAGTCCGCGATCTGGGTCGTCGTGGCGACGACGTCCACGGTCCCCGGGCGGCCGCCGTTCGCAACCCCGCAGGCGGCCAGGAGGAGCACGGCGCCGGCGCCGGTGGCGACGAGCCCGAAAGCGCGGAGCGAGACGTAGCGCCGGCCGAGCGCGGCGAGCGCGAAGACGGCCCCCGCGAGCAATGCGATCGCAGCCCCGGGGGGAACGTTCAGCTGGACCGAGAGCCACAGTCCGACGACGCCTTCCGCGGCGACGAAGGCGATCGTGGCGAGCTGCCACGAAACCAGCCTCCGCGTCCAGAGTCGCGCCGTGGCCGCAGGGACGACGAGCAGGGCGCTGACGAGCAGGGCTCCGAGTGCGGCAAGCCCCGCGATCGCCGCGAAGGCGACGAGCGCGAGCAGCGCGCCGTCCGGCAGGGACGAACGCAAGCCGAGCGACGAGGCGGCAAGGGGGTCGAAGCCGCGCACGAGCCAGAGACGGCCGAACGCGATCGTCCCCGCAAGCGCGAGCATCGAGACAGCCGCCGCAAGCACGAGCTCCCGCGTCCCGATCAACAGGAGGCTGCCGAAGAGCAACGTCTCGACGTTCGTCCCCGAATGGAAGACGTCGCTGGCGAGGATCACCCCGAGCGCGAGGGCGCCGACGAGGACCAGCGCCGTCTGGGTGTCGTAGCTCCCTCGGCGCGAGCGACCGAGCAGATCGACTCCGCCGGCGAAGCCGGCCGCGCCGAGCGCTGCGCCCAGAGGCGGCGAAAAGCCCAGACCGTCGGCGAGAACGAGGCCCGGAAAGGCGGCGGTCCCGACCGCGTGGGCGTAGAACGCGAGGCCGCGCAAGACGAGCCACGGCCCCAGTAACCCTGCCCCGATCGAGAGGAGGCCGATCTCGAGCAGCCCGCGTTGGACGAAGACGTAGTGAAAGGGCGCCAGCATTGGGATAAACGATAGTCATTCTCATTCCAAAATGCGAGTCGCTATCATCAGGCGATGCCCGACTGGACGAGCCAAACCCTGGACGAGCTGCGGCGCGCCGGGTATCGAAGCGGCGGCGCCCGCCTCGCCGTGATCCAGCTTCTCGGCAAGCAGACGTGCTGCCTGAGCGCTCAGGAGATCTTCGACCGCTTACGGGCCGAGGGCCGCGGCGTCGGCATCGCGAGCGTCTACCGAATCCTCGACTTCCTGGCCGATCAGGGTTTCGTCCAGCGGGTCGACATCGGGGACGCGATCACGCGATTCGAGCCCGCGCATAGCGACGGCGTCCACCATCATCACCTGGTCTGCAACAGCTGCGGCAAGGTTGAGGCGTTCGCGGACGAGCGGCTCGAGCACGCGCTCCGCCAGGTCGAGCGGAAGACCGGCTACACGACTGCCGGACACGACGTCCTCCTGCGCGGCGCCTGTCAGGACTGTCGCTAGCTCACGCCTGGCATACAGGGCACCAATAGGCGGTGCGGTTGTCGTCGCCCTGTCCCCGGGCCTCGATCGGAGTGCCGCATCGCCGGCAGCCGCGGCCGGCGCGGTTGTAGACCGCGCGACGCTCGCGGCCGGTTTCGACGGAGGCGGTCATAAGCTCGTGGGCAGCCTCGAGAACCGCGCGAAGCTCGTCGTCTGATGTAGCGCCGGCTGCGCGCCACGGCGAGACGCGCGCCTCCCAAAGCGCCTCTGCTCGCCAGACGTTCCCGATCCCCGCGACCAGGCGCTGGTCGAGGAGGGCATCCCCGATCGGGCGTCTCGCGTCGCGGCGCAGGTTCGCGCTCATCGTCTCGAAGTCAGCCGGCTCCGCGAGGATGTCCGGGCCGAGCCGGCGAACGGCCCTGTCGTCGAGCTCGAGCACCGGGCCGTTCCAGAGCACGGCCTCACGCTCCGCGCCGCGCAGCACGAGCCACGGTCGGCCGAAGAGCTTCGACCCGCTCGGCTGGACGATCCAGCGTCCGGACATGCGCAGATGGCTGCGGAGGACGACGCCGTCCTCGAACCGGAGCAGGAGGTTCTTGCCGACAGCCTCGACTCCGAGCAGCCGTCGGCCGTCGAGCCGCTGAGCGATCTGCTTGACCGCGGCGCGCGGGTGCGGCGTCTCGACTTCGACCCGCTCGCCGACGAGAACCTGGAGGCGCCGGGCGGCCCGTGCGAGGGCGTCGCCTTCCGGCATCAGGAGAGTTTGGCGCAAAGCAGTCTGTGCCGCCCGCGCGCGCTGCTCGCCCGCTGAGCGGCGTCCTCAGTCGCGCCAATAGCTTTGGCTATTGACGCTCCCTGCGTCCTCGTCAACGAACGAGCATCGCACGCCGACGACGAGCAGCTCTGCACCAAACCCTCCTAAGGCCTCAGAACGGCGCGCCTCGGACCCGCGAGGAAGCCTGCTTCGAGGAGCAGCGGCATCGCCTCGCTCTCGGTCACCGGCTCTCCGTCGAACCGCTCGACGGCGAGGCGCTTCCTCGCGCCGCGGGTGCGAACGTCTTCGACGAGCGCGAACAGCGCCGGCTTCAGCCAGCTGTCGTGCGGCTCGCGGAGCGGAACGAGCGACCGGCCGCCGCGCTCGACGAAAAGGACGGGCTCGCCGGCGAGGAGGACCACCTTCGCGCCGGCGACTCGCGCGGCACGCGCGCCCGCCCTCTTCGGCCAGGGCAGCGCCGCTCCGTACGGCTGCGCGGGATCCGGGGCGGCGAGAACGAGCGCGTCGGGCTCATCGCTGTCGCGCGGCCTCAGTTCGCGCAGACGCTCGACCGCGCCGCCGAGGGCGAACTGCGCGCCGCCGAGGCCCTCGACGAAGTAGCCCCGCCGGCAGAGCCCGAGCGTCTCGAGCGCCTTCAGCTCGCCGTAGACCGCCCCGTAGCCGCCCGGGATCCCCTCGGCGCGCACACCGTCGCGGGTGACGATTCCCTGCCGCTCGAGGAGCAGCTCGGCGAGCGCACGCCGGTCGACCGACGAGGTGTCGAAGAGGCGCTCCGTCCGGGACCAGCGGCCCTGCGTGGCGGTGATCTCGCTTGCTCGCCGCCGAGAGAAGCGGCGCGGCCTCCGCTGCGGCTTCGGGACTCCGTAGCGGCGCCCGGCCCGCAGCGGCTGCCATGCGTCGTTCGTGACCTCGCCCGCCCAGACGAGATCCCACAGTGCCGGCAGCGCGAGCTCCGTCTCGAGCCCGGTCTCCGCGAGCAGGTCGAACCAGAAGAGCGCGCTGCTGCCGAGAGCCGCGCGCAGGCGGTCGTGTGCCTCGCCCTCAGGCCGTTCCGCCGCCGGCACCTGGCCGAGGACGGGCGCGTCCTCGCGGAAGTAGAGAGCAACGCGGTCGAGCCCGGCGCCCACCCAGACGACCTCGCCGGAAGCGCAGAGCTGGTCGAGCTGCGCGGGCGCGTAGGCGGGAACGCGCCGCGGCAGGACCTCGGACTCCCACAGCGAGACGGGCAACGGCAGGGCCTGCAACGGCACGAGCGCCTCCCGTAGCGTCGCGCGCCGGTCGATCCCGTGCCAGCTCGGCAGGAACCGTCCGAGGGTCGCCTGCTCGACCGGCTCCACCTCTCTCCGCAGCGCGGCCAGCGACGCGCGCCGGAGCCTGCGCAGCACCTCGGGATCGCACCACTCGCGTTCCGTTCCGCCCGGACGAAGCTCGCCGCGGACGAGCAGCTCCTCGCGCTCGAGCTCGTGGAGCACCGATTCGACATCGACGCCGAACCGCTCGCTGGCAGCCGCCGTCGTGAACGGTCCGCGGCCCTTGGCGAAGCGAAGGACGAGACCCCGCAGCGGTTGGTCGCCGCCTTCGAGGTAGACATCCGGCAATCCGGACGGCGGCATCGCGCCCAGGGCGTCGCGGTACCGCCCGGCGTCCTCGGCGGCGATCAGCCGCTCCTCGCCGCCGATCCGGACGCGCACGGCGCGGCGCTCGGCTTCGAGCACGGCGGCCTGCGCCTCGTCGAACTCGCCGGTGCGGAGATCTCCCCGCAGTCGAAGTACGTCGTGCAGCTCGTCCGGCGTACGCGGTTCGCCGCGGAGCTGTGCCTCGACCTCCTCGAGCGCGTCGGGGTCGAGCAGCTCGCGCAGCTCTTCCTGCCCCAGCAGCTCGCGCAGCAGCTCACGGTCGAGCGACAGCGCCTGCGCCCGCCGCTCCGCCGGTGGCGTGTCGTCCTCGTACATATAGGTGGCGACGTAGTCGAAGAGCAGCGAGGCCGAGTACGGAGACGCGGAAGGCGTCTCGACGTCGACGAGGTCGAGCTGACGCGTCCTCAGGCCCTGCAAGAGACGCTTCAGCGACGGTAGGTCGAAGACGTCCTGCAGGCATTCCCGGTAGGTCTCGAGGACGACGGGAAAAGCGGGGTACTTCCGTGCCACCTGGAGCAGCGACTGCGCCTTCAGGCGCTGCTGCCAGAGCGGCGTCCGCTGGTCTGGACGCCGGCGCGGGATCAGGAGCGCCCGTGCCGCGTTCTCGCGAAAGCGGGCTCCGAACAGTGCCGACTCGCCGACCTCGTTGACGACGAGATCCTCGATCTCTTCAGGATCGATCATGACGAGGTCGCTCGGCGGCGGCGCGTCAGCGTCCGGAAGATGGATCGCGATCCCGTCGTCCGACCAGATCGCGTTCGCGTCGAGCCCGAGCGACTCGCGGATCCGGGCCGCGAGCGCCAGCCCCCAGGGCGCGTGCACGCGCACGCCGAACGGCGTCAGGATGCAGAGCCTCCAGTCCCCGATCTCGTCCCGGAACCGCTCGACCACGATCGTTCGGTCGGATGGGACGGCGCCGGTCGCCGCGGCCTGCTCGCTGAGGAACTGGAGGAGATTCTGCGCGGCGCGGTCATCGAGGGCGTGCTCGTGGCGGAGCTTCGCCTTCGCCTTCGCGACCGGCAGCGCGGCCAGCTCGCGTGACACGGCCCCCACCGCGGCGCCGAGCTCGTACGGCCGCCCGACGCCTTCGCCTCGCCAGAACGGAACCGCTCCCGGCACGCCCGGCGCGGGCGAGACCAGCACTCGATCGCGCGTGATCTCCTCGATCCTCCAGGTGGAGGCGCCGAGCAGGAACGTCTGGCCGGCGCGCGCCTCGTAGACCATCTCCTCGTCGAGCTCGCCGACTCGTCCACCGCCGTCGACCAGATGCACCCCGAAAAGGCCACGGTCCGGAATCGTGCCGGCGTTCGTGACCGCCAGCCGCCTCGCACCTTGACGGCCGCGGACGACGCCCCCGGTCCGATCCCAGACGATCCGCGGTCGCAGTTCGGCGAACTCGTCCGATGGATAACGGCCGGCGAGCATGTCGAGAACGTTTTCGAGCTGGACGCGCGAAAGCTCCGCAAACGGATAAGCACGTCGGACGAGCTGATGAAGCTCCGCGACCTCGATCTCCTCGTCGGCGCAGACCGCGACGATCTGCTGCGCAAGGACGTCGAGCGGGTTGCGCGGGATCACCGTCTCCTCGATCGCGCCCTCCCGCATCTGCTTGGCGACGACCGCCGCCTCGAGCAGGTCGGCGCGAAACTTCGGGAAGATCCGGCCTTTCGAGACGGCGCCGAGCTCGTGGCCCGCGCGGCCGATCCGTTGGAGGCCGCGCGCGACCGACTTCGGGCTTTCGACCTGGATCACCAGGTCGACCGCGCCCATGTCGATGCCGAGCTCGAGAGACGAGGTCGCGACCAGGCAGGGGATCTCCCCTTTCTTGAGCAGCTCCTCGACTTCGATCCGCTGCTCCCGGGCAAGCGATCCGTGGTGGGCGCGCGCGATCTCGCGCGGGCTTTCGGCTCCTTCCCGCGGCGTCGCTTGCGATGACGCGTTAGAGGCCGTGCCGGTGCGGCCGTCTTCCCAGTGGAGCTCATTGAGTCTGAGCGCCAAGCGTTCCGCGAGACGGCGGTTGTTGACGAAAACGATCGTCGAGCGGTGTTCGGCGACAAGCTCGAGGATCTTCGGGTAGATCGAGGGCCAGACCGAGTTGTACGACCCTTCTTCCGGAACAGTCATGTCGTCGAGCGGAACGACGATCTCGAGGTCGAGCCGCTTGGCGCGCCCGGCGTCCGCGAGTTGGATCTCGCGACCGCCTGAGACGAAGCGGCCGATCTCCTCGAGCGGGCGCTGAGTGGCTGAGAGGCCGATCCGTTGAACGGGCTCGTCGACGAGCCGGCAGAGCCGCTCGACCGACAGCGCGAGATGAGCGCCGCGCTTCGTTCCGGCGACGGCGTGCACCTCGTCGAGGATCAGCGTCTCGACTCCTCCGAGAATCTCCCGCGCCTGCGAGGTGAGCATCAGGAAGAGCGACTCGGGCGTCGTGATCAGAATGTCCGGCGGGTGGCGGAGCATGCGCTGGCGCTCCTTCTGGGGCGTGTCGCCGGTGCGCACCGCGACCGTCAGCTCCGACCGCAACCCGGCGAGCGGCCCGCGCAGGTTGCGCTCGATGTCGTAGTTGAGTGCCTTCAGCGGCGAAACGTAGAGGAGCCGGAGGCCCTTGCCGGGCTCGGGGGTGAGCTTGTCGATGCCGTACAGGAAGGCCGCCAGCGTCTTGCCCGAGCCGGTCGGCGCCTGGACGAGGGTGTGCTGTCCCGTTGTGATCGCCGGCCAGCCGAGCGCCTGCGCAGGCGTTGGCTCGGAGAAGGTGCGCTCGAACCAGGCGCGGGTCTCGGGACTGAACGGCGCGAGCGGGTCCACGCCGTCCAGCCTAGCTCCCTCCTACTTCCCTCCGTAGACGAACATCGGCTCGACCTTCTGACCGTACTCCGAGTAGTCGCTCGCTCCCGAGCTAGGGGCCACCTTCGCGGCGCTCTTCCGCCTCTGCGACGCGTTCGGCCTCTCCGAACTTGTCGACGACGAGATACCGCCGCGTCCGCTTCACGACGTGCTCGATCTGCTCGTCCTCGTGTCCGGGAGCAACCATAAAGCGGTCGCGTTGTTCATGCGCATCCGCATATTCGGCGTGGGTGACATCGAGGGTTGCGGAGCAAGCGTCCTCCCCGCACTCGCAGAGGATCTCGAGGCGATCGTCGGGTCCAGCTCCGACCTCCTCGCTCGCGCGCTCGACCTCGACATTGACCGAACGGTACATCGCCTCGTTCCGGGAGATGCGCTCGTGTCGAGCGTCCACGGCGGCAGTCTACGGAACCGCCGAGCTCTCTCTAACACCTCGAACCTCGGCTCCTAGACGTGGCTCAATTCCCGTGCTCGGCGTAAAGCTTCTCGACCACCGCTACGCGATCGTCTTGCTCGATGATGACCCCACCGGACAACTCATGGCCGGGCTTCATCAGGTATTGCTCCGCGTGAGCCCGCAGGGACTCGTATTCCTCGAGCGTCAATACGAGCCGCGCAAAACAGTGCCTGTCGCTGCACTCGCAAAGAAACGGGACCGGATCGCGCCAGTGGAGCTGATCCGCCTTGTCGGCGATGCAGCCGTTCGCGTCGCGGAAGACATCCTCGGGCTCCATGACCCCGAGAATGTCTGCCCGCCTACCGAGACGTGACACATTGGGATGCGGCCCTACGTTTGGCCTCGAAAACCAGCGCAAAGCGCATGCGTGAAAGCGATTCGCGCTACTTCCCGCCGTAGACGAAATACAGCGTCATCGCGACGGCAAGCAGGAGCACCACGACGATCCCGACGAAGAGCGTCACCCCAGTGATCGCGATCAGCGGCGTCCGCGCGCTCTTGCCTTCCTCCGCCTCATGAGCGAGCTCCTTCGCCGTCTCGACCGGATGCTCGATCTCGTGGACGACGTCCTTGAGCTTCTCCACCGGATCGGTCATGTCCGTGGTATACCCGCCTGCCCCGGCCCTACGCTTGGCTTCCGTGCGCGCCAACGTGAAGGGAATCAGCGGCTCGGGCAAGAGTACGTTCGCCCGCGAGCTCGCCGAACAGCTCGGCGTCCCCTACCTGGAGCTTGACGCGATCCACCACGGCCCCAACTGGACCGAGGCGAGCGCCGAGGAGCTGCAAGCACGAGTGCGGGAGTTCATGGCGGGCGCACCCGACGGCTGGGTGATCGACGGCAACTACGAGCGCAAGCTCGGCGAGCTCGTGCTCGACGAAGCGGACACGATCGTCTGGCTCGATCTCCCGCTTCGCGTCGCGCTGAGGCGCCTCTGGCGGCGGACGCGTCTCCGGATCCGCGACCGCGTCGAGCTCTGGAGCGGCAACCGGGAGACTTGGCGTGGCGGATTCTTCGGCCGGGACTCCCTCTTCGCGTGGACGCTGCGCTCGTGGGTGCGCCATCGACGCGACTGGCCCCGCAGGTTCGCCGGAGACACACGCCTTGTCCGGCTCCGGTCGGCCGACGAGGCCCGCACCTGGCTCGAGCGGCAATAGGGTCCGCGCGTGCAGCGGTTCGACGTCCTCGTGCTGGGCGGCGGCGCCGCCGGCTGCGTGCTCGCTGCCCGGCTGAGCGAGAACCCGGATCGCAACGTCGGCCTCGCCGAGGCCCGGGCGGGATTACGACCCGTATGACGAGGGCCGCTGGCCGGCGGACATCCTCGACGCGCGCCGGCTCGCGCTCGACTGGTGCCGGTACACCTGTCGACCCTCGCGATCGCCGAACGCGCCGCCGAGTGGCTCTAGCGCAGTAGGCTTGGGCCGTGGCTACGACGACGAAGCCGGAGAAGCTCCACTTCACCGGGAACGACGAGGCGGACCGGCTTCTCGCCGACGATCCCTTTGCCCTCTTGATGGGCTTCGCGCTCGATCAGCAAGTCCCGGTACAGACGGCGTTCACCGGGCCGCTGAAGCTGAAGCAGCGGCTCGGCACGCTCGACCCCGGAACGATCGCCGGAACCGACCCGGCGAAGCTCGAGGCGGCATTTCGCGAGAAGCCCGCGATCCACCGGTTCCCCGGGAACATGGCGCGGCGGGTCCAGGACCTCGCCGCGCTCGTCGCCGGCGAGTACGGCGGCAACGGCGCGCGCATCTGGAGTGACGCTGCCGACTCCGACGATCTTCGTCGCCGAATCTCCGACCTGCCGGGCTTCGGCGAGATGAAGATCAAGGCGTTCTCGGCGGTGCTCGCGAAGAGGTTCGGCGTCGAGACCGCGCGCGGGCTGGCGCCGAGCCACCCGACCCTCGGCGACGTCGATTCGCCGGAGGCGCTCGAGCGCTACCAGACGATGAAGCGCGAGCACAAGGCCCGGCTCAAGGCCCAGCGGCAGTAGCGCCGATACAGGGAGGATGCGCGCCGCTCGCATCGTCGCCGCAGCGCTCGTCGTGGCAGGTTTGTCGGGGTCGGCGGCAGCGCTCCGCCTGCCGACTGCGCCGCGCTGTCCGATCTTCCCCCGCTCAAACCCCTGGAACCAGCGGATCGACAAGCTGCCGGTGGCGGCGAACTCGGCCACTCTGGTTCGCTCGATCGGGCTCGACACCGGCCTCCACGCCGATTTCGGCTCGGGCACCTGGGACGGCGGGCCGATCGGGATCCCGTTCGACGTCGTGAGCCGGAAGACGCCGAGGACGAAGGTGTCGTTCGAGTACGCAGACGAGAGCGATCGTGTCGGCTATCCGATCCCGAAGCACGTTCACATCGAGTACGGCAGCGACCACCACGCGCTGCTTGTCGACCGGGACGCGTGCCGGCTGTACGAGCTCGGCGGCTTGACACGTTCGGGCGGCCGCTGGCACGCCTGGGCCGGCGCGACCTGGAGCCTGCGCTCGAACCGCGTGCGGCCGGCCACCTGGACCTCCGCGGATGCGGCAGGCCTGCCGATCTTTCCCGGCCTCGCGCGCTGGGACGAGGTGAAACGGGGCGTCATCAATCACGCGCTCCGCTTCACGGCGGCGCGGACGCGCCGGGCGTTCATCTACCCCGCGCGGCACTATGCGAGCTCGTCGAACGATCCGTCGTTGCCGCCGATGGGACTCCGGGTGCGGCTGAAGGCGAGCTTCGACGTCCGGCCGTTCCCGAGGCAGGCGCGGATCGTTCTGGGCGCGCTGAAGCGCTACGGCATGCTGCTCGCGGACAACGGCTCCAACTGGTACATCAGCGGCGCACCGAGCCGCGGCTGGTCGAACGACCAGCTGCACACCCTCGGCCGCGTGAAGGGCTCGGAGTTCGAGGTCGTGGACGCGAGCTCGCTGCGTCCGCGGTAATCGCGTGGCCCGGGGCGGGTGGCAGTTCGTTCGGGTCTGGCACCAACGAACTGCCGGCAACGGTCATGGCAACTGCAACGAAAGCGTGGCTTTTCGGAAACAGAAGCCACGTGGCTGCGCATGCTCTGCGAACATCTCTCCGCCACGCGACCGACGCCTCGTCCGGAATGGACGACTCGCTCGTGCGCTCGCCCCCGGTCCGGAACGGCCGCCAAGCTAGCGCGGATCCGGGCGATCGACGTCCCAGTTCCGCGATCCTACGCCCGACCGAGATCCTCTAGCGCGACGCGCGCCGCCGAATGCCAGCACATCCCGTGGACGCCGCCGCCGGGAGGCGTCGCCGCCGAGCACAGGTAGACCCCCTCGAGCGGCGTGCGGTACGGCACCAGCTTCCGCACCGGCCGAAAGAGGAGCTGGCCGAGGTCCATGGCACCGGCGTTCAAGTCACCCCCGACGAGATTACGGTTGTGCGCCTCCAGCTCCGCCGGCCCCATCGTGTGCCGCGCCAAGATCAGGTCGCGGAACCCCGGGGCGAAGCGCTCGACCTGCGCCTCGATCCGCGAGGTCATGTCGACCGCCGAGGCGTTCGGCACATGGCAGTAGGCCCACGCGGTGTGCTTGCCGGTCGGGGCCCGGCTGGGATCGAAGAGGCTCGTCTGCGCCAGCAGCACGAACGGGCTCTCGGCGGGACGACCGCGCCAGGCGCCCCACTCGGACGCGGAGATCTCGTCGAGCGAGCCGCCGAGATGGACCGTGCCGGCCCGGCGACATTCCTCGGCGTGCCACGGAATCGCGCCGTTCAGGGCCCAATCGACCTTGAACGCGCCGGGCCCGTGCCGGTACGACCGCAGCCGCCGTGCGTACCGCCCGGGCAAGCGTCCGTCGGCGAGCCGCAATAGCTCGCGGGGGACGACGTCGGCGAGCACGACATCGGCGTGCGGCAACGAATCGACGGCGCTCGCCGTCCGAACCTCACCGCCGAGCTCGCGCACTTTGGCGGCAAGCGCGTCCGCGAGCCGTTGCGACCCCCCGCGCGGAAACGGCCAGCCGACGACGTGGCCGAGGACGAGCAGGGCGAGACCGAAGCCGGCGCTCGGGCGCCGCTCGAGGGGCAGCATCGAGTGGGCCGCGTGCCCGGCGAACCATGCGCGCGTGCGACCCGCGGAGAACTCGCTCTCCGCAAGCGTGCGACACGCCGCAAGCGACGCCCGCACCGCTTTGGCAAACCTCCGCGCGCCAAGCCGGTCAAATAGCCGCATCACAGCGCGCGGCGAAACGGGATATGGACCGATGAGCACCCGTTCCACCTCCGGCCAGGCCTCGACCAGGGGGCCGACCAGTGCCCGGTACGCCGGCCCGTCCTGGCCCAGCGCCTCGGCCGTATTCGCCAAGCTCCGCTCCAGCAGAACTGCCCTTCCGTCGTCGAGCGGATGAGCCGCCGGGGCATCGGGATGAATCCAGTCGACGTCGAGCTCCAGGGTTCGAAAGAGCGACGATGCCTGCCCGAGCGGGTGGATCGACGAGCAGACGTCGTGCACGAAACCCGGCAGCGTCAGCTCCTCTGAACGCAGGCCGCCCCCGAGTTGGGCCTCGGCCTCGTGGACCTCGACCTCGAGCCCGGCCCGCGCAAGAGTGATCGCCGCGGCCAGGCCGTTCGGACCGGAGCCGATGACGACCGCCCGCGGCACCGGCCCATTCAACCAGCGGGACCTTTCGCGGCTCGCCAGACGTATCAGAGCTGTCAAGGAGGCCCGACATGCGCACGAAGCTCATTACGCTCGCCGCCACCCTGCTCTGCGCCGGCGCGATCGTCCCGGCCGCACATGCCGACGGCGGCCCCTCCCCCGGAGTCAGTTTCGACGCCAGGGGCATCTCGAACCGCGCCGGCCCCCTCACCTACGTGAGCGAGGCGGCCGGAAACCTGTCCAATCTTCTCGTCCGAGACCGAAGCGAACGCATCGTCAAAACTCGGACGTTCGACGGTCTCTACGGCATACCCCTGGTCACCTACGGCGGCGCGAGGGGCGGTCTTTCCCGCGACGGACGGACGCTCGTGGTCGCGAGGGCGTCTCTGGGCGGCGGCCTCGCGATCACGAGCCGGCTCCTCGTTGTCGACACGTCGACACTCCGGACACGCCAAACCATCGACCTGGCGGGCGACTTCTCGTTCGACGCACTCTCGCCCGACGCCCGCACGCTCTACCTGATCCAGCACACCTCGGCCCGGGATTACGAGCGCTACCGCGTCCGCGCGTACGACCTCGCCCACCGCCGACTCCTTCCCAACGCGATCGTCGACCGGAGCGAGCCGAACATGCGGGGCTTCCCGACATATCGCCTCGTCGGCCCCGGCGGCCGGTGGGTCTACACGTTCTACCTTCACCACGGAGGAGAGCCGTTCGTCCACGCCCTCGACACCGTCCATGCGCAGGCTCGCTGCCTCGACGTCGACTGGCACGGCAGCGACAAGGTGCTGTGGTCTGCCCGGCTGGAGCTGACGAACGGCAGGCTCGCCGTGGTGAGCAAAAACGGCAAGCACATCGCCGAGCTCGAGCTGGAGCCGGCGAAGACGAGTGGGCTTGCCGCCGGCTGGATCGGGGCGATCGCTGCCGCCGTGCTCGCCGGCAGCACGCTCGTCGTTTGGGGCCGCCGCCGGCGGGCCCGCGCGTAACCCCTACGTCGGCTTGGCGGCTCGGAGCCTCCGAAGGGCGGCTCCGAACGCCTGGCCGCCGTGAAGCACCGGCTCGAAGAGGTCGCCCTCCCTCGCGACCCGGTCGAGCGTCTCGCGGCGGCCGAAGTCCCGCGGCCGCACCCGCTCGCTGAGCTCCTCCCACCGAAGCGGTGTCGACACCGGCGCGCCGGGCTTCGGCCGGACTGAATAGACAGACGCGATCGTCTTGCCATGGCCGTTCTGGCGGTGGTCGACGAGGACGCCCTGCCGTTTCTTCTTCAACCACTCCGTCGTCACGAGCCCCGGGTGCTCGGCCTCCAGCCGGCGCGAAAGCAGCTCCGCGAACTCGTACGTCTGGTCGAAGGTCGCGCGGCGCGCGATCGGGACCAGGACGTGAATGCCGTCCGCGCCGCTCGTCTTCACGAACGACGGGAGCTCGAGCTCCTCGAGCGCCTCGCGGACCAGGTGAGCGACCCGGACGGCCTGCGCGAAGCCGTCGCGTGCGTCCGGCGGGTCGAGATCGAAGAGGACGAAGTCGGGCCGGTCCGGCTTGTCGACACGCGAGTACCACGCATTCATATCGATGCAGTGCATCTGCACCATCCACAGCAGCGCGAGCTCGTCGTCAACGAGCGGGAAGTCGACCAGTCGCGAGCCGCCTTCGCGAGGCCAGGTCCGAAAGCGGCGGGTTTTGATCCAGGACGGCATTCCTTTCGGCGCCTGCTTCTGGAAGAACGCAGGCCCGGTGATTCCCTCGCGCCAGCGCTTCATCGTGAACGGCCGCTCCCGAAGGTGGGGCACGATCGCCGGCGCGATCTCGCGGTAGTACTCGAACAGGTCGCCTTTGGTGACGCCGTCGTCGGGAAAGAGGACGCGGTCCGGGCTGCTCAGCCGGACGACGCGGTTCCCGCGCCTCGCCTCGTACTCACTCAACTCGTGTCCAGTACGCCACAGTCCGGAAGCGGCGGCGGAACTCGGCGTCGGTCGGCGTCAGCTCGCGCACGCGGTCGGCGAGCGCGGCCCGCTCCTCGTCGGACTGGCCCGCGATCGAGCTGACGGAAAGGATGTTCGCAAGCCACCGCTCCCGGTCCGAGGCGATCTCGCGCACGAGCTCGTCTTCGTGCAGCGGCCCGAATCCAGAGCGGGCGAATGCCTCCCGCCACTCGCCGGAAACGACGCGCGACTGCCCCGGCCGGCCGCCGCGGGCGAACGCGTCCTGAATAACGTGCGACGCCTCCCCGAGGACCGGCTCGAGGTGCTTCTCGAAGATGTTCCAGAGGAACGCGAAGACGCCCTGGGGCCGGAGAACGCGCTCGACCTCCGCAACCGTCTCCTTCGTCGCGAACCAATGGAAGGCCTCACCGGAGAAAACAGCGTCGACGGAATCGTCGCCGACGGGAATCGCCTGCCCCTCGCCCACCAGCGCTTCCGCGTCGGGCACGACCTCGCGCAGGACGGCAAGCATGGCGTCGTCCGGCTCGACCGCAAGCACGTGCCCGAACCGCGTCACGAGCGCGCGCGTCAGCTTGCCCGTGCCGGCGCCGAGGTCGAGCACGGTCGCGTCCGCGGCGATTCGCGCATCGCGAACGACACGGTCGATCAGCTCCTCGGGCCACTCGGGCCGGCCGAGCTCGTACTCCCGGGCGGTGCGCCCGAAGGCGTCGGAAGGCGCGCTTCGCTCAGCCAACGGAAGCGAGTGAAGCCGTGCGCTGCTCCTTGACCATCTCCCGCGCGATCACGAGCCGCTGGATCTGGTTCGTCCCTTCGTAGATCTGGGTGATCTTGGCGTCCCGCATCATCCGCTCGACGGGATACTCCTGCATGTAGCCGTAGCCGCCGAGGATCTGGACGGCGTCGGTCGTGACCTCCATGGCCACGTCGGTGCAGTAGAGCTTCGCCATCGCCGACAGCTTCGTCAGCTCCAGGCCATCGGCGCCGTCGTCGATCAGCTGTCCGCACCGGTAGAGCAGGCCACGAGCCGCCTCGCACTTCGTCTCCATGTCCGCGAGCGTCGCCGCGATCAGTTCGTGCTGGACGATCGGTTTTCCCATCGTCTCGCGGCTCTTCGCATACTCGAGCGCGTAGTCGGTCGCACCCTGGGCGAGACCCAGGCCCTGCGCGCCGATCCCGGGCCGCGAGCGGTCGAGGATCCGCATCGCGATCCGGAAGCCGTCGCCCTCCTCGCCGAGCAGGTTGTCGGCGGGGACACGCATGTCGTTGAAGAAGAGCTCGCCGGTCGTCGAGCCCTTGATCCCCATCTTCGGCTCGATCCGCCCCACCTCGAACCCGGGCGCGCTCGCCTCGACGACGAAGGCCGAGATCCCGGAGTGGCCCGCGCCGGGGTCGGTCTTCGCGAAGACGGTGTACAG
>DASQWX010000097.1:0-7058 GCA_035640035.1 Gaiellaceae bacterium
ACGAGCCGCTGCGCCCGCACTCGAAAAGAGTGCCAGATAGTGGCATGAATTCTCCTTACCCTCGGAAGGTGGGCGGCGCGCAGCTGGTTCAACAGCTCTTTGGCGGCAGGGCCGACCGACGCATCCGACCTGTCGTAGCCATCAGCTTCACCTACGCCGTCTTCTCGACCTTCTGGGTCTACGTCGGCGTGTTCGCCGTCAAGGGGCTGGGCGCCGCAGCCAAGGACGTCGGCCTCCTCTTTCTCCTCTCGGCTCCGCCGGCGGCGGTTGCCAACTACGCCAGCGGCGTCGTCTCCGATCGCCTCGGCCGCCGCGGCTTGATCGTCGGCAGCTTCGCCGTCTCGGCCGCGAACATGACGGTGCTTTGGCTCGTCGGCCAGCGCGTCGCCGTCGCGTTTGCGCTAATCGTTGTTCAGGGAGTGGTGGGCGCGCCGGCCTACTCGCTCGACCGAGTCCTCGTCGCGGACTTCGTGCCCGAGCCGGAAGGACGTGAGGACGCCTACGCGACCGTCCGAGTCGCCAACAACCTCGGCATCCTCGTCGGCCCCCCACTGGCGGCGCTCCTGATCCACGCCGGAGGCTGGTCGGCCTTCCTGCTCGGCCTGGTCGCAGTCGCGATCATCGGCGCCGCCGTCACCGTCCTCGTCGTCCCTCGCCAGGCCGCCCACGCACCGCCCGAGCGCCCGCCGCCCAGCGCGCTCCGCCTGCTCGGTCGCGACCGGCCGTTCGTCCTCCTGCTCGTCTCGACCCTGCTCGGCTTCGCGATCTACGTCGGCTACGAGACGGTGCTGCCGGTGATCGCCGTCTCGACCTACGGCCTCGCCGCGTCGACCTGGGGTCTGCTCCTGATCATCGCCCCGTTGCTGGTCGTCACCGCACAGCTGCGGCTGACGCGGGCGACGGCTCGTCTCGACGCCGCTGCGCGTCTAGGCGCCGCGATGCTGCTCATGGGCCTGCCGTTCCTAGCGCTGATCGCGGCCCCGAGCGTCGCTGTAATCGCCGCCGTGATCGTCGTGTTCGTCGTCGGCGAGATGCTCTGGATCCCGACCTCGCAGGCGCTCGCCGCCGAACTGGCGCCGCCGAGGCTGCGCGGCACCTACTTCGGCACGCTGGCAGCGATGACCGGCCCGGCGTGGACGCTGGTGCCGCTAATCGCCCTGCAGATGCGGGCGACGGTCGGCGTCGCTGCGGTCTGGCTCTTCTTCGCAATCGCAGCCGTCGTCGGCGCGACCGCCGGTGTCGCGGCGGCGCGCGCCGTCCGGGTGCGCGCGCAGCGTCTCTCCGGTTGAACCGGAGCCGCAGGGCAGTCGCGGGCTATGGGATTAGGACTCGGTTCGCCCGGCGCGCTGACAGTGCCGCCAGCACCGCGCCGGAGACCAGCAGCCATAGCAGCGGCTTGTAGCCGTGGAAGGCGACATAGGCACCGGCCGCAACGACCGGTGCGACGGAACGAGCACCGGTGGCGCAGGCGGCGGCGATGCCGGCGATGCTGCCGTAGAAGGCCGAGCCGTAAGCGTCGGCCAGGGCCGTCGCGCGGACGAGCGTTGCCATGCCGTTGCCCATCCCGAACAGACAGACGGCGACGATGACGCCCGCGGCCGAGGTCGTCGCCGCGAGCACCGCTAGCCCGGTGCCTTGGAGCAGGAAGACCGTCGGCGCCTCGTAGCGGCGCGGCAAGAGGTTCGCCGCGCCGGCGAAGACGATGCGGCCCGGTACTTGCATAAGGCCCATCAGCCCAGCAGCGAAGGCGGCGAAGCCGGCGCCGCGTCCGCCCTCGAGCAGGTAGGGGATGAGGTGGACGGCGACGGCCGAGAGCGCGAACGAGCTGAGCACGAACGCCGCCGTCAAGAACCAGAACGCGCTCGAGGCGACCGCGCCCCCGGTCGCGACCGCAGGCTCGGTGAGCGGCGCCGGCGGGTCGCCCGGTACGAGCACCGGCGCCTCCAACTCCTCGCGTTCCAGCGGCGCTCGTAGGAAGAGGGCATGGAGAGGCACCGTCACCGCGGCGAGGATGACCGCCAGCGTGATCAGGGCGTGGCGCCAGCCTTGCAGGTCGATCAACCAGTTCGACAGCGGCGAGAAGACGAAGCTGGCCCAGCCGCCGACCAGCGTCACCGCCGTCAGCGCCTGGCGGCGTCGGGCGCGGAACCACTTGGTGATCGCGGTGAAGGCGGCCTCATAGAGGACGCAAGCCATGGATAGGCCGATGCCGACCCAGACCAGATAAAAGAGGAGAAGGTCGTGCACCTGCGACCAAGCCAGCACGAGCAGCGCGCCGGCGAAGGAGCCGAGCGTCATTAGCGGCCGTGGGCTATGACGATCGAGCCAGCGGCCGACCGGGAAGGCGGCCAGCGCTGAGGTCGCCAGGGCGAGCGAGAAGGCGCCGGTGAGCTCGGTTTTCGACCAGCCGAGCGCGCGCTGCATAGTCGGCAGGAAGACGGCGAAGGCGTAGTAGAGAACCCCCCAAGAGACGGTCTCGGTGACGGCGAGGACGGTGACGATCGTCCAGCCGTAGCCCGGATCTCGGGCTCGTCCCGTGCCTCGGGGCGCTGTCATCGCCATCCTCGACGGCCGCCATCGGCGGCCGCGGCGCTCCGCCGGCTCATCGCGCCCTCGCATTCCACCGCCGGATGCGGCGCTCCAGATCGGTGGCCCAGCTCGCGTGCGGCATGGCTGCGCTCGCCGCCGCGAGCGTCTCGACCTTGACGGCGACGCGCTTGAGGAAGATCCCGACGTCGCCCCCGTCCATTTCGACGAGGGCATACTCCGCCCAGGCCGGCAGCCGCGCCTCGGCCTCTGTCAACGACCCGAGCGGCAAGCCGATGCTGCCGGGGTTGACGAGCAGACGATCGCCGCATTGGCGGGACAGTTGGAGATGCGTATGCCCGCCCGCGAGGAGGCGCGCCGCCGGCGCGCAGGCCAACGCCTCCTCGAGCTCGCGGGCGGGCGTCGTCGCCAGCAGCGCCTCGATCTCCGAGCGTGGCGAGCCGTGGAAGCAGAAGAGGGTCACGGCGTCGGCCCTGACCGTCAGCGTCGGCGGCAGGCCGGCGAGGTACTCGAGGTCGTCGCGACCGAGCGCCGCGCGCGTCCAAGCGACGATCTCGCCGAGCCGGCGTGTCTCTTCGCTTCGGCCAGGCGGCAACCCGTCAAGCAGCCAGCCCTCGGCGTTCCCGCGCACACTGCGGCAGTCGAGTTCGCGTAGGCGGGCGATCACCGCCTGCGGCTGCGGCCCGCCGACGGCGACGTCGCCGAGGCAGATGATCTCGTCGACGCGCCAGCGCGTCAGCTCAGCGAGGACAGCGTCGAGAGCGACGCCGTTGCCGTGGATGTCGCTGATCAGCGCCAGGCGCTTCATGCCTCAGCGACGCTGTCCCGGTCGCGCCGACCGATCCCGCCGGCTCGCATCCGGCACGCGCTCGACGCTGCAGCGTCCCCCTCAGCCGTCATCAGGCTGGCTGGACGCTGTCACCGCGGCGGATACGGCCACCGCGCAGGATGTCGGCGCGCAGACCGCCGCGGTGGACGAGCGCGCGCACAAGCGGTTTGCCGGTCAGATCTGCCAGGTATTGGCACGGCTCGCACAGGCGCGTGCCCTGGCAGAGGGCTTCGCCCACCCAGAAGCGGTGCCCGACGAGCGCGTTGAGGTCGACGCCGCGGGTTGTGACGTTGCGGCGCGTCTCGCCCGGTGCGAGCGCGATGCCGTGCCGGCGCCGCAGCGCCTCGATCGTCTCGGCCTCGATCAAGGTCAGATCGCGGCTGACGCGCTCGTCTCGGTAGTGGCCGCGGCCGTAGGCGTAGCGATCGCCGTCGAGGCCGACGCGGGGGATGGCGTGGACAGCGTCGACGGCGCGGACCGGTGCCCCCGCAGCGGTGGCGATGTGGATGTGCTCGACGACGGCGTCGGTCGCCGCCTCGGATTCCGTCGGCCCGTTCGTGGTTTTGCCGATCAAGTTGTGCACCACCTCCGATGTCGGCGGAGGGGCCTCGGCGTCGCCACGCGAACTGCCCTTCCGTCGAGAGCTGAGCCGTTCGGCGCAGGCCAGGCGACCTGGCTCGTCCCCCACGGGGGCGTCACAGTTGCGGGACAGCGCCGGATTGCGACCGGACTTCGCTGGCTCTACACCGGCCGGGGGAATATGTGCCCGGCCTGCGCAGGATACGTCCAGCGGCGGACGCCCGCGCCCGAGGGGGGCGAAGCGATCGACGCCGTCGTCAGCCGCATCTAGAGTCGCCGCCACGTGCGGATTGCGATCGCTGTCTTCGAGGGCGCTGAGGAGCTGGACTTCGTCGGACCGTGGGAGGTACTGGCAGCTTGGCGGTTCCTCTACCCCGATGACGTGGAGGTCGTGATGGTCGGTGACAGCACCGCCCCGGTGACCTGCGCCAAGGGGATGCGGGTCGTTCCCGAGACGAGCTGGGACGAGCTCGGTGACATCGACGTCCTCGTCTACCCGGGTGGGCGCGGGACGCGCCCGCAGCTCGGGGACGAGAAGATCCGCACGCGGCTGCGCGCGCTCGAGAAGCGCGGGACGTTGATGACGAGCGTCTGCACCGGCGCCCTTGTCTACGCAGACGCCGGCCTACTCGACGGGCAGCCTGCGACCACCTACTGGAGCGCCTTCGACGAGCTGCTCCCGCTCGGCCGTGAGATCGCACCGCGACCCGACGATCGGTTCGTCGACAACGGCGCGGTGATCACGGCGGCAGGGGTCTCGGCCGGGATTGACATGGCGCTCCACCTGGTTGGCCGCCTCGGCTCGCCGGACAAGGCACGCGAGGTGCGCCGCTACATCCAGTACGACCCGCAGCCGCCGTACTAGCCGCTGATCGCCTCGCCTGGCTGCGGGGCGCCTGCGCCGAGATCGCGTGGGTGTCGCTAATGCGCGCGAGACATCTCACGCGCGCCTTGCTAGCGGATGCTCGCTGGCGACGCTTGCGCCGTTACGCGGGCCGTGGCGACGACTTCGCAGGTCGTGACGTGGCCGTCGCGGATGAGACAGTCGACGACGAAAACGGCCGAGTCGGGAGATCGCAGCGTAAGGAGCCTGACGCCGCGATCGACAATGACACTCTCGGCGTCGATCATGTCGGACTGGCCGTCGCGACCGGTGCGGTTGCAGACGATCAGCGGTAGTCCAGTCTCGAGCGTCCGCGCTTCCCACTCGCCGTTGGGGCCCCACCGACCGGGCCACCAGGCCGCGGACGAGACGAGCAGCTGTGCGCCATCGTCGCGGAGGCGGAGTGCCGGCCCCGGGGGATAGGCGTCGGCACAGATCAGCAGTCCAACGTTCATCCCGTCGACCTCTACCGGTTTGCCAGGCTTGCCCGGGCTTGACCAGTCCTCAGCGCCGGGTGTCGGCTGGAGCTTGTGGTGGCGCCCGAGGACCTGGCCGTCGCGGCCGATGACGAACAGCGTGTTGAAGAGCTTGCCGGAATCGTTGGCGCGCTCCGGATGGCTGATGATGCTGACGAGGCCGAGGGAGGCGCTGAGCTCGGCGAAGCGGCGCATCCACCTGTCCGGTTGGCTGGTAATCCAATCTGTTCCGAGCAGAGGCTGGAAGCGGTAGCCGGACACGACGAGCTCGCCGGAGACGACCCATACGGCGCCCATGTCGGCCGCCACCGCGGTTGCCTTCTCGATCAGCGCCCGGTTCTGTTCAAGTGCGCCGGTTTCGGGCGCGAGGTGCAGCAAACCGACGCGGAGCGAACACGATCGCAATCCCCCGGTCACTTAGCGCAGGCCGCGGCACGTCCCGTTCACCACGGGTCACTCCTTCGTGTCGGCGCGAGGTCGCAGAAGACGAACCCGTCGCGCTCGACGATCTCTCCCGTCTCGCACTCGATCGGTTGGGCAAAGATGGGGCCCTCGGAGACGAAGGTGTGGAACTCGCCGTTCTCGCCGCAAGGGTCGACGCCGGGCGGCAGCTCGGCGAGCAGCTGCTCGTCGTAGGCTCGCCCGGCGAAGGAGGGGCCGAGTGTGCGCGGATCGACGCAGACCAACGTCGCCTCGAAGCCCGCGTCGAGGAACTCTCGCGCAAGCACGGTGGTGTCCCGTCCCCAGAGTGGGAAAAGCCCGCGCTTCCCGCCCGCGGCGAGCCGCGTTTCGCGGTAGGCGCGAACCTCCTCGAGAAACAGGTCGCCGAAGGCGACTCCCTCGACGCCGGACAAGGGTGCGGTTGCGAAGGCTTCGGCCATCCGCGCCTCGTAGACCTCGTTGACGCAGGCAGGCGGGATCATGACCTCGACCAGCGGGATCCCAACAGCTTGCGCCTGCCGCGCGAGCAGCTCGCGCCGGACGCCATGCATGCTGACCCGCTCATAGCCCTCGGTGACCGTCGTGATCAACGCTTGCGGCTCGAGCTGCTCGCGACGCAGCGTCCAGAGGGCGAGCGCCGAGTCCTTGCCGCCGCTCCAAGAGAGCGCGAACACCACGTCCGCCGGCAGCTCGTCAGGGCCAGCGTCGTCGTGCGCGCGCCGCGACGGCGGGGGCGGTTCGTCGATTGTTTGTCCGCTCATGAAAACCTCCGCGTTTTGCGGAGGAAGAGGCCCGGCGGCGGCTGCCGCACGAACCGCCCTTCCTCCGAGGGCTGGCGTTCGTTCGGAGCAAAGCGGTCGACCTGGCTCATCCCCGCTGGCGGGGCATCGCAGTTGCGGGACAGCGCCGGATTCGCACCGGACTTCGCCGTCTCTGCACCGGCCGGGGATATCTGCCCGGCCACCGGAGCATACGCCACCACCGTGACCGCAAACCGCGACGGCTGGACCTCGCAGCGGGCGCCGAGCAAGCCGCGGACCCGAACCTATTGCCCTTTCCGAACAGGCGTGCAATACTGAACTAAGTGGTTCAGTATCAGCCGACCGTCGACCGCGCGTTCACGGCCCTCGCCGACCCGACCCGGCGCGCCGTGCTCGAACGCCTCGGCGCCGGCAGCGCGACGATCAGCGAGCTCGCCGAGCCCTTCGGCATGTCGCTGACCGGGATGAAGAAGCACATCCGACTGCTCGAGGAGGCCAACCTCGTCGCCACCGAAAAGGTCGGCCGTGCCCGCAGATGCACA
>DASQWX010000098.1:0-2535 GCA_035640035.1 Gaiellaceae bacterium
TTCCGATCGACCCGGCCGAGCAGCTCGTCGATCCGCAGGTGCTCCGGCTCGACGCCGTCGAGAGGTGAGAGAGCGCCGCCGAGCACGTGGTACAGACCGCGGTACTCATGCGTCCGCTCGACCGAGATCACGTCGACGGGCTGCTCGACGACGCACACGATCGTGCGGTCGCGACGGGCGTCCTCGCAGATCGAGCAGAGCTCCTCCTCGGTGAGATTCCCGCATTCCTTGCAGAAGCGGACGCGCTCCTTCACCTCCTGAAGCGCCGACGCCAGCGCGAGCGCTTCGTCCTTCGGCGCCCTGAGCAGGTGAAACGCGAGCCTGTGCGCCGTCCGGGTGCCCACGCCCGGCAGGCGCGTCAGCTGGGCGACGAGATTGTCGATAGCCGGTGAGACCACCGGCCAATTCTGCCTATGCGGTTACCCGGCGTCGTCGAACTCGGAGAGCTCGGCGAGACGATCCCGGGCGAGGTTCCGCATCGCGTCCGCCAGTTCGGGCTCGGCAGCCAGCATCGCTTCGAAGTCCGCTCGATCGAGCGCGAGAGCCCGAACCGACTCGTTTGCGACCACGCGAGCGCGCCGCAGCCCGTCCGCTTCGAGCAGCGAGAGCTCTCCGACGACCTCACCCGGGCCGAGATCATCCTCGAAGCCGTGGGCTTTCACGTGGACCGAGCCTTCGCAGATCACGAACAGGCCGGCGCCGGGAACCCCCGGCTGGATCAGGACCTGCTCCGGTTGGAACTCGACCTCTGAGAACGGCGCGGCGATCCGCGCCAGCGTCTCGTCGTCTAACGAGGCGAAATAGGGGCTTTTTCGTAAGAGCTCGGCGGAAGCCATCGGTTATAGGCCGGGCAAGCCGAGCCCTTGCATGCCGCCCATCGCGCCGCCGAGCTTCGCCTCGACGAGCTGCTGGGCGGCGCGGAGCGCCTCGTTGACCGCGGCGAGGACCATGTCCGCCAGCATTTCGGGATCGTCCGGGTCGATCGCTTCCGGCGAGATCTTGATCTCGGTGATCTGGAGCGCTCCGGTTGCCTTGACCGTGACCATCCCGCCGCCTGCGGAGGCTTCGACCGTCTCGCCGGCGAGCTCTTCCTGCGCCTTCGACATCTGTTCCTGCATCTGCTGGGCCTGCTTCATCAGCTTTTCGAAATCCATCGCCATGAGTGACTACTCCTCGACCTCGCGGGCGTCGAATGTCTCCTTGATCAGCGAAACCAAATCGTCCTCGCTCGCCGGCTCCTCCTCGGCGGGCTCGCCGTCGCCTCCGTTTGCGCCGAGCTCGAACGCGAGCGCGAGGCGCCGCCCGGTTACCTGGTAGAGCGCGTCGGCGAGCAGGGTCGCGTTCTTGGGCTCCTCGGCTAGCTGGCGGTGAAAAGCCGCGTTTCGCGGGAACTCGAGCGTGAGCGTGTCGCCCGCGAGCCCCGCGGGATGAGCCTCGCGCAGGACCGAGGCCGTCGGAATCGATTTCTCCTCGACGGCGGGGAGAACGGCGCGTTGCCACGCCTCCTGCAACTGTTCGAGATCGACGGACGGCGGCTCGCGTACGGGGGTCGGCTCCGGCGCCGGCGCCTTCTGCTCGGGCGCGGCTTCAGGGACGCTTGGCTGAGCACCGAATTGCGCCCGGTCCTCGAGCTGCTCGAGGCGGAACGCTGCCGACTCGCGTGAGAGGTCGGCCGCGGGCCGCGTCACCTTGACGAGGGCGAGCTCGAGCGGCAGGCGGGGGTCGGCTCCCTGGCGCATGTCTTCGACCGCCACGGCGAGCAGGTCGCACAGCCGCAGCACCGTCCCTTCGCCGAGCTGGTTCGCCTGTTCGTGCAGGCGCTCGCGGACCTCCTCGGTCACGGGCAGGGAGTCAGGGACATGGCCCATGTGCTGGACAAGCAGCAGGTGCCTCAGGTGCTCGAGCAGGTCGGTGACGAGCCGGCCGAGATCCTGGCCCTGCTCGGAAAGCTCCTCGATGAACGTCAGCGCCCCAGCGGTGTCCCGGTCGACGACCAGGTCGCAGAGGCGGTAGAGCGCCTCCTCTTCGACGGCGCCGAGGAGCTGGAGGACGTCCTGAACGCTGATGTTCTTCCCGGTCGCGGCGGCGAGCTGGTCGAGCGTCGAAACGGCGTCGCGATACGCGCCGCGGGCGGCGCGCGCGATCAGCGCCAGCGCAGCGTCGGGCACCTCGATCTCCTCGCCGTCCGCGACCCAGCGGAGCACGCGTACGAGCTCAGGCAATCTCGGTCGCGCGAAGACGAACGTCTGACAGCGCGAGCGGACGGTCGGGAGCATCTTCGCGAGGTCGGTCGTGCAGAAGACGAAAAGGAGGTGCGGCGGCGGCTCTTCGATCAGCTTCAGCAGCGCGTTGAAGGCGGCGTCGGTGAGCTGGTGCGCCTCGTCGAGGATGTAGACCTTGTAGCGGCCTTCGACCGGCTGGAGGACGGCGTGGTCGCGAATGTCGCGAATGTCGTCGATCCCGCGCTGGGAGGCCGCGTCCATCTCGACGACGTCGAGGGACGTCCCGGCCGCGATCGCCCGGCAGATATGGCAG
>DASQWX010000099.1:0-8226 GCA_035640035.1 Gaiellaceae bacterium
GATGCTCCGATCGGCGAGTTCATCCGCGTGCGGGCCGCGGGCGTCTCTGAGGAGGGGATCCTCGCTGCCTGAGGACTGCCTTTTCTGCCGCCTCGTGCGCGAGGGCGACCACGTCCGTAAAGCGGACGGTTTCGTCGCGATCAAGGACATCAACCCGCGAGCCGACGTCCACCTGCTCGTCCTGCCCGAGCGGCACGTGTCCAGCTTTCGCGAGATCGGCGAGTTCGAGGCGGAGGAGACGAAGCGGATGCTCGAGTTTGTCGCCGACACGGCGCGCGAGGCGGGGCTCGACGACTATCGCGTGGTCGTCAACGTCGGCGAAGGTGCCGGCCAGACCATCTTCCACCTGCACTGGCACGTGCTCGGTGGGCGGACCGCGGGGCTGCCGTAATGGCTCTGATCGGGCGGCTCGAGGAAGAGCTCAAGCAGGCAATGGTCGCCCGGGACCAGGCTCGCCGGGACGCCCTGCGCCTGATTCTCTCGAGCCTGCGCTCGGCCGAGAAGGAGTTGCAGCGGCCGCTCCACGACGACGAGGAGCTTCAGGTCCTGCAGCGGGAGCGCAAGCGCCGGCTCGAGGCCGCCGAGGCCTTTCGGGGCGCGGGCCGGGAGGAGCAGGCCCAGGCCGAGGAGCAGGAGCTAGCGGTGCTCGAGGAATTCATGCCGGCGCCGCTTTCCGAGGAGGAGCTCGAGGAGATCATCGACGATGCGATCGCCGAGGTCGGCGCGACGAGCATCCGCGACCTCGGCCGCGTGATGGCCGACGTGATGCCACAGGTGTCGGGCCGCGCCGACGGCTCGGTCGTCAGCCAGCTGGTGCGCGAAAAGCTCGCCTGAGCGGCGTCCGCCTCGCGAAGCGGCGGAACACAGGGGGTGCCATAACTGGTTGACGCGCGCGTGCGACCCCCCACCCCTTGGGTGGGGCTTCGCCCGCATCCCACGCGGTCGACGCTAGCGCGAAAAAGCGCGCCTGGGTGCGACCGGGGTGGGCCGAATGCGCGACTTTTGCCCCGGCCGGAGACCGAGGCCGGGCGTCGCGCGGGGGCCCGCCGACGATCCGGGCAGCCTGGGCGGCGCGGGGCCGAAACGCCAGCGCGGTCCCTACACTGAGGCCCGGTGCAGGAGGTCTTCTCCGTCTCGAACGAGGTCGCGGCCGAGCTGGCCACGATCGGCGACGGCATTCTCGGCGCGCTCCGCGACCGGCTTCGCTGCACGATCCTGCTGCGCGGCAACCGGCTGACGATCGAGGGTGACGAGCCCCACGTCGAGCAGGCTCGCGCGGTCGTGGACGAGCTCGCCGAGCTCGTGGAGGGCGGCCACGACATCAGCCCGACGACCGTCGACGCCGTGCTCGCCGCGCTCGAGCAGACGGAGGACATCCGCGAGGTTTTCGACGACGTGGTCTGGCGCCACCGCGGCAAGAAGATCGCGCCGAAGACCGTCACGCAGAAGCGCTACGTGGACGCGATCCGCCAGCACACCGTCACGTTCGGAATCGGCCCGGCCGGAACGGGGAAGACGTATCTCGCCATGGCCCTCGCGGTCGCCGCGCTCTCCAATCGTGAAGTCGGCCGGATCATCCTCACGCGCCCAGCGGTCGAGGCCGGGGAGCGGCTCGGCTTCTTGCCGGGGACGCTCCTGGAGAAGGTCGATCCGTACCTGCGCCCGCTGTTCGATGCCCTCTATGACATGCTCGAGCCCGACCGCCTGACCGCCCACATGGAGAAAGGCGTGATCGAGGTCGCGCCGCTCGCTTTCATGCGGGGTCGAACGCTCAACGACTCGTTCATCATCCTCGACGAGGCTCAGAACACCAGCCCCGAGCAGATGCAGATGTTCCTGACGCGCCTCGGGTTCGGCTCCAAGGTTGTCGTCACCGGCGACATCACGCAGGTCGACCTCCCACGGGACCAGGCGTCGGGGCTCATCCAGGTGCAGGACATCCTCGGCGCGCTCGACGGGGTCGCCTTCGTCCGCTTCGGCCACGAAGACGTGGTCAGGCACAAGCTCGTCCAGCGCATCGTCGAGGCGTACCGGTTGCACGCGGAGGAGACCGGGACCGAGCGGAGCAGATAGGGAGCGTGATCGCGGTCGAAGTCTCGAATCGCAGCGGCGTCGAGGTGGACGTGGAGGGCGCGATCGCACTCGCCCGCCGCGTGCTCGAGGCCGAAGGGGTCGACGAGGGAGAGCTCGGATTGGCGTTCGTGGACCCCGAGGAGATGAGCACGCTGAAGCGCGACCATCTCGGGATCGACGAGCCGACCGACGTGCTGTCGTTTCCGATCGACGGAACTTCGCCGCTTCCCGAGGGAGTTCCACGCCAGCTCGGGGACACGGTGATCTGCCCCCAGGTCGTCGGTGACGGCTGGCGGCAGCCGCTCGTGCACGGCCTCCTCCATCTGCTCGGGTACGACCACGGTGCGGAGATGGAGCAGAAGGAGAAGGCATGGCGCGCCTGACGATGCCGCGCGTCCGGCTCCGTCGAAACGGCGACGGAACGGGTCAGCAGGAGCGGCTGAGCATGCCGATGCGGCGCGCCCCGTCGATCCTCGAGAGCTTCAACTTCGCGTTCGAGGGGATCATCCACGTGCTGCGGACGCAGCGGAACATGCGCGTCCATTTTGCGGTCGCGATCGTCGTGCTGGTGGCCGCTGTCTGGGTCGGCGTCTCGAAGCTCGAGCTGATCGCGCTCCTGCTCGCGATCGCCTTTGTCTTCATCACCGAGATGATCAACTCCGCGCTCGAACAGGCCATCGACGTCGCGACGACGTCCTTCGACCCGCTGGCGAAGCTAGCGAAGGACGTCGCGGCCGGGGCGGTCCTGATCGCCACGGTCAACGCGGTCGCGATCGGCTACCTCGTCTTCGCCGGTGAGATCTCGGACCGAAGCTCGCGCTTGCTCGATCAGCTTCGCGACGCGCCCGCGAACCTGACCCTGATCGCGCTCGTCCTGACGATCATGATCGTGATCGCGACCAAGGCCTACACCGGCCGCGGCGCGCCGCTCCGCGGCGGTCTGCCGTCGGGCCACGCCGCGATCGCCTTCGCCGGCTGGATGGCGGCGACGTACGTGGTCGGGCCGGAGCATCGCTTCCTGATCTCGTCGATCGCGTTGCTGATGGCCTTCCTCGTCGCCCAGACGCGGATCGAAGCCGGCGTCCACTCGACGGTCGAGGTCGTCTATGGCGGCGTCCTCGGCGCGCTCGTCACCCTCGCGGTCTTCCAGCTCTTCTAGTGAGCGACGAGCTGCTCGCGAGGGCGGAGGCCGCCGCGGCGAGGGCCTACGCCCCATACTCGAACTACCTCGTCGGCGCCGCCGTCAGCACCCGCGACGGGAGGATCTTCGAAGGCGTCAACGTCGAGAACGCGGCGTATCCGCTGGGAATCTGCGCCGAGCGGACGGCGATTGCGTGCGCCGTCGCCGCAGGCTGCCGGCCGGGCGACCTGGTCGAGATTGCGATCACCGCATCGCCCTGCGGCGGCTGCCGCCAGTGGCTGCACGAGTTCGGTTTCGAGCAGGTCATCTTCCGCAGGGCCGACGGGGCGGTGGCGACGTTCACCCCGGGTGAGCTGTTGCCCGAGACGTGGGACCTGCCGGCGTGACGAATCGTCACGCTGCCGCGACAGTCCGACACATGCGCGGCACACCCAGGCGCGCGGTCCGCGGGTATCGTCGGCCGCGAGGGAGGCGGGCAGTCGACCCCACCCTGATGGGTGGGGGTGGGGGCGGCTTCGGAGCACGCGGCGCGTGAAGAGCGGGTTCGTCGCGGTCGCGGGGCGGCCGAACGTCGGGAAGTCGACGCTCGTGAACGCGCTTTGCGGGGGGAAGGTGGCGATCGTCTCGGACAAGCCCCAGACGACGCGGCAGCGGATCTTCGGGATCGCCAACGGCGACGACTACCAGCTCGCGCTCGCCGACCTGCCGGGCTTCCAGCGACCCCGCGACCCGTTGACCGAACGGATGCAGCGGACCGTCGACCAGTCGTTCGAAGACGTCGACGCGGTCCTGTTCGTGCTCTCCGCGCGCGAGCGGATCGGTGCGGGCGACCGGTTCATCGCCGAGCGCGTCTTCTCGCTCGGAGCGCCGGTTGTGATCGCGCTGAACAAGGTCGATCGGCTCAAGCCGGGCCACATTGCGACGCAGATGCAGACGGCCGCCGGGCTGGGCGAGTTCCACGCGCTCCATCCGGTCAGCGCGATCACCGGTGACGGCGTCGGCGAGCTTCGCGACGAGCTGGTCGGCCTGCTGCCGGAAGGGCCGCAGTACTACCCGGCCGATCAGCGCACCGACCTCGCCCCCGAGCTCCAGGTCGCGGAGCTGATCCGCGAGAAGGCCCTCCAGGTGACGCGCGACGAGGTCCCGCACGCGATCTCGGTCGAGGTCGACGAGCTCGGCGACAAGGTCGTCCACGCCACCGTTTTCGTCGAGACGGAGTCGCAGAAGCAGATCGTGGTCGGTCGCGGCGGCTCCGTGATCAAGCAGATCGGCACCCGGGCACGCCCGGAGATCGAGCTGCTGCTCGATCGGAAGGTCTTCCTCGAGCTTCAGGTCAAGACACGCCCGAGGTGGCGCAGCGACGCGGCGATGCTGGAGCGGCTCGGCATTTGACGCCGACGCTTGCGCTTTTCGATCTGGACGGGACGCTCTTCCTCACGCACGACCCACTGAGCGGACACGCCCTCGTCGAGACGCTCGAGGAGAACTTCGGCTCCGCAGTCGATCCGCAGGCGCCCGCGAATATCGAGCACCGCGGCCTGACTGCGAAACGCATCGCCCGAAATGTCCTTCGTGCGGCCGGCGTGACGGACGCGGCGATCGACGAGGGCCTCGACCGGTGGTGTGCAAGCTATGCCGACCGCTATCTCGCCCTGTTGGCCGAGACCGACACGAGCGAGTGGGCGACTCGGCCGGGCGCCGCGGTCGGACTCGCGCGGCTTCGGGACGCAGGCCTGCACCTGGCCCTCGTCACCGGCAACCCGGAGCCGATCGCGCGGGCGCGGCTCGAGCGGCTCGCACTGTCGTCGTTCTTCCGTCCCGGCACCGGCGCGTACGGCTGCGAGGCGGAGGACCGCACGACCCTGCTGGCGCTCGCCCGAGCTCGCGCCGGCAATTGGCCGGCGGCGGCTACCGTCGAGATCGGCGACACGCGGGAAGACGTCGCGACTGCGAAGGCATCGGGCCTCCGATCGATCGCCGTCCGCTCCACACGCACGGATCCCGACGAGCTCGCCGCCGCCGACGTCGTCGTGGACGACATGGACGGCATCGTCAGGGCGCTGCTAGGCGCCTAACGGTCGGCGCGCGGCGCGTAGTACCGGGCCAACCACCGCGAGAGGCCTTCGAGCCCAGGGAACAGCACTCGCGCCGTGACGTTCGCCTGGTCGAGCTTGTCGCGCACCTCAGATTTCAGCTCCGCCGGGATCAGGAGACGGCGCGCCATCGCGAAGTGGAGCGCGACGTACGGCGAGTACGTCCAGTCGAGCAGCCGGGTCGGGAGCCCGTGGTGCTGCGCCAGGGCCAGCCAGTTCCAGACCGAGTCGAACGGAACCGCCTCGCGCTGGGCGTACTTGCGGAAGTTCCGGAGCAGATGGCCTCGACCGCCGCGGGCTCGCCGCCGAGCCGAAGCAAGCTCGTGCCGAGATGCTCGGCCGCGTCGTTTCGTCCTCGGTAGGCGAAATCGGAGCGGAAACGCCGAAGCTCGGGCTGCCATGAATCGGCGAACAGCTGCTCCTGGAGCTCGCCCCAGCCGAGACGCGAATCTCCTCCACGGCGATCGGTTTGCCCGCCGTGCGGGGGCTACACTCACCGCATGGCGCAGGCGCCCGCCCTTCCGACGGGGTTCGAGCTTCCGCTCGAGCCGAGATTGCCCCGTATCGGCTCGGTTGACCAGGTCGCCGTCGAAGCCCGGGCCACCGACCTCTCGCGCCGCTCGATCAAGCGTGAGGCGAAGCTGTTCGCGCTCGATCTCGCCGTTCGGATGATGGACCTGACGACCCTCGAAGGTGCCGACACGCCCGGGAAGGTCGCCGCGCTCGCGTCGAAGGCGATCCGCCCCGACCCGGCTGATGCCGGCATTCCGTCGGTTGCCGCGGTCTGCGTGTACCCGAACCTGGTCCAGACGGCGCGCGAGCGCGTGGGGGAGAGCGGCGTCAAGGTCGCCTCGGTTGCGACCGCCTTCCCGTCCGGCCAGTCGCCCACCGACCTGAAAGTCGTGGAGGCGCGCCGTGTCGTCGAGCTCGGCGCCGACGAGGTTGACATGGTGATCGACCGCGGCGCCTTCCTCGCCGGCCGCTACGCGAAGGTCTATGACGAGATCGTCCAGGTCAAGGAGGCGGTCGGCGACAAGCACCTGAAGGTGATCCTGGAGACCGGCGAGCTCGGCACCTACGACAACGTACGGCGTGCATCGCTGCTCGCCATCGCTGCCGGCGCCGACTTCATCAAGACGTCGACCGGCAAGCTCTCGACCTCCGCGACGCTGCCGGTCACGCTTGTCATGCTCGAGGCGATCCGCGATGTCTTCGAGGAGACCGGGCGCCGGGTCGGGGTGAAACCGGCCGGCGGGATCCGGAACGCGAAGCAGGCGGTGCAGACGCTCGTGCTCGTCCACGAGACGCTCGGCCTCGACTGGCTGACGCCGGATCTGTTCCGCTTCGGCGCCTCCTCGCTCCTGAACGACGTCCTGATGCAGATCCGCAAGGAGAAGACTGGGCGCTACCAGAGCCCCGAGTACTTCACGATCGACTGATGAGCGTCACGATCGACTGATGAGCGAGCTCGAGCAGCGCGGCGACCGGACGCCGATCCCCTCCGCGTGGGAGTACGCGACCGCGCCGGAGTCGCGGGAGATCGTCAAGCTCGAGGAGCGCTACGGGCTCTTCATCGGTGGCGAGTTCGTCGACCCTCGCTCCGGCGAGCACTACGCGACCGTCGATCCCTCGAGCGAAGAGGCCCTCGCCGAGATTCCGCAGGCCGGCACGGAGGACGTGGCGCTCGCCGTCGCGACGGCGCGGGACGCGTTCGAGAACGGCTGGTCGGCGGCAAGTCCGGCCGAGCGCGCCAAGTACCTGTTCCGGATCGCGCGCATCCTGCAGGAGCGCTCGCGCGAGTTCGCCGTGCTCGAGTCGCTGAACGGCGGCAAGCCGATCCGCGAATCGCGCGACGTCGATCTCCCGCTTTCGGCGGCGCACTTCTTCTACTACGCCGGCTGGGCGGACAAGCTCGAATACGCGTTCCCGCACCGGCGACCGAGGCCGCTCGGTGTTGCCGGCCAGATCATCCCCTGGAACTTCCCGCTGCTGATGCTCGCGTGGAAGATCGCGCCGGCGCTTGCGGCGGGGAACACGGTGGTGCTGAAACCGGCGGAGACGACGCCGCTCTCGGCGCTGCTCTTCTGCGACGTCCTCCGGCAGGCTGAGCTCCCGCCGGGCGTCGTCAACATCGTCACCGGCGATGGCGCCACCGGCGCGGCGCTCGTCAAGTCGGACGTGGACAAGATCGCCTTCACCGGCTCGACCGAGGTTGGCAAGGCGATCCAGCGCGAGCTCGCGGGAACCGGGAAGAAGCTGACGCTCGAGCTGGGCGGCAAGGCCGCGAACATCATCTTCGACGACTGCGCGCTCGACCAGGCGGTCGAGGGGATCGTCAACGGGATCTACTTCAACCAGGGCCATGTCTGCTGCGCGGGCTCGCGCCTCCTCGTCCAGGAATCGATCTACGAGCCGCTGATCGACAAGCTCAAGCGCCGCCTGACGACGTTGCGGGTCGGTGACCCGCTCGACAAGAACACGGACGTCGGCGCCATCAACTCGCGCCAGCAGCTCGAGAAGATCGAAGAGCTCGTCGCCGCGGGCAAGGAGGAAGGCGCCGAGATCTACCAGCCGCCGTGCCGGCTCCCCGAGAAGGGCTACTGGTTCGCGCCGACGGTCTTCACGAACGTCGCGCAGAGCTACCGGATTGCGCAGGAAGAGATCTTCGGGCCGGTCCTGTCCGTGCTGACGTTCCGGACCCCGGACGAGGCGGTCGAGAAGGCGAACAACACGCCCTACGGACTGTCCGCAGGTGTCTGGACCGAGAAGGGCTCGCGGATCCTCTGGATGGCGCAACGGCTCGACGCGGGGGTGATCTGGGCGAACACCTATAACCGGTTCGATCCGGCGTCGCCCTTCGGCGGCTACAAGGAATCGGGCTTCGGTCGCGAGGGCGGCCGGCACGGGCTCGAGCCGTAC
>DASQWX010000100.1:0-20838 GCA_035640035.1 Gaiellaceae bacterium
TTCCGCACCGACCTCTTCGACGAGGAGGTGTACGTCTTCACGCCCCAGGGCGAGGTGAAGAGCCTTCCTGCGGAGTCGACACCGATCGACTTCGCGTACGCCGTGCACACCGACCTTGGACACCGAACCGTCGGCGCAAAGATCAACGGCCGGATCGTCCCACTCCACTACCGGCTGAAGAGCGGCGACGTCGTCGAGATCCTGACGACGAAGACCGGTCGAGGGCCCTCTAGGGACTGGCTGTCCCTGGCCGCCTCGTCTCGCGCCCGCAACAAGATCCGGCAGTGGTTCTCGCGCGAGACGCGCGAGGAGACCGAGCGGAAGGGCCGCGAGGTCCTCGAGCAAGCGCTGAAGAAGCAGAACCTTCCTTACCGGAAGCTCGCGGGCTCGGCGGTGCTTGCGCAGGTGATTCGCGAAACCGGCTTCCGGAAGGCCGAGGATTTCTACGTCGCCCTCGGCTCCGGAAAGGTGCCGGCGCGGCAGATCGTCAACAAAGTCCTGAACCGGCTGAAGACGGAGGAGGTTGCGCAGGAGGACGCTGTTCCGCTCAAGGCGCCGAAGGCCGGCCGCGCGATCGCCGGCGACGATCTCGGGATCAAGGTGCGAGGCGTCGACGACGTGCTCGTCCGCCTGGCCAAGTGCTGCACACCCGTCCCGGGCGACGAGATCGTCGGATACATCTCGATGGGCAGGGGGATCACGATCCACCGGGCCGACTGCTCGAACGTGAAGGCATTGCGCCGCAACCCGGAGCGATTCACTCCCGTCGATTGGGACGGCGCCGCGGCGGCGAGCTTCCGCGTTCAGATCGCGGTCGATTCGTGGGACCGGCCGCGCTTGCTCGAGGACGTCGCCCGCACGTTCGCCGAGCACGGCGCCAACATCGTCGAGTACGGCGGCCATGTCGAGGATCAGCTCGCGAAGAACTGGTACGTCGCCGAGGTCGGCGACCTCAAGGCGTTGCGCGGGCTCCTGACCGCGCTCCGAAACGTCGACGCGGTCTTCGACGCCTACCGCGTCACGCCCTCGTAGAGGGCAACCTCACCTCGCGTCGCGAGGGTCCCCGCTCGAACGAGGGAGGCCGCTCCGCGAGGGGCATCCCCGTTCGGGGCACCCCAACCCACCACCCACCGCCGATCCTAACGAGAAAAACGTGTCGTGTTTGCAGCGGAAATGCGACGATTCTGCGTCGGGAGGCGAATCACCCGATCAAGGGATCGTCCCTCGAATGTGCGGGGTACCTGGAACGAGGGATGGCAGCCCGGGCCGGTTCCGACTACAACGAGAGTGGGGAGAGGGTCAGCGCAAGAGCTGTGGCGCCCGCCCACTTCGAGGACGGTGAGCGGGCGCCCGGCGCGCAGGATCACGGCGGCACGTCAGCCTGCCCATCACGAGCGGGCGACGGCGAGGCTGCGGAGACGTGGGCGGAGATCAGCGTCGCCACGCGCTCGGCGAAGGCGAGATCATCGACCGCGAGCTCGAGCGCGCCGACCTCGACGCCCCGGAAACGACCGGCGTCACGATCCACCAAGGTCCGCCGCCGACCGAGATCCCGCCGGTTAGGCCACCGTCTTTCAGGTACCGCACCCGCCCGGACTCGACGCGGCGGGCGTGGAGCACCTCCAGGACCGATCGGAGCACGTCCTGCGAGTCGCCGCCGCGGTTGAGGACGCGCTCGACCGCCCCGAGCGCGCCGCGAGAATCGACCGCACCGTCGCTCACACGGGCGCGATCTCGCAGTCGCCGGCCTCGAAGGCGCGAATCGCCTCGCGGTACCAGTCCGGGATCTGACGTGCGCGGCGCTCCGCGAGATCGACCAGGACGAGCGTCTGCTTCGCCGTGACCATCAGCACGTCGTCCTCGACGCGGTAGGCCGCGCACTCGTAGGTCGCACTCGTGCGGCCGATCGTGCTGAGCCTGATGAAGATCTCGATCAGGTCGTCGAACTGCGCAGGGGCGAAGTACTCGACCGACGAGGCCCGCATGACGAACTGCTCCTCGCGCATCGCCTCGTCGAGCAGGTCGAGGTGCCGGTGGTACTCGACCCGCGCGAGGTCGAAGTAGGGGAGATAGCGGCCGTAGTAGACGATCCCCTGCGCGTCGGTGTCCGAGAAGCCCACCCGCGTGAATGCGGCGTACTTGAACGGCGGCTTGCGATCGGTGGCGTGACCGAGCTCGATCGTCACGATCGAATCACGGCGAGCACCTCGTCGCGCTTTCGCTCCATCAGCTCCGGGTTGCGCGCCTCGAGGTTCAGCCGCAGCAGCGGCTCCGTGTTCGACGGACGAACGTTCATGTGCCAGTCGTCGGCCTCCACCGAGAGGCCGTCGAGCTCGCTCACCTCGCCCTGGCTCCCGAAGCGTTCCTTGAGCTCGCCGAGCTTCGCCGGCACGTCGTCGACCGGCGTATTGAGCTCGCCCGTCAGGAAGTAACGGCTCCGGTAGTCGGTGAGGATTTCCGACAGCTTCCGTCCTTGCTTCGAGACGAGCTCAAGCATGAGCAGGAACGGGACAACGCCGGAGTCGGCCTGCGAGAACGCGCGAAAGTAGTAGTGGCCCGAGACCTCGCCGCCGAACGCCGCACCTTCCTGACGCATGCGGTGCTTGATGAAGGCGTGGCCGACTCGGTTGACGAGCGGCGTACCGCCGGCCCGCTCGACCGTCTCCGGCACAGCCCAGCTCGCCCTGAGGTCGTAGATGATCTTCGCGCCCGGCTCCTTCTCGAGCACGGAGGCGGCGAGGAGCGCGGTCACGAAGTCGCCCGGGACGAAGTCGCCTGTGTCGTCGACGAAGAAACAGCGGTCGGCGTCCCCGTCAAAGGCAACACCGAAATCGGCACGTTCCTCGACCGTCTTCGAGACGATGAACTCACGGTTCTCCGGCAGCAGCGGGTTCGGCTCGTGGTTCGGGAACGTCCCGTCCGGCTCGAAGAAGAAGCGCACCGCGTCGATCGGCAGGCGCTCGAGAACAGGCGGCAGCATGGCGCCGGCCATGCCGTTGGCGGCGTCGATCACGACTCGTAGCGGCTTGATCGCGTCGACGTCGACGAACGAGAGGACTCGGTCGACGTAGGCCGGCCAGACGTCGTACTGCCCGACGTGTCCCTGGGTCTGACCCCGAGACCTGCCGGAAATCGTCAAGGCCCGGTCGCGGATGTCGAGCAGCCCCGAGTCGCCGCCGACGGGCAAGGCGCCGGCGCGGACGATCTTCATGCCCGAGTACTCCTTTGGATTGTGCGACGCCGTGACCGCGACGCCCCCGTCGAGCCCGAGGTCGCCGACCGCGAAATAAACCATCTCGGTCCCCACGAGCCCCAGTTCGAGGACGTCCGCGCCGCCGTCGGCAGCGCCTTCGGTCACCGCCTTGGCCATCGAGGGGCTCGAGACCCGCATGTCGTGCCCGACGGCGATCTTCCGGGGCTCGAACTGCTCGACGTACGCCCTCCCGATCGCGTACGCGCCTTCCTCGTCGAGCTCGGCCGGATAGATCCCGCGCACGTCGTATGCCTTGAAGACCTTCGAGTCGAGCACGGCGCGGATGCTAACGGGGCGCGTCCGCGCCGCGGTTTTTGGCTTGAAACCCAGGTTTCCGGGGATTTTTCAGGCCGCCGCAGTCGTTCATAGACTTAGGTCGTGGAACGAAAGCTGGCAACCGTTCTTTTTGTCGATCTCGTCGATTCGACATCCCTGGTCGCGGGTGCCGACCCCGAGGTCGCGCGCCGCCGCGTCACGCAGTTCTTCGAGCGCGTCTCCCACTGCGTGACCACGCACGGTGGGATCGTCGAGAAGTTCGCCGGCGACGCCGTGCTCGCCGCCTTCGGCGTGCCACAGGCGCACGAGGACGATGCTGAGCGCGCGATCCGCGCGGCGCTGGCGATGCTCGAGTCGGTCGGCGAGCTCGGGCTCGAGGCGCGTGTCGGCGTCGAGTCCGGCGAGGTCGTCGTGGACGAGAGCGACTCGACGTTCGCCACAGGCGAGGCTGTCACCCTCGCCGCCCGCCTTCAGCAGGCCGCCGGCGCCGGGGAGGTCCTGATCGGTCCGCACGCGTACCGCCTGACGAGCGACCGCGTGCAGACCGAAGACGTCGGGCCGCTCGACGTCAAAGGCTTCGGGGACCGAATCTGGACGTGGCGGGCCAAGGGCGTCCTCGATGAGGTCATCCCGCGGAGGCTCGCCGCGCCGCTGGTCGGCCGGGAGAGCGAGCTCGAGCTGCTTCAGAACACGTACGAGCGCGCCGTCCGCAACCGCCGTGCCCACCTGTTCACGATCTACGGCGATCCGGGAGTCGGCAAGAGCCGGCTCGCGCGCGAGTTCGTCGATGGCCTCGAGGGGGCGACGGTCCTCGTCGGCCGCTCGCTTCCATACGGGGAGAGCGTCACATATTGGCCGCTGGCAGAGATGGTCAAGGCGGCCGCCGGCATCACGGACGACGACCCGCTCGACGTCGCTGTCGAGAAGCTGCGCGAGTCCTGCGAGAACGAGGCGATCGCGGACCTGCTCGGACTGGCGTCGGGCGTGCTCGAAGCCGTCAAGGGTGAGCGGAGCCAGCAGGAGATCGCGTGGGCCGCGCGCGAGTGGGTCGAGCGGATGGCGCAGGATCAGCCGCTCGTGCTCGCGTTCGAAGACATTCACTGGGCCGAGGACGCCCTCCTCGACCTGATCGAGCATCTCGCCGAGTGGGTACGGGACGCCCCGCTGCTGATCCTCGGGCTCGCCCGCGCGGAGCTGCTCGACGTTCGCCCCGGCTGGGGCGGGGGCCGCCTGCGTGCGACGGCGATCGAGCTGGAGCCGCTCGGGCGCAAGGAGAGCGAGGAACTCGTCGACGCCCTCGCGTCCAAGGGTGGGATCGAAGCCGATGCTCGATCGGCGTTGCTCGACAAGACCGAGGGCAACCCACTGTTCGTCGAGGAGACGATGCGGATGCTCGCCGAGTGCGAGGGGCGGCCGCTGTCCGAGTTCGCCTCGCGCATTCCCGACACTCTGCAGGCGCTGATCGCCGCCCGCATCGACCGGCTGCCGCCGGACGAGAAGGCCGTGCTCCAGCGTGCCTCGGTGATCGGGCGGACCTTCTGGGGCGGCGCGATTGCCGACCTCACCCCCGAGGTCGAGGAGCTCGAGCCCGTCCTCGAGACCCTGCTCCTCCGTGAGTTCTTGGTGCCGGAGAGCCGCTCGACGATTTCGGGGGAAACCGCGTACCGCTTCAAGCACGTCCTGATCCGCGAGGTCGCCTATGGCGGTCTGTCCAAGTCGGCGCGCGCCGATCTCCACGCGCGCTTCGCCGCCTGGCTCCGCGAGCGAGCGGGCGAGGAGCTGCTCGAGATCCGCGCGTACCACCTCGACCACGCGGCCGCGCTGCTTGCGGAGCTCGACGGCGGCGCGCCGCCCGAGCTTGCCCGCGAGGCTGCCGAGGCGCTCGAGACCGCGGGACGGCGGTCGCTGGCGCGAGAGGCGAACCGTTCGGCGCGAAAGCAGCTGCTCCGCGCGCTGGAGCTCGAGCCGACGCTCGAGCGCCGCTACGAGGCCGCCAAGGCGGCCTGGAGGCTCGGCGACCTGCCCGCCGTCTCGAAGGAGATGGAGCGCGTCCGAGCCGAGGCCGCCGAGGAGGGCGATCGCTGGTGCCAGGCCCGCGCCCTCGCGGCACTGGCCGAGGTCACTCTCACCCGCGGCGCCGACGTGGACGAGGCCGTGCGGCTTGCTGCGCTCGTTCTCGATGTGGCCGACGCAAACGACTACGAGCCGCGCTTCGACGCGCTCCACGTGCTCAACACCGCCGCGTGGTGGCGCGGACGGCTCACCGATTCCGAGGGGTACGCGCGCGACCAGCTGGCACTGGCCCAGGAAGCCGGGCGCCCGGATCTCGAGAGCCGCGCTGCGATCGACCTCGCGGGGGCGCACACCGCTCGGAAGGAATACGACCTCGCCGCGCCGCTCGTCGCTCGTGCGCTCGAGCTGGCGGAGGAAAGCGGCTCGATCGTCGCGCGCGGGAACGCACTCGCCTCGGCGGGCGACTTGGCGATCTACCGCGACGACTTCGACGAGGCTCAGCGAAAGCTCGAGGAAGCCCGCGCGTTGTACGAGGAGATCGGCGTCGCCTCGTTGTTGGGCCGCGTGCTCTACAGGCTGGCCGTCGTTGCGTGGAACCAGGAGGACCTCGAACGTGCCGAGCGCCTGAGCCGGGAGTCGATCCGGACGCTGGCACCGCTCGAGGACCGCGGCACTCTCTGCGAGGCGCAGCGGCGGCTCGCCGAGGTCCTCCTCGCGACGGGCAAGGTCGACGAGGCCGAGCGGTACGCCGAGGAGGCACTCGACACTGTCGGCCCGCAGGACATGAGCTCGCAGGCGTCGACCCGGTATACGCTCGCCCGCGTCCGGAGCGAGCAGGGGCGGTTCGCCGAGGCGGAGAAACTGCTCCGGGAAGCGGTGGACATCATCGACCAGACGGAGTACCGCGTCTTCGGGTCGGATTCGCTCCGTTACCTGGTCGAGCTGCTGAGGGACAGCGGCCGGGAGGACGAGGCGGACGCCTACGAGCGGCGGCTCGAGGACGCGATGGCGGCCGCCGGGCGAAGTTCCTAGCAGCTCTTAGGCCGGGCTCGCGAGACCGGCCAGAATCGCTGCGCGGATCGCCTGGTGCGACTCCTCGTCCGGCGACTCGCTGATCACCGTCGCCGGTCGCTCGAAACGCGTCAACGCCTCGCCCAGCGGCTCGGCGCGAAGCGTCCCCTCGCCGTAGCGCAGGTGCTTCGTCTCGTTGCGGTTCGCGTAGGCGATGTCGGAGATGTGGATGTGAAACGGCGCGCCCGGTTCGAGCACGGCGTCCGCGCCTTCGAGCGCCGCCGTGAACATCTCGGGCTCCGTGAAGGCGCCGTCGCTCGTCGCGTGCATGTGCGCGAAATCCACTACCGGACGCACCCACCCGCAGCGGCCCGAGATGGCGAGGACGTCGTCCAAGGTGCCGAGCTCCCGTACCCGACCCATGACTTCCACACCGAAGGGGACGGCTCGATCCTTGCCCTCCAGTCGCTCTCGTAGCTCGCCGAGCTGCTCGCAGACGGAGGTGATCGCGACGTCGCGCTCGCGTCCGAGAAGGAAGCCCGGGTGGAAGACGACAAGCTCGGCGCCGGCCGTCTTCGCGATGCCGGCCGAGTGATCGAGCATGCCGACCGCCATCCGCTGTTTCTTGTCCCGCTCGACATGGCCCATGAAGCCGGCGATCGGTGCGTGCACGGAGAGCACGATCCCGTTCTCGCGCGCGAGGGCGCCGAACCGGTCAGCCCAGTCGTAGTCCATCCAGAACTTGCCCTCGAAGTCGATCTCGCACGCCGAGTAGCCGCGGTCGACCAAGATCGCAATTGCGGCCTCGGGACTCTCGCGCGTAGGGACGCGCGCCGGACCGAAGTGGAGCTCGCTCACGGTCTAACGCTAATCGGCATCGGACATGTGCCTGCAGTATCTCGCGGCGCTCCAGGTGTCGTCCGACACCGGTTCTACGCTTCTTCCCATGCCGAAGCGCCCGACCCGCATCGATCTGCTGGAGCTCGACATCGACCTTCGCCTTGCCGATCTCTGGCGTGAAGCCGGAGAGATCGAGGAGTGGAACATCGAGGTGGTTGCGGCGTTCATGCGTGCCGCGTACGGCAAGGGATATTGCGACGCGCTCACCGAGGACTCGCCCGGCACGCTCTGCGAGGAGCACGGTTACCGGGTGCCGGCGCGGCGCACCGCCGCAGCACCCGAGGCCTAGACGAAGCAGGGTCCAAGCCCCGTCTAGCATTCGCCGTGTGAGCGTTTGGCTCTGGGTCGGCGTCCTTCTCGCGATCGCCTGCGTCATCGTCGTCGCGCTGCCGTTCCTGCGGCATCCGGGGCTCTCGCCGGCGGAAGACCGGCTGGGCGAGCCCGACGCCCGCGAGCGCAGGCGCCTCGAGCTCGCCGAAGAACGTGACCGTGCTCTCGCGGCCTTGAAAGAGCTCGAGTTCGACCACCGGACGGGCAAGGTCTCGGACGAGGACTACCGCGAGCTCGTCGGGCCCCTCCGGAGGCGGGCCGCCGAAGCTCTGCGGGCGCTCGATGGGCGCCCCCGCGAGTCAGAACCAAAGGTGCATGTCCGCCGCTAGCTGCCCGAACTGCGCTGCGCCCGTCCCGGACGGCGCCCATTTCTGTCCGGAATGCGGGGTTCGCCTCGCGGCCGCTCCCGACGACGTCACCGCCGTCGAGCAAGTGCCGCCGGAGGAAACGGGGCAGGTTCCGGTGCACATGGTTGCCGCAACTCCCCGCTATTTCGGGATCGCTCCGCCGCTCGCCCTGTTCGCGCTCGCGGCTGCGTCCCTCGTCCTCGGGATCGTCTTCCTCGTCGCGGGTAGCGTCATCGCCGGCGCGCTGCTGCTCGTCGCCGCCGTCCTCTTCTCAGCGCTAGTCGCCGCATCGGCCCGACGCCTTGCAGAGACGCCGGCGGCGCGCGTAACCGGCCGGGCGTTCGAGCGAGCTCGCGACCGGGCGGGGTTCGCCGTCGAGGCGGTAAGCGTGCACTCGCGGGCGCGGGCGGAGCTGCTTCGGCTCCGCCACGAGGTGGCGGACCTCGCGGGACGCAGAGCGGAGTCTGCGCGGGCGCTCGGCGAAGCGGTGTACGGTGGCGCCGAAGACGACGTCGTAGAGGCGCGCAACCGGATGAGCGAGCTCGACCGGGCGCTCGCCGAGAAGGAGACGCAGATGACGACGGTGGCAGCCGAGGCGAAGGAACGACTTCAACGCGCACAACTCCGAGCACAGCCGACGGCGGTGGTCGAGCCGCCCGAGGTTCCGGAGCCGATGCCCGTGCCGTCGGAGCCCCCGCAGCCGGTGACCGTCCCGGAGCCCTCGCCGGTTCCCTCGGAGCCGCCGGTCCCGTCGCCCACGCCCGACCCGATGCCCGAGCCCTCGCCTCCCGAACCTGAGCCGCCGCCGCAGGCCCGGTAATGCCGTCCGGGCAGGGACGGACTCCGGCCCCGCGAACGTCCTTCCGATGAGCCGATTCGGTCTCGCAGTGCTCGGCGCGTTGCTTCTGGCCGCGCCCGCTGCGGGGGACGTCTACAGCCGCAAGCACTCAGTCGATGCGCGGCTGTCGACGCTCCACGCGAAGATCGCCCAGACCGAGCAGCGGGCATCCGAGCTCTCAGCCGAGATCGACGGCGTCAGCTCTCGAATCCACAGCCTCGAAGGGCGGGTGGGCGACGTCTCGGCGCGCCTTGCGACGCTCGAAGACGATCTTGCTCTGCACCGTCGCAAGCTCGACGGGTTGACGGCGCTCTTCCGGATCGAGACGAGCCGCTACGTCTACCTCCGTCGCCAATACGGGCTCGCGCTCGCTCGGCTGAACGCGCGTCTGGTCGAGGTGTACGAGCAGGGCGACATCGACTCGGTCGACGTGATCGTCGGGGCGTCGAGCATCACGGATCTCCTGGACGGCCTCGACTACGTGAACGAGGTCGGGGCTCAGGACGAGCGGATCGCAACCAGCGTCGGTCAGGCGAAGACGGCGGCGCGCGCGGCGCGGGAGAGGACGCGGAAGCTCCGCGCCGTCGTCGCCGCCGAGACGCGCGCCGTTCAGGCGCGGACCGAGCAGGTGCGCGCGATCCGCGATCAGCTCGTCGCGAACCGCCGTGAGCTCGTCGCGGCACGCTCGAGCAAGCGAATCAGCCTCGGGAAGGTCAAGGAGAGCGAGCGAGCGGCGGTCGGTGAGGCCCAGGCGCTCGAGCGGGTCAGCGCTTCGCTCGGTGCCCAGATCCAAGCGGCCCAGGCGGCCTCGTCGTATAGGCCGCCGGCATCGGACTCGACGCCTTCCGCAAGTGGTTTCATCTGGCCGGTCAGCGGCCCCGTGACCAGCCCCTTCGGCATGCGTTGGGGGCGGATGCACACGGGGATCGACATCGGCGTTCCGTACGGCACGCCGATCCACGCAGCAGCATCGGGAAGCGTCATCTACGCGGGCTGGATGGACGGGTACGGCAACCTCGTCTTCATCGACCACGGCGGCGGCATCTCGACCGGTTACGCCCACCAGTCGGGCATCGCGGTCTCGAACGGGCAGAGCGTCACCCAGGGACAGGTGATCGGTTACGTCGGCTGTACAGGCCACTGCTTCGGCCCGCACCTGCATTTCGAGGTCCGGGTGAACGGAACGCCGGTCGACCCCCTCGGCTATCTGTAGTCGGAGATTGGGAGAGCACGGGGTTGCCGGCGGAGCCGGCCTTCGCCCGGCGGGAGCCGTAGCCACGCCTGCGTTGTAGCGCGAAGAAGAAGGGGGCTCATGGGGAAACATGTTTTCCCCATGCCTAAAACACACCGGCCGCCCCGGGGGAGACGGCCGGTGCCGTCGGGAGACGTATGCGCGCAAGCCCGAGGTTTTACCCCCCGCCCACGGCTTACGCGTTCTAAGACATAAACGTATCAGCCGAGATTTGGGTTACGGGCGCTGCCGGAGGGACTGTCCCGGGACGGAGCTGGTCCTAGGTGAACGTCTGGTAGAGCAGGAAGACGTTCAGCGCGGAGATCAAGCTCGCGATCAGGGTGGCGACGATCGTCGTCGCCCGATGATTGACGAGCGGGCCCATGATCGACCGCTTGCTGGTGAAGATCACGAGCGGAATGAGGGCGAAGGGAATCCCGAAGGAGAGCACGACCTGACTGATCACGAGCGTCCGGGACGGGTCGAGCCCGAGCCCGATCACGATCAGCGCGGGGAACATCGTCACCAGGCGCCGAAGCGTGACCGGAATCCGCCGCCGGATGAAGCCCTGCATCACGACCTGGCCCGCCAACGTGCCCACGGTCGAGCTCGACAGGCCCGAGCCGAGCAGCGCGAGGGCAAACAGCGTGCTCGACGCGCCGCCGAGCAGCCCGGCGAGCGTCTTATGGGCGTTCTCGAGCGACTCGACGTCGACGAGTCCGCTCTTGTAGAACGTGCTCGCGGCGACGACGAGCATGGCGACGTTGATCAGCCCCGCAAGTGACATCGCGATCACGACGTCGACGCGGGTAAAACGGTACAGGCGCCGGGCCTGGTCCTCCGACTTCGGCAGCACACGGCCCTGGAGCAGGGCCGAATGGAGATAGATCACGTGCGGCATCACGGTCGCCCCCAGGATCCCGACGGCGAGCAAGACCGATTCGCTGCCGGCGAAGTGAGGGACGAACGCATGCTCGGCGACCGTGCCGACGGAGGGCTTCGCGTAGAAGAGCTCGCCGACGTAGCAGACGCCGATCATCGCGACGATCGCCGCGATCACGGCCTCGAACGGGCGAAAGCCGAAGCGCTGGAGCCCCAGGATCAGGAAGGCCGTGACTCCGGTGATCAACGCTGCCGGAAAGAGAGCGATCCCCAGCAGGAGATGGAAGCCGAGCGCGGCGCCCAGGAATTCCGCGAGATCGGTCGCCATCGCGATCACCTCGGCCTGGATCCAGAGCGCGATGGACGTCCGTCTCGAGAACTCCTCGCGACAGACCTCGGGCAGGTTGCGTCCGGTCGCGATCCCGAGCTTTGCCGACAGGGTCTGGATCAGCATCGCCATCAGGTTCGCGGCGACGATCACCCAGACCAGCGTGTAGCCGAACTTCGACCCGCCGGCGATGTTCGTCGCGAAGTTGCCGGGGTCGATGTATGCGACGCAGGCGACGAACGCGGGGCCCAGGAAGGGGAGGATCCGGAACCCGGTTCGGCGCTCGCCGCTCAGGATCCGGGCGGCGTCGTACGTCGTGCGCGCCGTCGCGTTCACAGACCGATTCTAGCGAGAGTTAGGTGCGCCTAAACTTGGCGACGCGCAATTCCGGCAAGTTGCGGTGCCGCTCGTCGAGATCGAAGCCGTACCCGACGAAGTACTCGTCGGGGACGACGAAGCCGACGTAGCGAACAGGCAGATCGTCGACGAGGCGGCGGTACGGACGGTCGAGCAGCGTCGCGATCGCGAGGGAGGCGGGCCGGCGAAGCTCGAGGAGCTTGCGGAGGTAGTTCAGCGTGAGTCCCGTATCGACGACGTCCTCGATCACGAGCACGTGGCGGCCCTCGACTGCGGAGTTCAGGTCCTTCAGCAGTCGTACGCGCTCGTGACCGCCCGGCGCGACGGCTCCGTAACCCGCGAGCTCGACGAAATCGAGCTCGTGCGGAGCCGAGATTGCGCGCGAAAGGTCGGCAAGGAAGAACAGCGTTCCCTTCAGCGGCGCGACCAGCACCAGGTCGAGCCCCGCGTAGTCGGCCGCGACCTGGCGTCCGAGCTCGGTAACGCGGGCTTGAATCTCCTCTGCGGAGAGGTACGTCTCGCCGACCCGGAGGTTGTCGGCTAGCGGGCGAGGTCGAGCCTGAATCGCTGGGCCAGGCGCTCGATGTCGCGCCGGTAGAAGAGCTTGATCCGAATGTCCGGGTATCGCTCACGGAGTTTGCGCAACTTGCGGTTCTTTCGTGTCACGAGGGCCTGCTTCATCACCGTCAGCTCGACGAAGAGGTCCTGCTCAGGAAGGTAGAAGTCCGGCGTGAAGGCCTCCCGGACGCGGCCGTCCTCGTCCTCCTCGAGCGCAAAGGTCCGGGGCTCGTACTCCCAGGGAATCCCGTAGAAATCGAGGAGGCGGGCGTATTCGCGCTCGGCGTCGTTTGCGAAGCGCGGCTGCACGCTCCGAGCTGGTTCGGCCCCCACTCGACCGAACGTAGCAATTCGCCCGGATGCTGCAGTTCGCGCCGTCACCTGATATACGACCGCGGACTCATGCCGCGCCTGCGATTGACTCCGCAGAAACGCGAGTTCTTCGATCTGTACACGAGAGCGTCCGGGAACACGGTCGAGATCTCGCGCCTCCTCGTCGAGCTCCTCGACCGGTTCCCCGCCGAAAACGGGAACCTGATCAGGGAGATCAAGGAGCGAGAGCACGAAGGCGACCACCTGACCCACGAGGTGGTCGATCTGCTGAACCGCACCTTCGTCACGCCCTTCGACCGCGATGACATGTACCGGCTGGCGGGGGCGATCGACGACGTCTGCGACCACATCGACGAGGCTGCCGGGAACATCGGCACGTACGGGATCGAGCGGGTGCCGGCAAAGGCGGTCGAACAGGCGCAGGTGATCCACCAGGCCGCGCGGAACCTCGATGCCGCCGTTCAGCGCCTCGAGGGGTTCCGCGACTCGAGCGCCCAGCTCATCGAGCTGCGCCGCCTCGAGGATGAGGGCGACCGGTTGGTTCGAGACGCTGTGGCGGAGCTCTTCCACACGGTCAAGGACCCGATCGTGATCATCCGCTGGAAGGACATCCACGAGCGGCTGGAAGATGCCTGCGATGCGCTCGAGAACGCCGCGGACGTCCTCGAGGCGATCCTCGTCAAGAACCGCTGAAAATGCTGGGCATTTTCCATTGCGTCCGCACTGGTAACGCCCATCGCTTCGGTCGGGAGACCGGATAGACACCATCTTGGTTTGGGTCGTGGTCGTCGTCGCGCTCGGCTTCGACTTCACGAACGGCTTCCACGACACCGCAAATGCCGTTGCGACCTCGGTTTCGACCCGTGCGCTCTCGCCTCGATCCGCCGTCCTCGTCGCCGCGGTCGCCAATCTCGCCGGCGCCTTCGTGACGACCGCGGTCGCGAAGACCGTGGGGCAAGGAATCATCGACACAAACCTGGCGACCGAGCGGACGGTGCTGGCGGCGCTCCTCGGTGCGATCGCCTGGAACCTCCTTACCTGGTGGCTCGGCCTCCCGTCGAGCTCGTCGCACGCGCTGATCGGCGGTCTGATCGGAGCGGCGCTCGCCCAGTCGGGCTCGAACGGCGTCGCCTGGCACGGCGTCGTCCACAAGGTCGCCTTTCCGGCCCTCGCCTCGCCCGTGCTCGGATTCCTGGGCGCGTTCGTCCTGTTGCTCGTCATCTACTGGCTCTTCGTCTCGCTGACGCCGGGTGTCGCAAACCGCGGCTTCCGGTTCGGACAGCTCGCGTCGGGGACATGGGTCGCGTTCACGCACGGCGCCAACGACGCACAGAAGACGATGGGCGTGATCGCGCTGGCGCTTTTCGAGGCGCACAAGATCGACCACTTCTACATCCCGACCTGGGTGATCGTCGCGGCGGGGCTCGCTATCGGGGCAGGCACCTACGTCGGCGGTTGGCGGATCATGCGCACCCTTGGCCAGCGCATCTTCTCGATGGAGCCGGCAAGCGGCTTTGCCGCCCAGGTCTCGGGCGGAACGGTGATCTACCTCGCGACGCATTTCGGGTACCCGGTCTCGACGACGCATGTCGTCTCGGGCTCGGTCATGGGCGCAGGGGCGACGAGACGGCTCTCGGCGGTCCGTTGGGGCGTCGCCGGAAACATCGTCTTCGCGTGGGTGCTGACGATCCCGGCAGCGGCGCTGGTGGCGGCGGCCCTCTACTGGCCGGTCCAGGGAGTTTTCTAGACCCGGATCTACACTTCGGTCCACATGCGGATCGCCCACATCTCCGACATTCATTGCGGCGAGGTGCATTTCGTCCCGGGCCTGATGGAACGGGCCATCAACGAGATCAATGACCTGGAGCCGGACATCGTCGTCTGCTCAGGCGACCTGACGGCGATGGGCTTCAAGCACGAGTACCTGGAAGCGAAAACGTATCTCGACAAGCTCGAGTCCGACTGCGTCGTCGTCATCCCCGGCAACCACGACTCGCGGAATGTCGGCTACATCCACTTCGAGGAGCTGTTCGGCTCGCGGAACCACGTCGTCCAGCGCGAGGGGGTGACGATCGTCGCAGTCGACTCGACCGAGCCCGACCTCGATCACGGCCAGATCGGACGCGGTCGCTATGGGTGGATCGAGGAGCAGTTCACCGAGGGCGAAGCCGAGCTGCGCATCTTCGTGCTCCATCACCACCTGCTCCCGGTCCCGGGAACCGGCCGCGAGCGCAACATCGTCTACGACGCCGGCGACGCGATCGAGTGCCTGCAACGCTCCGGCGTCGACATCGTTCTGTCGGGCCACAAGCACGTGCCGTATGCCTGGCGGCTCGAGGACCTGTTCGTCGTCAACGCGGGGACCGTTTCCTCCCAGCGCCTTCGCGGCAAGACGAGGCCCTGTTACAACCTGATCGAGATCACGGATCACCACGTGGACGTCTGGCGGAAGTACCCGTTCCACGGGCAGGAGAAGATCATTCAGTTCGCGACCGACACGCTCGAGTTCGAGAAGTACACGGCACGGATCGAAGGGGAGGTGACATCGCGGCGGTGACACGCGCGGCGGTCGTCATCGACGGCGAACACTACGCGCCGGTCGTGCGCGACGCGATCGCCGGCTTGCCGTACGACGTCGTCGGGGCGTGGTTCGCCGGCGGAACGGAGAAGCTGCGCGGCGGCGAGGATTACGGCGTGCCCCTGCTCGAATCGTTCGACGCCGGGCTCGCGGACGCGGACGTCGTCGTCGATCTTTCGGACGAGCCCGTCCTGGGCCCGCGCGAGCGGTTCCAGCTCGCGAGCCGCGCGCTCGCGGCGGGCGCGCGTTACGAAGGTGCCGACTTTCGCTTCGAGCCGCCGACCTACGTGCCCTTCCCGTTGCCGTCGCTGGCCGTGATCGGGACGGGGAAGCGCGTCGGCAAGACAGCGGTCACCGGGCACGTTGCGCGCCTCCTGGCGCGAGACCGGGACGTCGTGGTCGTTTCGATGGGGCGCGGCGGGCCCGCCGAGCCGGAGCTTGCCACCGTCCAGCCGACGCTCGAGTCGCTGCTGGACCTGTCACGAGCCGGGCACCACGCGGCCTCCGACTACCTCGAGACGGCCGCACTCACGGGCGTCGTCACGATCGGTTGCCGGCGTGCCGGCGGTGGCCTCGCCGGTGGCGTCGTGACCTCGAACGTCGAGGAGGGGGCAGCCCTCGCGGCCGAACGCAGTCCGGACGTGGTCGTTTTCGACGGCAGCGGCAGCGCAATCCCGCCTGTCGCAACGGATGCGCGCATTCTGGTGTCAGGCATGGGACATGACCTGTCGTCTTACTTGAACCCGTACCGCGTGCTCGTGTCGGACCTGGTCGTGCTCGTCGGCGGCGGCGATGCCGGTGCGATCCGCGAGCTGAAGCGCATGCCCGTGCTCACGGCCGAGCTGCAGCTGCGTCCGGTCACGCCTTTGCGCGGACGGCGCGTCGCGGTGTTCACGACGGGCCCTGCGGTCACCGACGGGCTCGACGCCGACATCGTCAGCGTCTCCCGCAACCTCGCCGACCGTCCACGGCTGAGGGAGGATCTCGCCCGCACCGACGCCGACGTCTATCTCGTCGAGATCAAGGCCGCTGCGATCGACGTCGTCGCGGAGGCGGCGCTCCAACGCGGCGCGGAGCTCGTCTTCGCCGAGAACGACGTCGTCTGTCCGGGCCTCGACGAGGCGATCCTCGGTCTCGTCCCCGCCGGAGCACCCGCATGAGCCATCCCCGCCACGCTGAGCCGCTCCCGCTCGGGACGCCGAACCAGCCGTATTCGAAGGGGCTGATGGCGCGTGCGCTCGTCGCGGTGGGTGTCCCGCTCACGCGCGCGTACGAGCTCGCCAAGCGGATCGAGCAGGACCTGGCCGACCGGCAGGAGGAGAGCGTCGAGCTCGAGCGCTTCGAGGAGCTTGCCGTCGAGGTGCTCGGCGAGGTCGACGGCTCGCGGGCGGTCGACCGCCTACGCCGCTTCCGCGAGCTGCAGGAGCTCGACCTGCCGGTGATCGTCCTCGTCGGCGGCGCGACCGGGACCGGAAAGTCCACCGTCGCGACCGAGGCCGCGTACCGGCTCGGGATCACGCGCGTCACGTCGACGGACTTCGTGCGGCAGACGATGCGCGCGTTCTTCTCGCAGGAGTTCATGCCGTCGATCCACTACTCGAGCTTCGAGGCCTCGGCCGGGCTGCGCGAGCCGGAGCAGGCCGACGATCCGGTGATCGCCGGCTTCCTGGAGCAGACGCGCTACGTCCTCGTCGGGGTGCGCGCCGCGATCGAGCGGGCGCTCGAGGAGGGCTGGTCGATGGTGCTCGAGGGCGTGCATCTCGTGCCGGGGATGCTGCCGCGGATCGACGGTGCGCTCGTCGTCCAGTGCGTGCTCGCAATCGACGACGAGGAGGAGCACAGCACGCACTTCATGGTGCGCGACGTCGGGCTCGACGGCCTGCGCCCGCATGCGAAGTACATCGACCGGCTCGACGACATCCGCCGCGTGCAGGACCACATCGTCCGGCGGGCGCGCCGCCACCGGGTTCCCGTCATCACCAACACCGACGTGCGCTCGGCCGTGGACGCTGTGTTGGAGCTCGTCCTGGCAAGCGCGGAACAGGTACAACGGGTCTGATGGCGGAGACGGTCTCCGAGCCGGTCGAGGCGGCGGTCGAGCCGGCGGCGCCCTCGCGGCTCTGCCTCTGCGAGCAGTACGTCCGCGTCACCGAAGGCGCAGCGCTGACCGCGGCGCGCTGGCTCGGACGGGCCGATCAGGACGCGGCGGAGCGCGACGCTGCCGACGCGATGCGCCGCGTGCTGAACGACTTTCCGATCGCCGGCCGGGTCGTGATCGGCTCCGCCGACGAGGAATCCCCGCTGCGCGTCGGCGAGGACATCGGCGCAGGCGGCGAGACGGTCGACCTTGCCCTCGACCCGCTCGAAGGGCGCGGCGTCGTCGCGCGCGGCGGCAACGGCGCCATGTCGATGATCGCGGTCGGCGAGCGCGGCTCGCTGCTCAACCTGCCCGACATGTACATGCGCAAGATGGCCGTCGGGCCGCGCGCGCGCGGCCACATCGACCTGCTCAAGCCGCTCGGCGACAACATCCAGGGAATCGCGGACGCCTTTGGGCGCCGGCCGAACGACATCACCACGATCGTGCTCGACCGGCCGCGTCACCACGACCTGATCGAGGACATCCGCGCGGCCGGCGCCCGGATCAAGCTGATCCAGGACGGCACGGTCACCGCGTCGATCTCCGCTGCGATCCGCGGGACGAACGACCACCTCGCCGTGGGCATCGGCGGCACGCGCCAGGCCGTCATGTCGGCAGCCGCGCTGCGCTGCCTGGGCGGCGAGCTGCAGGCGCAGCTCTGGCCGACGTCCCGCCGCGAGATCGAGCAGGCCCGCGAGGCCGGAATCGACGATCCCACCCGTGTCTTCATGACCGAGGAGCTCGCGCCCGGCGAGGTGATCGTCGCGGCGACCGGCGTCTCGAACGGCGACCTCCTGCGCGGCGTTCGCTTCCTCGCCGATTCCGCCCGCACGCACTCGCTCGTCATGTGCACGCGCTGCAACTGGGTGCGCTTCATCGACGGCATCCACTTCTTCGCGCGCGAGCGGCGCGAGGAAGTGCGGCTGCTGGGCTACTAGCGCTCGGGCTCATGGAAGCGGTGAACGGGGCGCTAAGCTGCGGCCGTCCGAGGAACTTCTAGGGGAGGACTTTATGACCCGTTTCAGGCTGCTCGCCCTTGCGGCGGCGGTAGGAGCGTTGATTGTGACGGCCTTCGCTTCGGCGACGACGTCGATCGACGTTCAGGCGAACGATCCACAGGTGGCAGGGGATGCCACCAGCAATACGACCGCTCGTTTTCCGACGAACAAGTCGAACGAGCCTGCGATCGCAGTAAATCCACTCAACTCCCAATACGTGGTTGCGGGGGCGAACGACGAGCAGCTCCAGCCGGCTTGCGGGCCGGGTCCGGTCCGCGGGGCGACGGCGGCCCGCAACGATTGCTCGTTCTTCCCAGGTGTCGGCACCGACGGCGTCTACACAAGCGCCGATGGAGGGTCGACGTGGACGAATCGGGGTCTGCTGCCGGGTTACTCTGAATTTCCCGGACAGCCCGGGACGCTTGTCTCCGACGGCGATCCACGCCTTGCGTACGGCCCTGCGCCCGATGCGAGCGGCAGCTTCGCGTCGGCTCGTGCGAACGATGCATACGTCAACGGGACACGCGTGTACTACGCGGGGCTCGCGAGCTACGCGGCGAGCGCAGCGAACGGCCAGCAGGCACCTGAGCTGCTCGGGGTCTCGACGTCGGACGACAACGGGATCACCTGGGGCGGGCCGTCCGTCGCGGCGTCGTCGAGCGGTTTCATCTTCAACGACCACGAAGACATCTGGGCCGACGACAGTCCATCGTCGCCGTACTTCGGCCGCGTCTACGTCAGCTGGACGCAGTTCCGCGATCTCACAAGCTGCGCGGAACCGGTCATGATCGCGTACTCCGACGACGGTGGCCGAACGTGGTCCGGACCGAACCAGCTCACTGCAGCGCACAACTGCGGGATCGGTGGGCGGCAGGCGAGCAACGTCAGGACCGATGGCAACGGAAACGTCTACGTGTCATGGATCGACAGCGACCAAAGCGGCGCGATCCAAGCGATCGCAGTCTCGAAGAACGGCGGAGTCACGTTCACGCACACGATCAAGGTCGCGAACGTCGACGAAATGCCGGATCCGATTCCCGGGGCCAACTTCCGTGACGGGAGCGAGCCGAGCCTTGCGGTCGACCAGAGCTCAGGCGCGGTTTACCTCGCCTGGAGCGATCTTCTCGGATCGACCCTGGGCCAAATGGTCGTCGCGCGTTCGACTGACGGAGCGCGAACGTGGACGACGACGCAGGTCGGCACCGCCCGAACCGGGTTCGCGTTCTTCCAGGGCATCGACGTTGCACCGAACGGTCGTGTCGACCTCGGGTACCAGGCTCTGAAAGCGCGGGATACGAGCACGTACGGGACCGGCAATGCCACCGTCGCGAGTTACTACTCGAGTTCGACAGACGGCGGCGTGACGTGGTCACGACCGACGCGCGTGAGCGCATTCTCGGATCCTGCGGCCTCGGCACAGAACAACCTGGAGCGTCAGTTCTGGGGCGATTACAACTCGCTCGTCTCGTCGAACGGCAACGCCTGGTTCATCTATACGGACACACGGAATGGCGTCGGGTGCGCTGCGGTGGACGCGTACCAACACGCCGTTGACGGCAGCGGTCCGGCAGCGGCGAAGCCGGCGCCGGAAGACGTCTGCCCGGCGCAGTACGGGAATTCGGATAGCTTCGTCTCGAAGATCACTCCGTAGTGGCGTGGACGAGGGGCGGCTTCGGCCGCCCCTCGTCGCCGATCTGTGGTCGTTCTACGCAAGCTAGACTCGAAAGCGATGCCCACCAGGGAAGAGGTGTACGAGGCGCTGCGCCAGGTCGAGGACCCGGAGCTCGGGATGGACATCGTCGAGCTCGGGCTTCTCTACGACGTCGCGGTCGAGGGGCGGCGCGTCAGGGTGACGCACAGCCTGACGTCGATGGGCTGCCCGGCCGGGCCGATGATCCAGGAGGACATCAACCGCGTCGCGCGCGAGGTGCCCGGCGTCGAGGACGTCGACATCGAGCTCACCTGGGATCCGCCGTGGACTCCCGAGCGCATGTCCGACGACGCGAAGTTCATCCTCGGCATCGGCTAGTCCGAGGGGGAGGCCCTCGCCGTAGAGCAGCGCGGCGACTGCGGCGGCGCCGCGTGCCTGAATAGACGAGGGCCCGACCCCGTGCTCGTGCTTTGCGGTCGGCGGTCGTCCTCCTCCTCCGAGTTCGACGATTCTGACTGACCGCTCAGTCAAGTTTCGCCGCGTCGCCGCCGCGAGAGAACCCGTTTGCGTGTCTGTTCCTGTGACACCCGAGGAGAAGACACTCGAAGCCCTGGTCAAGCTGGAGGTCGCCTGCCGCCTCGCATTGGAGTCGTTGCCACAGCTGCCGAGCGAGACCAAGGGAGCCGTCAGGTCACACATCGAGATGCTGTGCAACGCGACCGAGCGCGAGCTCCAGCGCTTGCAGCCCGGGTTCACTCGCAAACAGCTCGTCGACTAGCTGCGCGGGTCGCGCTCGCGCGCGATCGAGGCGGGC
>DASQWX010000101.1:0-5828 GCA_035640035.1 Gaiellaceae bacterium
CAACGCGCTGCGCATCTCCGGGTTCCAGGGCATCAAGTAGCCTTCCCGCCCGTGCCGAGCGAGTTCCTCTTCACCTCCGAGTCGGTGACCGAAGGTCATCCCGACAAGGTCGCCGACCAGATCTCGGACACGATTCTCGACGCCGTTCTCGCGGACGATCCGGCCGGGAGGGTGGCCTGTGAGACGCTGATCACCACCGGTCTCGTCGTCGTCGCCGGCGAGATCTCGACCGAGATCTGGGTCGACATCCCCGCCAAGGTGAGGAACAAGCTGAGCGAGATCGGCTACACGCACTCGGAGTGGGGGTTCGATGCGACCACCTGCGGAGTCGTGGTCGCGATCGACGAGCAGTCCCCGGACATCGCGCAGGGTGTCGACGCGTCGTACGAGGTCCAGCACGACCCCGGGGACGTCGATCCGCTCGACCGGGTGGGAGCCGGCGACCAGGGGATGATGTTCGGCTACGCGACGCGCGAGACGCCGGAGCTGATGCCGCTGCCGATCATGCTTGCGCACAAGGTCTGCAAGCGGCTCGCCGAGGTGCGGAAGGTCGGCGAGCTGCCGTACCTGCGCCCGGACGGCAAGGCGCAGGTGACTGTGCGGTACGAGCTGGACGAGCACGGCCACCAGCGGCCGGTCGAGATCGAGCGGATCCTCATTTCCACCCAGCACGCGGACGGCTGCGACGCCGAAACGTTGATCAAGCCGGATTTAATCGACCGGGTCCTGCGCCCGATCCTCCCGGCCGATCTCTACGACGAGAAGCGGCTCTCGGAGCGCGACTTCGTCTACGTCAACCCGACCGGCAAGTTCGTGCTCGGCGGCCCGATGGGCGATACCGGGCTCACCGGGCGCAAGATCATCGTCGACACCTACGGCGGGGCCGCGCGCCACGGAGGCGGCGCCTTTTCCGGCAAGGATCCGACGAAGGTCGACCGTTCGGCCGCGTACGCGGCGCGCTACGTCGCGAAGAACATCGTCGCCGCCGAGCTCGCCGACCGGTGCGAGGTCAACGTCGCTTACGCGATCGGTGTCGCGCATCCGGTGTCGATCGCGGTGCAGACGTTCGGGACCGAGGCCGAAGGGCTGACGCAGGAGCGGATCGAGCAGCTCGCGCGTGAGCACTTCGATCTCCGCCCGGCGGCGATACTGCGCGATCTCGAGCTGGGGCGGCCGATCTATGCGAAGACGGCCGCGTACGGGCACTTCGGTCGGGACGACCACGACTTCACCTGGGAGCGCACCGACAAGGCGGACGCGCTTCGCGCCGCTGCCGGGATCTCCGCTGCCGAGCCCGCGACGGCCTGACGATTCAGCCAGGCCTCACGAACAGCCCCGCGGCGGCCTGAGGCTCAGCCAGGCCTGACGAACAGCCCCGCGGCGGCCTTCTCGCCGATCGCCTTCTCGCCGCCGTCGACCTTGACCGTGAACTGGCCCGCGGCCGGCTGCGCGGCGCGCAGCTCGAGCTCGGTGCCCGGCACCAACCCTTCGTCGTAGAACCAGTGCAGGAGCTCGCCGTCGTGCTCGGCGAGCCGGACGATCGTCGCGTGCGCCGGCGGCTCGAGGTCGGCAAGCGGCGCCAGCTCGCGGTTCTCCGCCTGCTCGGCATCCGGGTCGACCGGCCAGCCGTGCGGGCACCGCTCGGGGTTGCCGAGCTTGACCTCGATCCGCTCGACCATGTCGTCCGAGAACGTGTCGCCGAGCTCGTCGGCGTGGACGTGGGCCTCGGCGGCGGTATAGCCCATGAAATCGGTCAGGAGCCGCTCGATGATCCGGTGCTTGCGGACGACCTTCTCGGCGCGGGCGCGGCCCGTGGCGGTGAGAATCGCCTCCTTCTGCTCGCCACGCTCGATCAGCCCCTCGCGTTCGAGGCGCTTGAGCATCTCGCCCGCGGACGCCCGCGAGACGCCGAGCATCTCGGCGACGCGCGATGCGAGCGTGGGGGAGCCAGTCGACTGCGGCCGGTACTCGCCGATCGGGAACGCCAGGAAGTAGATCGTCTCGAGGTACTCGTCGACGGAGTGGTGACCCTGTGCCATGCGACCGTCAACTGTACTGACGCCTTCTTGTAAGGTGGGCCTTACAAGCTGATGTCCACCGCCCAGACATTCCTGCTCGGCGCGATCGCCGGAGTCACGATCTTCATCGGCCTGCCGATAGGCCGGATGCGCGGGCTGTCGCCCCACGTCAAGTCGTTCTTGACGGCAACGGCGACCGGGATCCTGCTGTTCCTGTTCTGGGACGTGCTGAGCGAGGCGATCGACCCGGTCGAGAGCGCGCTCGAGGCGAAGACCTGGGGGCGTTTTGCAGGCGTTTCGTCGATCGCCCTGACGGGCTTCGTCGTCGGCCTGATGAGCCTTGTCTACTACGACACCTGGATGAAGGCGCGCCGGCGGAAGGCGATGCTGGGGCCAGGCGCAGCGTCCGTCGCCGAGTTCACCGAGGCGCACAAGCCGGCCCTCTCGGCCGCCCAGTGGCTGTCGGTCTTCATCGCCACCGGGATCGGCCTGCACAACTTCTCGGAAGGGCTCGCGATCGGGCAGTCCGCGGCGCGCGACCTGACGAGCCTCGCGCTCGTCCTGGTGATCGGCTTCGGGCTGCACAACGCGACCGAGGGCCTCGGCATCGTCGGGCCGTTGAGCGGGGAGGCCAAGCCACCGAGCTGGCGCTTCCTCGGCCTGATGGGCGTGATCGGCGGTGCGCCGACGTTCATCGGGACGGTGATCGGCCACTCGTGGACGAGCGAGAACGTCTCGATCCTCTTCTTCACCCTCGCAGCCGGCTCGATCCTCTACGTCGTGATCGAGCTGCTGAACGTCTGCCGGACGTTCAGCTCGAAGTCGCTGACGGCCTGGGGGATCATCCTCGGCGTCACGCTCGGCTTCGCGACGGACTTCGTGCTCGTCGCGGCCGGCGTGTAAGGCCGAAGACGATCGCTGCGGGGTCGCCTCGGACCGGCGTGCCGGGCCGTGTCCTGGTGTCGGACGCAGCAACGATTCGCGTACCGAACTGTGACGAAAAGTCCGATTTCGGCCCCGTTATCGACTTCGGGCCGCGAGGCTGCCGGCGGCCCGAAAGGTGTCGGACACCAATACGGAAGCGGTACCAGCGACCATCGGAGCAGTTACGGCCACTCGTGTGCCTTCGCCTGCCGAGCCGACGGCTAGGCTCGCTCGGATGCCGCGCTACGCCACCGTCTACCCGCTCGTGACGACCCGCGCGCTGGCTCGACCCTTCACGTACGAGCTGACCGACGGCGCCGCGAAAGGGGCCGTCGTGTCGGTGCCGCTGGGTCGCTCGCGGCGGCGAGGCGTCGTCGTCGACCTCGTCGACGAGGCGCCGGCCGGCGTCAAGCCGGTGCCGATCGACGCGGTCCTCGACGAGCTTCCGCCGGCGCTCGTCGACCTCGCACTCTGGGTCGCCGACTACTACGGTTCGACGCCGGGCCGGGCGCTCGAGCTGATCGCGCCCGTGAAGCGGAAGCGGCGCAAGCAGCAGCCGCCTCCGGGCGAGCGACAGGCGCTCGTCGACCGAGCCGAGCAGCCCGAGCTCACCACCGAACAGCGAGGCGCCCTGGGGCGGATCGAGGCGGCGCTCGAAGCCGGCGGCGGCCACTTCCTCCTCTACGGCGAGACCGGCAGCGGCAAGACCGAGGTCTACCTTCGCGCTTGCGCGGCCGCCCTCGAGCGGAACCGGACGGCGATCGTCCTCGTGCCGGAGATCGCGCTGACGCCGCAGACACTGGGCCGCTTCCGGGCTCGCTTCGGCGAGGCCGTCGCGCTCCTGCACTCGGGGCTGACCGACGCCGAGCGGCGCGACGAGCGGGCAAGGATCGCGGCCGCTGAGGCGCGCGTCGTCGTCGGCGCGCGTTCCGCGGTCTTCGCCCCGCTCCGCGACGTCGGCGTGATCTGCGTCGACGAGGAGCACGATCAGTCCTACAAGCAGGAATCCGATCCGCGCTACGACGCCCGGACGGTGGCGGCGAAACGCGCATCGCTGGAAGGCGCCGTCGCCGTCTACGGCAGCGCCACACCGCGGCCGGAGAGCTGGGAGCGGCTCGAGCGACTGCAGCTCGGCGGGCGTTTCGGCGGCTCGCTGCCCGGCGTGCGCATCGTCGACCTCCGCCGCGAGGCGGGCTACCCACTGTCGGCGCCGCTGCTCGAGGAGCTCGGCGCGATCGAGTCGCGTGGTGGCAGGGCGATCCTCCTGCTGAACCGGCGCGGTGTCGCGCCCGCTCTCCACTGCCGCGCCTGCGGAACGACCCTTCGCTGCCCGAACTGCGACGTCGCTCTCGTGCTCCACGGCGACGAGCGTCTGCACTGCCACCATTGTGGGCACCGCGAGCCGGCGCCCCAGGCGTGCCCCGCCTGCGGCTCGGTGGAGATTGCGCGGATTGGCGCGGGAACGCAGCGACTCGAGCGAGAGCTCGCGAGGCAGCTGCCCGGTCTCGTCGCGATCCGCCTCGACGCCGACACGACGCAGAAGCCGGAAGCGCTGGCCGACGCGCTCCGCCGGTTCGGCGCGACCGACCGCGCGGTCCTGCTCGGGACGCAGATGGTCGCCAAAGGCCATCACTTCAGCGACGTCGCCCTCTCGGCGGTGATCGACGCCGACACGGCGCTCGGCGTCCCCGACTTCCGTGCCGACGAGCGGACGTTCCAGCTCCTCACCCAGCTCGCCGGCCGCAGTGGCCGCGACGCGCCGGGTCGCGTCCTGATCCAGACCTTTCAGCCGGACTCACGCCCCGTCGAGCTGGCGGCGCGTCACGACGTGCCGCGGTTCCTCGCCGGCGAGCTCGAGCGAAGGCGCGAGCTCGGCTATCCGCCGTTTCGTCACCTCGTCCGCGTCCTCGTCACCGGGCCCGAGTCGGGCCCCGTGACCCGCGCGCTCGAAGAGGTCCGCGCCGGCCTCGCCGGAGCCGACATCCTCGGTCCGGCGCCGCTTTTTCGCCTCCGCGGGCGCCACCGGGCACAGCTCGTCGCCAAGACCGCCCAGCCGAGGCGCGTCGCTACGCGCGCCGGCCAGCTGCTCGCAGCGGCCGCGCCGGCGATGCGGAAAGCGGGCCTCTCGGCCGTGGTCGACGTCGACCCGCAGAGCCTTTAACCGCGAAAAATGCTGCGCATTTTCCGCGGCGGTCTGTTGTCCCGTCGCTGCGCTTGGGAGATCAAGTAGTCCCTAAACTGCGGGCGGTGGCAGATCAAACCGTGGAAGGCGAAGTCCGCGAGGAAGAGCTCGACCCCGAGCGCGAAGCGCGGCGTCGGCTCGCGCTGGCGCAGATTCGCCAGTATCCCGATCCCGTGCTGCGGATGCGGGCGAACGAGATCGAGAGCTTCGACGACGACCTCCGGCGGCTCGTCGAGCGGATGACGGAGCTGATGCAGGACGCGAACGGGGTCGGCCTCGCGGGGACCCAGGTCGGCACGTTGCAGCGGCTGTTCGTCATCCAGCCCACGGCCGAGGACGACCCCCGGGCGTTCGTCAACCCAGTTCTGGTCGACCGATCCGACGAGACGGTCAGCGACACCGAGGGCTGCCTCTCCCTCCAGGGCGTGACGGTTCCCGTCGAGCGGGCGCTGAAGGTCACGGTCGAGGGGAAGGACGAGACCGGGGCGGACGTCCGGCTCGAGCTGGAGGAACACCCGGCGCGCGTGGCTCAGCACGAGCTCGACCATCTCGACGGAATCCTGATCATCGACCGCACGACCCCAGAGGCCAGGCGCGAGGCGCTGGGAATCCTTCGGCCTGAGCCGCTCCTCGGCAGCCTGTCGTAGGTGGCCCGCCTTGCCGTCGCGGCGACGGCGCCGTTCGGAGCGGACGCGCTCGAGCGG
>DASQWX010000102.1:0-51417 GCA_035640035.1 Gaiellaceae bacterium
CGGCCGCCGCGGCCGTGGCGAAAGGAGGCCCTAAACGACGAAGTTGACAAGCTTGCGCGGCACGACGATCGCCTGGCGAATCTCCTTGCCGTCGAGCTGCGCCTGAACGCGTGGCGAGGCCTTCGCTCGCTCGATCAGCTCCGCCTCCGGGAGATCCGTCGCAACCTCGACGCGGTCGCGCACGCGGCCGTTGACCTGGATCACGAGCTCGAATGTGTCGCGCTCGAGCAGCTTCTCGTCGGCCACGGGCCACGGCTGCTCCCACAATCGCTCGTGACCGAGCCGCTCCCACAGCTCCTCGGCGACGTGCGGCGCGTAGGGCTGAATCAGGGAGACCACCGTCTCCGCGGCCAGGCGCGCGTCCCGGTCGTTCGTCGCCGGCGCCAGCTCGTTGACGAGCTCCATCACCGCCGCGATCGGCGTGTTGAAGACGAAGCGCCTACCGATGTCGTCGCTCACCCTGGCGATCGTCTCGTGCGTCTTCCGCGCCAGCGGGCCGTTGGCCGCACCGTCGCGAGGGGCACTTTCCGCGACCTCGTTGACGACCCGCCACAAGCGTCGCAGGAAGCGAGCGATCCCCTCGACGCCCTCTTCCGTCCACTCCATGTCCTGGTCTGCGGGGCCCATGAAGAGGATGTAGAGGCGCAGCGTATCGGCGCCGTGCGCGTCCGCCAGCTGGTCGGGAGCGGCCACATTCCCGCGCGACTTCGACATCTTCGAGCCGCCGAGGCGCACCCAGCCCTGGTGGAACAACCGGGCGAAGGGCTCCCGAAATCCGACCAGGCCGATGTCGTTCAGAACCTTGACGAAGAAGCGCGAGTAGAGCAGGTGCCCCGTCGCGTGGTCGATGCCGCCGATGTACTGGTCGACGGGCATCCAGTAGTCGACGATGCCGCGGTCGAACGGCGCCGTGTCGTTGTGCGGGTCGCAGTAGCGCATGAAGTACCAGGACGAGTCGACGAACGTGTCCATCGTCTCGGCCTCGCGTCGAGCCGGCCCGCCGCACTTCGGGCACGACACATTCAGCCATTCCTCGTTCGAGGCGAGCGGCGGCTTGCCCTTCGGCCGGTAGTCCTCGACATCGGGCAGCAGCACCGGCAGCTCGTCCTCGGGCACCGGGACGATCCCGTCGTCCTCGCAGTAGACGATCGGGATCGGACAGCCCCAGTACCGCTGGCGCGAGAAGCCCCAGTCGCGCAGCCGGTAGCTGACGGCCGGACGGCCGTGACCGAGCCCGCCCAGCCAGTCGACGATCGCTCGGGCAGCTTCCGGCGCCGGCATGGCCGAGAACTGCCCCGAGTTGACCAGACGCTCGTTCTCGGTGTGCTCGACGAACGCGCCTTCCGGCCCCTCCGCCGCGCCTTCAGCCGGCTCGACGACACGAACGATCGGGAGCTCGTAGCGCGTGGCGAATTCGAAGTCCCGCTCGTCATGAGCGGGAACCGCCATGATCGCCCCCGTTCCGTACTCCATCAGCACGTAGTCGGCGACCCAGATCGGAATCTGCGCGCCCGTCGCCGGGTTGACGGCGTAACGGCCGGTGAAGACGCCGTCCTTCTCCTTGGTCTCGCGCTCCTCGGTCGAGCGGGCGGCGGTCCGCTTCGCGTATGCCTGCACCGCCGGCGCCTGCTCCGTCCCGGCAGCGAGCTTCTCGACCAGAGGATGTTCCGGCGCCAGCACCATGTACGTGGCGCCGAAGATCGTGTCGGCGCGGGTCGTGAAGACCGGGATGTCGAGATCAAGCGCCTCGACGCGGAAGAGCAGTTCCGCGCCTTCCGAGCGCCCGATCCAGTTGCGCTGGATCGCGATCGTCCGATCGGGCCAGTCGAGCAGAGCGTGGTCGTCGAGCAGCGCGTCGGCATACGCCGTGATCCGGAAGAACCACTGTTCGAGGTTGCGCGCCTCGACCTCGGTGCCGCAGAGCTCGCAGCGCCCGTCGATCACCTGCTCGTTGGCCAGGACGGTCTGGTCCTTCGGGCACCAGTTGACCGGGGCGGCCTTGCGGTAGGCGAGCCCGGCCTCGAAGAACTTCAGGAACAGCCACTGCGTCCAGCGGTAGTACTCGGGCTGGTGCGCCGAGACCTCGCGGTCCCAGTCGATCGCCCAGCCGAGCCGGTGCATCTGCGCCCGGATCGCCGCAATGTTGTGCTCGGTGATCTCGCGCGGATGCCCGCCGCCGCGGATCGCAGCGTTCTCGGCTGGAAGCCCGAACGAGTCGAACCCCATCGGCCGCAGCACGGTCTGGCCGTTGCGCCGCCGGAAGTGCGTGACGACATCACCCAGCGTGTAGTTGAGGACGTGTCCCATGTGCAGGTTGCCCGAGGGGTACGGGAGCATCTCGAGCATGTAGAACTTCTCCCGATCGGCCCGGTCCGGTGAGTCCGGATTCGAGACGTAGAACGCGCGCGCATCCTCCCAGACCCGCTGCCACTTCGGCTCGATTTGCTGAGGCTCGTAGCGATCCACTGTTGCCTCCAGAAACGAAAAAGCCTCTCGTCTGAGAGGCCGTGGGAAGGTTCCGCGGCTCGGCGCCGCGTTGCTTCCCTGGACTACAGAAGCAGCTGCTTCATTGCCCGGACTGTAGCAACGCAGTACCGTCCCGTCACGCGAATTCGAGGAGGTGTCGATGCCCGGCTACACGATTCAGAACCTGAAGCAGGTAGAGGACCAGGCGCCCAACTTCGGGTTCTCGCCCCACCTCGAGGCGCGGATGGCGCGCGTGCCGCTCGAGCTCGAGAACTTCGGGATCAGCTACCAGCGGATCGCCCCCGGCTTCCGGATTCCCTGGGGGCACACGCACAAGGTCCAGGAGGAGGTCTACGTCGTCGTCTCCGGCAGCCTGCGCGCGAAGCTCGACGACGAGGTCGTCGAGTTGAAGCAGTGGGACGCGGTCCGCGTCCCGAAGGACACGATGCGGTCGTTCGAGGGCGGACCGGAGGGCGCCGAGATCGTGGCCGTCGGAGCTCCGAACACGGGGCCCGGTGACGCGAACGTCGAGCAGGATTGGTGGACCTGAGCTAGCCGGCGACCCCGATCAGGCCCGGCCGGACCAGGCGCGAGGGGCGTTCGAGGTTGGCGTCGTTGACGCTCGGGTTGATCGGCTCGGCGAGCGGGGCGGCGCCGAACGAGGCCGCTTGCCGCACTGGCGGCGGCTCGCCGTAGCGCGTCGTGCGCTGCCGCGGCACGCGCCCGAGCGCGCGGATCGCCGCCTCCATCACCTCGGGCGCGAGCTCCTGCCCATGGCTCGCACCCGCGGCGCGGGAGATCGACTCGTTCATCAGCGTGCCGCCGAGATCGTTCGCCCCGGCGCAGAGCGCCGCCTGCGCGCCTTCGACCCCGAGCTTCACCCACGAGGCCTGTACGTTCGCGATCCACGGATGCAGCGCCAGCCGTCCGACGGCGTGCATTAGGATCGCCTCGCGGAACGTGGGACCGCGCCGCGCGCGGCCCTTCAGGTAGATCGGCGCCTCCATGTGGACGAACGGGAGCGGCACGAACTCGGTGAAGCCGCCGGAGCGACGCTGCTGGTCGCGGAGCCGAAGCAGGTGCCGAGCCCAGTTCCGCGGGCCATCGACGTGCCCGAACATGATCGTCGTCGTCGAGGGCAGCCCGATCTCGTGAGCGGTCGCGTGGACCTCGAGCCACTGATCGGTGGTCACCTTGTCCGGGCAGATGAGGGCGCGGATCTCGTCGTCGAGGACCTCGGCCGCCGTACCCGGAAGCGATCCCAGGCCGGCGTCGCGGAGTCGCTCGAGGTAGTCGCGCAGCCGCACGCCTAGCGTCGCCGCGCCCTGCCACACCTCGAGCGCCGAAAACGCGTGGACATGCAGGTCCGGGAGCTCCTCCTTGATCGCCCGGCAGACGTCGACGTAGAAGTCACCGGTGAAGGCGGGATGGATCCCGCCCTGGAGGCAGACCTCGGTGGCGCCCCGGTCCCATGCCTCCTTGCAGCGTCGAACGATCTCGTCAAGCGGAACGAGGTACGGGGCGCCGCGCAGGTTCGCTGCGAGCTTGCCCTTCGAGAACGCGCAGAAGCCGCAGCGGAAGTAGCAGACGTTCGTGTAGTTGATGTTCCGCGTGACGACGTAGGTCACGGTCTCGCCGGAGACCTCTCGGCGGAGGGCGTCGGCCGCCGTGACGACCGCGGCGAGGTCGGTGCCGCGGGCATGGAAGAGGGCGGTGACGTCGTCCTCGTCGAGCGGCGTTTCGTCGCCGACCTTCCCGAGGGCCTCCGCAACCCCGCCTGACCGGAGCGAGAGACGTGACACTCCCGGCGCAGCGCCGTTTCCCACGCGTGCGCCGTTCGTCGTTACGGTCGCCGCGGGGAGGAGGCCGGGTACGCCTTCGAACAGCGCCTCGGCTCCCGGCGGCGGTTGCTCTGCGGCGCCCGCGGCCCAGTCATCGTCGCGGGCGAGGCCCTCGGCGTCCGCCAGTGCGAGGACGTATCGCGCCACCCCGGGATCGACCCACCGTTCGAGCTCTGCCACGTATTCCGGGTAGACGGCGAGGCGCGGAGCGAGCTCCAGGTCGCGCGAGCGCGTCGCCTCGCCCAACCGCTCCAGCTCCGGCCACGGCGCCTCCGGGTTGACGTGGTCGATCGTGACCGGCGAGACACCGCCCCAGTCGTTGATGCCGGCGTCGAGCAGCCGGGGGAACTCGGCGTAGCTGAGGTTCGGCGGCGCCTGGATGCTCCAGCCCGCCCCCAGCACGAGTCTGGCCGCCGCGCAGGTCCAGAGCAGCTCCTCGAGCGGCGGCTCCGGCGAGTCCGCCATGCGCGTACCCGGCTTCGCGCGGAAGTTCTGGACGATCACTTCCTGGATGTGACCCCACCGCTCGCCGAGCTCGCGGATCGCGAGCAGCGCCTCCAGCCGCTCGCGCCTCGTCTCGCCGATTCCGATCAGGATCCCGGTCGTGAACGGCACGCTGGCCTCGCCGGCCGCCTCGATCGTGGCGAGGCGCGCCGCCGGGAGCTTGTCGGGAGAGGCCCAGTGCGGGCCGCCGCGACCGGCGAGCCGCGTGGCGGCGGTCTCGAGCATCAGCCCCTGCGAGACCGAGACGGAACGGAGAGCCCTCGCGTCGTCCACCGTGAGGACGCCTGGGTTGAGGTGCGGCAGCAGTCCGGTCTCCTCGAGGACGAGCCCGGCGCAATGAGCGACGTACTCGAGCGTCGTCGAACAGCCGAGCGCGGCAAGCTCGTCGCGCGCAAGGCGGTAGCGAAGCTCGGGCTTGTCGCCGAGCGTGAACAGCGCCTCGCGGCAGCCCGCCGCGGCGCCGGCGCGGGCGACGTCGAGCACCTCCTCCTCCGTCATGTAAGCCCGCTCGCCTCGCCGCGGCGGGCGCGCGAACGTGCAGTAGCCGCAGACGTCTCGGCAGAGCTTCGTCAGCGGGATGAAGACCTTCGGCGAGAACGTAACCCGGTTCGCGTGGCCCAGCTCCCGAAGCCGTTTCGCGTCGGAAGCGAGCGCCGACCACGGCTCGTCGACGAGCTCGAAGGCCTCGGCCGAGGCGAGTCCCTCACCCACGGCATGAGCTTACGCGCGCGGGCCTGCTAGCCGACGCCCAGCAACGGGCCGAAGTAGACCCAGCGCCCGTTGTGGTAGCGCTCGAGCTTCGCCTGTGCCAGCGGGAACCTGTCGGTCGGCGTCGTGCGAACTGAGATCCCCGGCAGCACGAACGGGTTGTTCCGCTCGTTCAGGTGCGTGACCGCGCGCATGATCCCCGGTCGCGTCAGGTTCTTCCCCGCGTGCTTCAGCGCGTCCACGAGCGTGAACGCGGACGACATGCCGTAGACGTTGTAGACGTCGGTCAGGCCCTTGCCGCCGTTGTACTTCTTGAGGACGGTCCGGAAGAGGCGGACGCCCCTGTCCTTCGACCAGCGCGGATCGGTCGGATCCTTCAGGAAGACAATCGAGATCGAGCCCTCGGTCTGGCGCTTGCTGCTCGAGAGCGACGCGATCGTCATCACGTTCGCCGCGCTCGAGACGGCGTTGACGAAGACCAGCGGGTGCCAGCCGAGCTGCCTCGCCGTGGCGTAGGACTGGATCGCGAACTTGGGTGTCGCGAAGACCATCAACGTGTTCACACGCTGCGACTTGAGACGCGCGATCTGTGACCTGACGTCATTGTCGGTGACGTCGTAACCCTGCTTCGACACGATCAGCTTCGCCTTCTTGCCGAGCCCCCGTTGCAGGCCGTTGCTGAGTTCCTTCCCGTAGTCGTCGTTCTGGAAGAGGACACCGATGCGCGCCTTCGGGCGCGTCCTGACGATGTAGCGCCCGTAGATCGCGCCTTCGGCGGCGTAGCTCGGCTGGTAGCCGATCGTCCACCGGTACTTCTTGTAGTCCTTCCCCCAGGTGCTCGCCCCACTCGCGACGAAGAGCTGCGGCACTCCGAGCTGGTTCAGGTACGAGCGGATCGCCAGGTTCGTCTCGGTCCCGAGCGTGTTGTAGATCGCGAAGACCTTGTCGTTCTGGACGAGATCCCGCGTCTTCTGGATCGTTTGCGACGGGTCGTAGCCGTCGTCGACGTACTTGTATTTGATCTTGCGTCCGAAGACGCCGCCGTGGTCGTTGACGTACTTGAAGTACGCGTCCGCGCCCTTCGCGACCGACGCGTAGGCCGAGGCCGGACCGCTGAGCGGAGTCGTGCCGCCGATCAGGATCTGCGTCGCGGTGACACCCGGCGTCGACGAGCCGCGGGCCGAGGCGGCGGAGACGACTACGAGCGCGCACAGGACACCCACGAGGACCCCGGATTTCCCCATTGCCCTCATTCAGACCGAGTGTACAAGCGGCTTGTTAGCGGCTCTGCCAACTTCCCGAGCAGGCCGCCGGCGCCGCTCGGAAGCAGGATCATGACGAGGACGATCGCCGCGCCGAAGAAGACGAAGGGCGTCCCCGGCGCGTCCGAGAGGTTCGCCGCCCAGCTCGGCATGAACTGGATGAAGAGCGCTCCGAGTGCCATGCCCGCCAGCGACCCGAGCCCGCCGACGACCGCGCCGACCACGAGCAGTAGCGACTTGTCGAAGTAGAACGACGTCGGGTTGACGAACCAGTTCGAGACGAGCACGAAGAGTGAGCCGCCGACGCCGGCGTAGAAGCCGCTGATCGCAAACGCCAGCGTCTTGTAGAGCGCTGTGTTGACGCCCGCGGATGCGGCCGCAACCTCGCTGTCGCGCAGCGCGCGGAAGGCGCGTCCCAACCGGCCGCGGACGAGCAGCCAGGCAGCCCCGGCGAGAACGAGCCCGATTCCCCACGTCAGGTAGTAGAGGAAGTCGTTCGTGGCGACGGTCAGGCCGAGGACGTGCACGGGCCCGAGCGCGCCCGTCGATCGTGTCAGCGCCTTGTCGAAGAGGTTGATTCCCTCGCTGCCGCCGGTCAGGCCGGAGAACTTCTTCAGCAGAGCCGGCATCGCGACCGCGAACGCAAAGGTCGCGAGCGCGAGATAGAGGCCGGAGAGGCGCAGCGCCGGCAGGCCGAGCAGGAAGCCCGCCGCCATCGCGACGAGACCGGCGATCGGGATCGTCCAGAGATCCCGAATCCCGTGGTCGGCGGTCAGGATCGCCGTCGTGTAGGCCCCGACCGCCATCAGCGCGCCGTGCCCGAGCGAGATCTGACCGGTGTAGCCCGTCAGCAGGTTGAGCCCGAGGATCGCGATGAAGAAGCAGCCGGCTCGGGCGAGCTCGGCCGCCTTCGCATCGCTCAGCCAGTGCGGGAGCACGAGCACGAGCCCGACCGCCGCGGCGGCGACGGCGATACCTGCCGCGATTCTCACGGAGCGGCTCAAGCTCGCCTCACCGCCGCCGTGCCGAAGAGACCGGCGGGCCGGAGGAGGAGGACGCCGAGAATCACCGCGAGCGCGGCCGGCTGACGGAGGTCGGTGCCGACCCACGACACGTAGGTGCCGAGCAGATTGAGGAAGACGCCCAGCGCGAGGCTGCCGACGACAGCCCCGAGCGCGCTGTCGATTCCGCCGAGCACCGCCCCGGCGAAGGCGTAGAGGAGGACCGGCTGCATGAAGTTCTGGTCGAAGCTGCCCAGCGGCGGCGCCGCCATCAGACCCGCGACCGCTCCGAGCGCGGCGGCGAGGCCCCAGCCGAGCGCGATCGTCCAGCTGACGCGGATCCCGGTGAGTCGGCTCGAGTCGGGGTTGACTGCAGCGGCCCGCATCGCGAGTCCGATCTTCGTGAAGCGGAAGAAGAGCCAGAGCAGCAGGACCGCAAGAAGCGAGACGCCGATCGTCCCCAGGTCCGCGATCGAGAACGCAACGCCGCCGACGTGGATCGGCCGCGTCGAGAACGCGCTCGGCATCGACTTCACCTGAGCCGACCAGATCCAGAACGCGGCGCCGTTGACGACGAAGAAGAGACCGATCGTGACGATCGCGATCGTCAGGACGGGCGCCCGCTCGACCGGGCGGATGACCGTCCGCTCGAGCACGATCCCGCCGGCGAACGATCCGACGACCGTGACGAGAAACGCCGGCCAGTACGAAAGCCCGTGCTGCGTCAGCGTCCAGGCCACGAACGTCGAGAACATCGCGAGCTCGCCTTGGGCGAAGTTGACGACGCCGGTGGCGCGGTAGATGAGGACGAGCGCGACGGCGAGCGTCGCGTAGGTGCCGCCCGAAGAGAGCCCCGCGACGACCTGCTGCGCGACTCCGGCCCAGTCAGTGAACAGCAGCACCTAATACCCCAGGTACGAGCGGCGAACCGATTCGTGGCGCCGAAGCTCGGCGCTGGCCCCGGCGATGGCCACGCGTCCGACCTCGAGCACGTAGGCACGGCTGGACGCGGCAAGCGCGAGGCTCGCGTTCTGCTCGACGACGAGAACCGAGAGGCCGTCCTTCTCGTTCAGCTCCGCGATGACGCGGAAGAGCTCGGCGACGACGATCGGCGCCAGCCCGAGCGAGGGCTCGTCGAGCAGCAGAAGGCGGGGCCGCTGCATCAGCGCACGGGCCAGCGCGAGCTGTTGCTGCTCGCCGCCGCTCAGGCTGCCGGCGAGCTGCCGGCGGCGGTCTGCGAGGACCGGGAACCGCTCGAGAACGCTCTTGGCGTCGGCTTTGACGGCCGCGCGGTCCCGACGAACATGCGCCCCGAGCCGGAGATTCTCGGCGACCGAGAGTTGTGCGAACGTGCCCCGGCCTTCAGGGACGTGGGCGATTCCAGCGCGTGCGACGGCATCCGGCCGCCGGGCGAGCGCCGCACCCGCGTAGACGATCTCGCCGCTCGTCTTGACCGTTCCCGAGATCGCCCGCAGCGTCGTCGTCTTGCCGGCGCCGTTCGCCCCGAGGACGGCAACGACCTCGCCGTCGTCGACGCTGAGCTCGATTCCGTGCAGCGCCTCCCGCGTGCCGTAGCGCGCGGAGAGGCCGCGCAGCTCAAGCAGGGGCATGCTCGGGCCGCTCGCTACCGAGGTACGCCTCGATCACCGCGGGAGCGCGCTGGACCTCGGTCGGCGTGCCCTCGGCGATCTTCCGCCCGAAGTCGAGCACGTGGACGTGGTCGGCGACTCCCATGACGAGGTTCATGTGGTGCTCGACGAGGAGCATGGTCAGATCGAACGATTCGCGGACGCGGCGGATCAGTCCGCCGAGCTCGTCCACCTCTTCGTGATTCAAGCCGCCGGCCGGCTCGTCGAGGAGGAGCAGACGGGGGTCCGATGCGAGCGCCCTCGCGAGCTCGACGCGCTTCGTCGTCCCGAACGGAAGCTCGGCGGCGCGACGGTGGGCGACGGCGGCGAGACCGAGGTCATCCAACAATTCCCGTGCGTCGCGCTCGCCGCGCGCATGCCGTCCCACGAGCACGTTCTCGAGCACGGTCATCGTCGGAAAGAGCTCGACGTTCTGGAAGGTCCTGGCGATTCCCCGGCGGACGACCCGGTGTGGCGGCGTGCGGAGGAGGCTGCGGCCTTCGAACGCGATCTCGCCGGAGTCCGGCCGGTACAGCCGCGTGATCAGGTTGAACAAGGTCGTCTTGCCGGCGCCGTTCGGACCGATCAGCCCGGCGATCTGGCCAGGCTCGACCGCGAGCGAGACATCGTCGACGGCGACGACGCCGCCGAACCGCCGCGTCACGTTTTCGAGCGAGAGGAGCGACACCGCGCGCGTACCTTAAGTCCGAGGAGGATGCTCTTCGCACTCGCCCGACCTGGGAGGGTTTGGTGCAAAAACAGCGTGTGCCGCAGGCGCGCGGTTTTCGGCCAAACCCTCCTAGGCGTAAGCTGTCTGGCGACGCGTTGCCGTCACGCATTTGCCCGCGTCGCAGCGGGCTCACGGAGGGGGGAGTCGGCCGCAGCCTCCCCCCTCCACCGTTCTCACGCTCCCGAACGCAGGCCCGCCGGCTCGGTCACCGGCGCCCGGCACGCGAAGCGCTCGCAGACGTAAACGGCCGGGCGCCCGTCGACGAAGCCCTTTCCGGCGAGCAGCGGCACTTCCTCGGAGGGACCGAACGCGACGACGGAGTTCGGATCGAAACCGGTCAGCGCCGCACGTGCGACCTCGTCGTCGGGGGCCCCGATCACCGCGAGCTCGCGCGGCGCCGAGAGGTAGAGGTCGAGAGCGGAGAGCGCGTGGCCGAAGGCGCTCGGCGCCCGCGGGATCGTGTCGCGAATCAGGCGGAGGACGCCGGCCGCCTGCCGCTCGAGCTCGTCGTCGCCCCAGACACGGCCGAGCCTGAGCAGTGCATAGGCGAGCATCGAGTTTCCCGAGGGCGTCGGATGGTCGTCGAACTCCTTCCTGCGCGCAATCAGCTTCTCCGCGTCGACCGCGGAAAGGAAGAAGCCTCCGTGCTCGGAGTCGGCGAAGAGCTCGACCGCGAGGCGCGCGACCCGATTCGCCTCGAGCAGCCAGCGCAGCTCGCCGGTCGCGATGTGCAACTCGTAGAGGCCGTTCGCGACGTCGGCGTAGTCCTCCAGGTAGCCGGGGTTCCGGGCACGACCCGCGCGCCAGCTGCGATGGAGGCGGCCGTCCTGGTCGGAGAGCGGGCCGAGCAGGAACTCGGCGAGCTCGCGCGCGGCTTCGAGGAAGTCGGCGCGGTCGAGGCGGCGACCGGCCTCCGCAAGCGCGGCGAGCGCCAATCCGTTCCAGGCTGCGATCGCCTTGTCGTCGCGGAGCGGCTTCGGCCGCCGCTCCCGGATCTGGAACAGCCGGCGCTTGAGGTCCTCGTCGAGATCGCCGCGGATGATCGAGCGGCCGTGCTCGAAGGGCTGCAGCAGCTCGGCAGGCACGCCCTCGTCCTCGGTCCACGTGAACGTGAGCCCCTCGACGCCTTCCGTGTCCGCGTCCTGGGCCGAGGCGAACCCGCCCTCGGGCAGGCGCAGCTCGCGGAGCATGTAGTCGAGCGTCTCTTCGGCGACCTCGCGATAGCGCTCCTCTCCGGTGACGAGCCAGCCATGCAGATAGGCCGGAGCGAGCAGCGCGTTGTCGTAGAGCATCTTCTCGAAGTGCGGAACCAGCCAGCGCTGGTCGACCGAGTAGCGGTGGAATCCGCCGCCGAGCACGTCGTACATGCCGCCTGCAGCCATGCCGTCGAGCGTCCTGGTGACCATCTCGAGCGCGTCCTCGTCGGCGGCGCGCACGTGCCGGCGCAGGAGGAACTCGAGCACGGACGCCGGCGGGAACTTGGGCGCACCGCCGAAGCCGCCCCACTCCGGGTCGAATTGGCGCTTGAGCGCGCGTGTTGCCTCTCCGAGCAACGACTGCGTCAGCGGGTCGGCGGACGGCGTCGCCGCGGCTGCTTTCTGCAAGGCCTCGACGAGCGCCCCGGCCTGCCGGCCGACGTCCTCCCGCCGTTCGCGGTAGGCGTCCGAGACGGCAACGAGCAGCTGCCGGAACGCCGGCATCCCGTGCCGCGGCTCCGGCGGGAAATAGGTCCCGCCGAGAAACGGCTCGCCCGACGGCAGCAGGAAGACCGTCATCGGCCAGCCGCCGTGGCCGGTCATCGCGACGACCGCGTCCATGTAGAGCGAGTCCAGGTCCGGGCGTTCCTCACGGTCGACCTTGACGTTGACGAACCGTTCGTTCATCAACGCCGCCGTGTCGTCGTCCTCGAACGACTCGTGCGCCATCACGTGGCACCAGTGGCAGGCCGCGTAGCCGATCGAGAGCAGGATCGGCTTGTCCTCGCGCCGCGCACGCTCGAGCGCCTCCTCCCCCCAGGGGTACCACTCGACAGGGTTGTCAGCGTGCTGGAGGAGGTACGGGCTGGTCTCGTTCGCGAGCCGGTTCATCTCGGCGAAGATAGTTGCGCGTGAGACCGCTCGAAAACGTCCGGGTCGTCGACGTCACGGTCTCGCTCGCCGGGCCGTACTGCACGCAGCTCCTCGGCGCGCTCGGCGCGGTCGTGATCAAGGTCGAGCGGCCGGACGGCGGCGACGAGACGCGCGGCTGGAGCACGGGCGGGGAGAGCCCGCTCTTCCTCGCGGCGAACGCGAACAAGCGGTCGGTGGCGCTCGACCTCTCGCGCGAGGAAGGACTCGAGGTCGTCGCCCGGCTCGCCGACGGGGCCGACGTGTTCATCCAGAGCCTGCGGCCCGGTCGGGCCGAACGACTCGGACTCGGTGCCGTCGAGCTCCGACGCCGGAACCCCCGCCTCGTCTACTGCTCGATCGGCGCGTTCGGACGCGAAGGCGCCCTGCGCGAGGAACCCGGCTACGACCCGCTGATGCAGGCGGCGGGCGGGATCATGAGCGTCACGGGCGAGCCGGAGCGGCCGCCGGTCAGGGTCGGGGTATCGCTCGTCGACCAGACGACGGCGCTCTGGGCGGCGATCGGGATCCTGCTCGCGCTCGGCGAGCGCGAACGGACGGGCGAAGGCCGGACCGTCGACGTCTCGCTCTACGAGGCGGCGGTCTCGCTCGTCCCGTACCACCTGATCGACTACCTGCGCACAGGTGCGATCGCCGGACGCCACGGAACGGCCTTCCCGCTTATCGCCCCGTACGAAGCCTTCGAGACCGCCGACGGGCGGCTGATGATCGCGGCCGGCAACGACCGCCTCTTTGCCCGGCTCTGCAAGACGCTCGGGCTCGACGAGCTCACGGCCGATCCCCGCTTCGCGACCAACCCGGCCCGCGTCGAGAACCGGGCGGAGCTCAAGACGCTGCTCGAGGCGCGCCTCCGGACCGAGCCGAACGCGGCCTGGCTCCCGCGGCTCACCGCCGCACGAGTGCCGGCCGGGCCCGTGAACGACGTGCGCGACGTGGCGGAAAGCGAACAGACGCAAGCGCTCGGCCTCCTGCAGACCATCGAAGGCCAGCGTCTGGTTGCTCCGCCGATCTCCTTCGACGGCGCACGGCTCGGCCACGCAACGGCCCCGCCCGGGCTCGGAGCGCAGTCGCGCGAGATCCTCGCCGAGCTCGGGTACTCCGACGAGGAGATCGACGCGCTCACCGCCGGCTGAACCGGTCACTCGAGGTGGCCGGCGACGTCCCACGTCCACAGCTCGACCACGTTGCCGTCCGGGTCGGTGACGTAAACGGCGCGGCCGGTCTCGCCGAAGTCCTCCTCGTGTGGGTCGTACCCGTGCTCGCGCAGACGGGCGACCGCCCCGTCGTAGTCGCCGCCGTCGATGTGCATCGCGTAGTGGACGTGGACGCCCCCGCGACCATCCGCGATCCCGACCTGGGGCGCCCAGAGCCCGATCCGCGTCCTCGTCCCGGCCATCAGCCAGATCCGGTCGTTCTCCCTCCGTCCGACGACGGGGAGCCCGAGCACCCCGGCGTAGAAGCGCTCCGCCGCCTCGAGGTCGAGGACCTCGAGAACGAGCTCGTTCACGCCGCTGACCGGAATGCCGCTCACGCCGCCACGATAATCGCCACAGTGGAGCTCGAGACGGAACGGCTCCTACTCCGGGTTCCGGAGCCAGAAGACATCGACGCGTACGCCGAGTTCTGGGCCGATCCGGAGGTGGTCCGCTACATGGGCGGCATCACGCGGACCCGGGCGGAGACTGCGGCCGGCGTCGACCGGATGCGCCGCCACTGGAACCGACACGGTCTCGGCCTGTTCAGCGTCGTCAGGCAGGAAGACGGCCGCCTGTTGGGCCGAGCGGGATTCTTGCTCTGGGACCCGGCGCGCTGGCTGAACGCGCTGCAGAGCGACCTCGCGGGGCCGCTCGAAACCGAGATCGGCTGGGCGTTCGGCCGCGACTTCTGGGGCCGAGGCTACGCGACGGAAGCCGCTCGGGCCGCTCTGACCTGGGGATTCCGCGACCTCGGCCTCCGCCGCGTGATCTCGCTGATCCAGCGCGGCAACATCGCTTCCGTTCGCGTCGCCGAGAAGCTCGGCGAGGTGCTCGAGCAGCAGGACCTGGACGGTCCCTTCGCGGCGACGACGGACCTCTACGCGCTGACGCTCGAGAGTCCGGCGCGGTAGAGCTGGCCCTCGAGCCTGCGCGCGAGGACGCCCTCGAGCCACGCGGAGACGCCGATAAGCGCCTCGAGATCGACACCGGTCTCGACACCCTCACCCTCGAGCAGGTATGCGAGGTCCTCGGTCGCGACATTGCCCGTCGCCTTCGGCGCGTACGGACAGCCGCCGAGGCCGCCGATCGACGCATCGAGCACGCTCGCGCCGACATCGAGCGCGGCGAGCGCGTTGGCGTAGCCGGTGTTGCGCGTGTTGTGACCGTGGAACCCGACAGGCTTGCCGAGCTCCAGCGCGCGCCGAGCCAGCGACCGTACGGCGGACGGTGTCGCAACGCCGATCGTGTCCGCGAGGACGAGCTCGTCGGCGTCGAGCTCGCGCGCAAGGGCGAAGAGGGCGTCCGGATCGACGTCGCCCTCGAACGGACATCCGAAGGCGACGCTGATCGTCGCCGTCGCCGGCTTCTCGCGCGCGGCCAGGATCCGTTGCACGCGTGCCGTCGCCTCCTCGAGCGAGGCATTCCCGTTCCGGCGGTTGAACGTGTCCGTTGCACCGAGCGTGACGTTGACCCGGTCGAGGTCGGTGTGTCGGAAGCGCTCGAAGCCCTGCTCGTTCAGGACGAGTCCCGCATACTCGACGCCGGCGTGGCGCTCGATCGCTTCCACCACGTCCTCGGCCGCCGCCATCTGCGGCACGCGGTCGTCACGTACGAAGCTGACTGCCTCGATCCGCGAAACGCCGGCGCGAGCGAGCCGGTTGACGAGCTCGGCGCGGACCGCCGGCGCAAGGATCTCGGCCTCGTTCTGAAGCCCGTCGCGCGGGCCGACGTCGCAGAGGGTCAACGTCACCTGAAAAGCCTCTTACAGACCGTACGCGCTGACGCGCTCCGGCCGCACGCGGACGAGCAGTCGCTGCTCGCCGGGCTTCGGCTCCCAGCCCTCCCCCGTGTACTTGCGGGCGAGCTTGTCGATGTGCTCGGCGGCTCCGTCGGCGGTCAGCTCGGCGCGGCCCAGAATCGCGACCCAGCGGTAGCCGTCGGCCCGATCCGCGACGAGGACGTTGACGCGCGGGTCGCGCTCGAGGTTCCGGGGCTTCGCGCGCCCAGCGGCCGTGTTGAACAGCACGTTCGCGCCGTCCCAGTCAATCCAGACGATGGTCAATTGCGGCGAGCCGTCGGGGCCAAGGGTTCCGACCGTCGCGAAGTTCGGCTCGAGCAGGAGCCGCGCCTGCTCGTCCGTGAGCTGCGCCACGCTACTCGTCGAAGCCGTACGAGTCGACACGTTCGGGCGCGATCTTGACCGAGATCCGCTGCTGCGCAGGATCGCGCCACGGGTACTCGTCCTGGTCGAGGTACTTCTTCGCGAGATGGTCGATCTGCTCGTCCGCCCCCTCGGTCGTCAGCTCGGCGCGCCCGCTGACCGCGACCCACTGATAAGGGTCCTCTGGATGGACGACGAGCACTGCCGCGCGGGGGTCACGCCGGAGGTACCGCTCCTTGGCCCGGCCGACCGCGGTATTGAAGGTGACAACGCCATCCTGGGCGTCGACCCACACGATCGTGTTGTGCGGGGAGCCGTCGGGCCGCAATGTCGTTGCGGTCGCGACGTACGGGTTCTCGGCGATGAACCTGCGCTGCTCTTCGGTGAGCTGGGCCATTCAGCCTCCTTGTCGGTCATTCGAGGGAAACGCCGGCGGCAGCAAGCTTCTTCCCGGCGTTGGGCGTCCTGATTCGCGGCCCGCGGTCGCTCGACGGCTAAGCACAGCTTCGGTCGCTGCCGACAACTCGGCTGTGCGGTCGTTTGCCTTCGTCTTGCTCGCGCTGCTTACGGTGCTCACGGTGCTGCTCCACCACAGCGCCGCTGCGGCGGCCCCCGGTGACCCGCGTTTGAGCACGATCGCGAGCGAGCTCGCCCGTCGCCACGTGACGATCCGCTGCGAGGGCCTCTCCGGCGCGTTGACCGATGCACGGGGCGAATCCGGCCGCACGGAGTTCAACGGCGGGAAGCCGGTCTCGGTCTCGTACCTGCAGGAGGGTGTGTGCCAGACGCTCCATGCCTATGCGCGGGCGCTGAGCGCCGGCGAAGCGTGCCTGCTTCCGTGCGAGAGTCCGCTCGAAGTGGCCTGGTCGGTGAACACGCTCGCCCACGAGTCGTACCACCTCGCCGGTGTTCGCAACGAAGCTCAGACCGAGTGCTACGCGCTGCAGGCGATCGACTTCGTCGCCCGCCGCCTCGGCGCGTCGGCCGAGCAGGCCCGCGCGCTCGCAGTCTTCTCGTTCGACCAGCTTCCCGGCCGGATGCCGGCGGAATACAGCTCGCCGCTCTGCTACAACGGTGGGAAGTACGATCTGCGGCCTTCGGGCTCGGTCTGGCGTTAGGAAATAGCGACCATCCGCTCGATCGCACCGCGCGCGCGGTCGGCGATGTCCGGCTGGACCGTCACCTCGTGCTTCCAGTCGCGCAGCGAATTGCGCAGCTTCTCGAGCGTGATCATCTTCATGTACTTGCAGATCGCCCGCTCGGAGACGGCCTCGAACCGTTTCCCCGGCGCTTCTTTGTTGAGCCGGTGAAGGATCCCCGTCTCGGTCGCGACGAGGAAGCGATCCTTCGGCGACGACTTGGCGAAATCGATCATCCCCTCCGTCGAGAGGATGTGCGTCCGCTCGTTGCCGAACGCCATGCATTGGCTCGCGCAGCCGCATTCCGGGTGGACCAGAAGCTCCGCATCGGGCGCCTCGCGCTGCCATCGCTCGATGTCGTCCGGGCGGATACCGGCGTGGACGTGGCACTCCCCGAGCCAGATCGTCAGCTTCCGCCCGGTGACGCGCTCGAGCCAGATCCCGAGGAACATGTCCGGGAGAAACAGGACCTCGCGATCGGGGGGAATCGCTTCGATGATCGCCCTCGCGTTGCCCGACGTGCAGCAGTAGTCGCTCTCGGCTTTGACCTCGGCCGTTGTGTTCACGTAGGAGACGACGACGGCGCCTGGATGCTCCGCCTTCCAATCGCGCAGCTGGTCGGCCGTGATCGAAGCGGCCAGCGAGCAGCCGGCGTCGAGATCCGGGATCAGCACGGTCTTCTCCGGCGAGAGGATCTTCGCGGTCTCGGCCATGAAATGGACGCCGCAGAAGACGATCGCCGCCGCGTCGGTGGCGGCAGCTTCGCGGGAGAGGCCCAGCGAGTCGCCGACAAAGTCGGCCACGTCCTGCACCTCGGGCACCTGGTAGTTGTGCGCGAGGATGACGGCATCGCGCTCGCGTGCAAGCGCTTTGATCTCGTCCTGCATCGTGGCGGTCGGGGCCGTGGTCATGAGACCTCCAGAGAGACGTCGAGTCCGCGTGCCGAATGCGTAAGGGCTCCGATCGAGATGAAATCGACGCCCGTCTCGGCGATTTCCCGAACGTTGTCGAGCGTGACACCACCGGACGCCTCGAGGCTGGCCCTCCCACCCGCGAGCGCCACCGCCTGCACGAGGATCGCCGGGCTCATGTTGTCGAGCAGGATCGAGTCCGCGCCCGCTTCCAGGGCTTCCTGCACCTGTTCGAGCGTGTCGCACTCGACCTCGACGGTGGCTCCCGTCGATTGAGCCCGGTCGACCGCGGCGGTGATCGAGCCGGCGAGCCGCAGATGGTTGTCCTTGATCAGGATCCCGTCGTCGAGCCCGAGACGATGGTTCGTGCCGCCGCCGCACCGCACAGCGTATTTCTCGACTCGCCGCAGCCCCGGTGTGGTCTTCCGCGTGTCGAGGATCGTCACGCCGGTACCGGCGACCGCCTCGACGTAGCGCCGTGTCAAGGTCGCTATCCCCGACAGGCGGCCGAGCAGATTGAGGGCCAACCGCTCGCCGCCCAAGAGAGCGCGCGCGCTGCCCACGAGGCGGGCGATCTCGCCCTCGAAGACTTCGCCGTCCGCGGTCAGCGGCTCGAGCCGGGTGTCCGGGTCGAGCTCGACGAAGACGGCGCGGGCGAGCTCCAAGCCGCAGACGACGCCGGGCTCCTTGAGGAGGATCGTCGCTTCGGCGAATGCGTCCTCGGGAACGACCGCCTCGGTCGTCAGATCGCCGGCGCCGAGGTCCTCGGCGAGCCAGTCGCGGACGTCGACGGCCGTCAGCTCCATGGCTCGAAGACGGGCTCGTGGCCCGGACGGAGGACGGTGTGCAAGCCCGCGAGCGCCGGATCCTCGTGCAGGAAATCGGCGCGAAAGTGGCTGCCGCGACTTTCCCGCCGCACGAGAGCGCTTCGCGCGACCATGCCGGCGACGGGATGCGGCGAACGCGCCAGTCGCTCGAGCCCGACCTCGTCGCGAACGAGACCGGCCTCGCGCCACATCGTCTCGCGCAACTCGGCGGTGACCGTCGGTCGAGAAGGCGGGGCGGGCGGCGGGCCGAGCCGAGGCGGTAGCTCCGGCTCGGAGGCAGCCGCGAGCGCGGCGCGCCGGCCGAAGACCAGGCATTCGAGCATCGAGTTCGAGGCGAGTCGGTTGGCGCCGTGGACGCCCGTGCAGGCGCACTCCCCGGCGGCATAGAGACCCGGCACCTCCGTCCGCCCGTCGAGGTCGGTCGCGACTCCTCCCATCGTGTAGTGGGCGGCGGGGGCGACCGGAACGGGCTCGTCCTCGGGGTGGAAGCCCTCGTCTGTGAGGCGGTGCATCAGACCGGGGAAGCGGGCCTGATCGACCGGGCGGAGGTCGAGGAGCGCGACGTCGCGCGAGGCGACGGCGCGCGCGACCACGTCGCGAGGCGCGAGCTCGTCGGTGAACCGCTCGCCGTGCTCGTCGACGAGCAGCGCTCCCGCCCCGCGCAAGGCCTCGCTCAGAAGCAGGCTCCGGTCGGCGAGCGTCGTCGGATGGAACTGGACGAACTCGAGGTCCGTGACGGCAGCGCCGGCGCGATATGCCATGCCGATGCCGTCGCCGACCGCGCCGGGCGGATTCGTCGTTCGCTTCCACAACGCGGCGGCGCCGCCCGTCGCGAGCAGGACGGCGCGCGCCGAGACCGCCCGGCGGTCGGTGACGACGCCGACGCAGCGTCCGTCCGAGATCCAGAGGTCGAGCGCGAGCTCGTCCTCGCTGATCTCGATCCGAGGCTCTCCGACAACCGCGTCCGCGAGCACGCGTGCGATCCGCTGTCCGGTTGCCGCACCGTCGACGCTGAAGATGCGCTGCCGGGTGTGGCCGCCCTCGAGCCCAAGCTCCTCGTCGAAGCCGACTCCCAGCTCGACCAGGTCGGCGATCCGCGCCGGCGCCTCTTGCGTGAGAGCCTCGACGGCACTCGCTCGGGAGAGGCCGCGCCCCGCCCGGATCGTGTCCGCGGCGTGAAGCTCAGGGCTGTCGCCCGACCTGGTGGCGGCCGCCAGGCCGCCCTGCGCGAGGTAGCTCGCCGACGCGCCGATCGGTCCTTTCGACACGACGAGCACTCGGTCGGTGACCGCCGTGGAGAGCGCCCCGAAGAGGCCGGCGATGCCGCTTCCGACGACGACGAGGTCGTAGCTTTGTGTCGAGCCCATCTGGTTCACTTCGCCGGTTCTGCTAGGTTTTCGCCTCAGAGTTGAAAACCTCGGCACCATCCTACCAGGGTCAGTGACGCCTAGAGAGCGGACGACGTTGCGCGAGCGCCCGACGCACGTAACGCTCGCAACGGTGCTTCAGGTCAGAGCCGAGGTGCTCGAGATCCTCCTGTGGAAGCGGGCGAGGGAGCCATTCCTCGGCGCCTGGTCCCTTCCGGGCGGCTATCTCTCGCCTGGCGAGACGCTCGAGGAGTCGATCCGCAAGCACCTGGCGGCGAAGGTGGACGTCCGCGAAGTCGCACACCTGGAGCAGCTCGAGACGCTGAGCGATCCGCGTCGCCATCCGCGTGAGTGGCAGGTCGCGACCGCCTACCTCGGTGTGGTCCCGACCGACGTCGACCCTGGGCTGCCGGCAGACACCGCCTGGCACCCGGTCTCGAAGCTCCCGACGCCCGCCTTCGACCACCGCGAGATCGCGCTCGTGGGTCGCGAACGGCTGCGCGCGAAGCTCTCGTATACGAACATCGGGTTCGCGCTCGCGCCGGATGAGTTCACAATCTCGGAGCTGCGCGACCTCTATGCCGCCGCGCTCGGCCACGACGTGTCGGCGACGAACCTGCAGCGCGTCCTCCTCCGCCGCGGCGTGATCGAAAGCACCGGCGAGCGCCGCGCGCCGGGCCGCGGCGGCGGCCGCCCCGCCGCGGTGTTCCGGTTTCCGTCCCATCGGCTCGAGGTCACGGACGAGTTCGCGGTGCTGCGTCCCCCGGCCCCCCGCGGTTGACGCGGAGACCGCGGCTCCGTACCCTGGGTCGGAGCCAGCGACCGAGGAGGTGCCTGATGGAAAAAGAGCTATTCGTCTCCGCCGGTCGCGCGCAGGACTCTCTCGTCTAGATCCAAGCTTGTGATCTAGATCACGAGACTCGGTCGCGGCCCGGCTGACGTCTGCAGGGCGGGCCGCCGCGCGGTCCGCGACGGCTGTTTTAGAGAGGAGCTTCGAGTTGAGCGAATCGCTCGTGCGCCTCGGGTGGACCTCCGAGCGCGAAACCGAGTTCGAACCACACCGCGCCGAGGGGCTCGCTCCCGCTCGCGTCGCGGTCGAGCACCGCAGTGCCTATGTGCTCTACGGCGAAGAGGGAGAGCTCCGCGCCGAGCTGGCGGGGCGGCTTCGCCACGAGGAGATCTGGCCGGCAGTCGGCGATTGGGTCGCCGTGCGTCCGCCGGCGACAATCGCCGCCGTCCTCCCCCGGCGGACCGTGTTCTCTCGCAAGGAGCCGTGGCTTGCCGCGAAGGAACAGGTGCTCGCCGCGAACGCTGACACCGTCTTCGTCACCACCGCACTTACGCCGGTCGACTTCAAGCCGCGGCGGCTCGAGCGTTACCTCGCGACCGCGTGGGAGAGCGGCGCCGAGCCCGCGATCGTGCTGACGAAGCCCGATCTATGCGCCGATGTCGAAGGAGCGGTGCTCGAGGTCGAGGCGATCGCGTTCGGCGTGCCCGTCCACACCGTCAACGGCCTCACCGGCGAGGGCGTCAATGCACTCCAGGCGTACCTCGCGGGAAACCGGACCGTCGCCCTGCTCGGCTCGTCCGGTGTCGGCAAGTCGACGATCGTCAACCACCTCGCCGGCACGGAGGCGATGCCGACCGCCGAGATCGCCGAGGACGGCCGCGGCCGCCACACGACAAGGCACCGCGAGCTGCTCCCGCTTCGCGGAGGCGGGCTCGTCCTCGACACACCCGGCCTCCGCGAGCTGCAGCTCTGGGACGTCTCGCAGGGGCTCGAGCAGACCTTCGAAGACGTCGCCGGGCTCGCCGCCGATTGCCGGTTCGGCGACTGCTCGCACGAGCGGGAGCCGGGCTGCGCGGTCCGGGACGCGATCCGCAGCGGCGCCCTCCCGCGCGAACGCTTCGACAGCTGGCGAAAGCTCCAGCGCGAGCTCGCCCGGCTCGAGCGGCGGCTCGACGCACGCGCCCGCTCCGAGTATGGGCAGCAGATCCGGAAGCAGGCACGCCGGCGCCGGCGCACCCAACGGCCTCCTCGGCGAATGCGCTAGCCCCTCCGGGATCCCGGGGACCTGGCCGGAGGGGCAGCACCACCCGGGTTGAGACGGACGCCCGAGCAAAGCCCGGCCGTCCTCTTTGGTCGGCGTCGCAAAGCGAGCGCCTTAGCCCAGAGCCGCCTGCACGCGCTGCTGGAAGTCCGCGATCAGGCGCTCGCTCTCCGGGAGCAGGCGCCCGCGCTCGATCAGGCCCGTCGCGACGCCGCGCTGGACGTTCTCGACGAGCACCTTGTCCTCGGCGCCGACCTGGGCGTCGAACTCGAGTAGCTCGGCGATCCACGCATCGTCGACCCCCGGGCCGAAGAAGTAGTCGAGGAACCGCTCGGTCCGTTCCGGCCCGTCGGGCAGCACCGGCCCGATCGAGAAGTTCGTCCGGCCCGGAAAGATGTTGATCATCGTGTTCGGCCAAAGGAAGTGGAACTGGCTGCGCGCGACCTCGCCGTCCGTTTCGAGCCCCTTCCCGTTCTCGCGGACCGGGCCGAACTGACTCGAGAAGGCGCCGTCGAGCACCAGCTCGTACGCGTCCGGCGATACGTCGACGAGCGCGCTGAAACCCGGATGCGCGACGGCGCAGTGGTAACACTCGAGGAAGTTCTCGGCGACGATCTTCCAGTTCGCGCTGACGGTCGACTCGGCGCGGCGGTGGTGCTCGAGCTCCTCCACGTCGACCCCCGCGGCAGCGACGAGCTCCGGCAGCGCGCCCAGGACCTCCGCCAACGGGCGCGCATCCGGGTCGGGATTGGCGAAGAGGAACGGTCCCCAGAGGCCGACGGACGCCGACCGGAGCGAGATGCCCTCGCAGTCGAATCCAGGCTCACGGTTCGAGCGCGGCGCCGCCTTCAGCGCGCCGTCGAGACCGTACGTCCAGGCGTGGTACGGGCACTGCAGCGTCTCCCGCGCAGCGGAGCCGGTTGCCAGCACGGAGCCGCGGTGCCGGCAGACGTTGAGGAAAGCGCGGATGACGCCCTTGCGTTCGCGCGTGATGACGATCGGAATGTCACCGACCCGCGTCGCCAGGTAGCCGGCGCCGTCTCCGAGCTCGCGCACGTGGCCGATGTACTGCCATGCCGACGCGAAGATTCGTTCCCGCTCCCGCGCCGGGAGAGCGGGGTCCGCATACGTCGTCCAGGGCAGCGTCTCGGGCACGCGGTAAGCGTACGCGCCCGGCTGCCGCGCTTTTCCTCGAGCGGCGGGATTCCCCTCGACCGAGGGATCGGTCGGGGGACGCGCATCCCGATGCACTCCCCGAACGGCACGACTTAGAAAGGAGATTTGGCGCCGAGCGGCCGGCGTCGCCACCGACATGGCCGCAAAGCTCACCATTCTCCCCGCGCTCTTCGCCACAGTCCTCGCAGTCGCCGCCGCTTCAGCACCGGCGGCCACCAACAGTCCTCTTGCCGCCCCCACCGCCCTTTCTCCGGCCGGCGGCACGACTGTCCAGACCGTCCCGCCCTTCGCCTGGACACCGGTCCAGGCCGCCGATCACTACGAGTTCCAGCTCGCGGCCGACGCCGGCTTCAACTCGCCCGTGCTCGGCCACGGCTCCGACGACTTCACCACCCAGAACACGCGCGCGACGGTTCTGAAGACGATCCCGAACGGGACGTACTACTGGCGCGTTCGCGCGATCGGCGCCGGCGGCTCCGTCTCCGCCTGGACGGCCGGCCTTTCCTTCCGTAAGTCGTGGACCGCCGCGGCGGCGTTGCAGTCGCCGGCCGGAGGAGCCGGTTTGTCGTTCGGCACCGACCCGCTCAAGCTCGGCTGGTCGGCGGTGCCCGGCGCGGCGAACTACCTCGTCTCGGTCGCGACCGATCCGTCGCTCGGCTCGCTCTCCTTCCACCTGGACACGGATCCGACGGGGATCCCGAAGGTGCAGGCGAACTCGCTCGCGATCTCGTTGGCGCTCGCGACCGGCACCTACTACTGGAACGTGATCCCCCTCGACGCCGAGGGCAACCGCGGCGTCCCCTCGGCGACCGCGTCGTTCTCGTGGACGTGGCCGTCGACGACGACGCTTCACGTCACCGACCTGAATTCGGCCGACGAGGTCTACGACCCGCAGTTCTCGTGGGACCCAGTCGCCGGCGCCGCGCGCTACGAGGTCGAGATCAACTCCTCGTCCGACTTCGCGGCCGGCTCGAAGGTCTGCTGCGACTCGACGACGATTGCAACCTCGCTCTCGCCGACGGCCGTCTTCAAGGACAACACGTACTACTGGCGGGTCCGCGCGATCGATCCGGACGGCAACGCCGGCGTCTGGAACGCCGGCCCCTCGTTCACGAAGACCTTCGACAAGGTCCCGGTCGTCGCCGCTCCGGCAATCAAGAACCTGCACATGCGCGACAACCTCGCCGACCCGGGCGCCGACCAGGACGCCAATCCCGCGGACGGCTACCAGACCCAGGTGCCGATGCTGACCTGGGATTGGGTTCCGGGCGCCTCGAGCTACGAGGTCGACGTCACGCCGTTCAACGGCTCGTTCTGCGACTGGGGCGCGACCTCGCACCATTGGCGCGTCGACACGGCGGTGAATGCCTGGACGCCGCTCGGCGACAACTGGTTCGCGAGCAAGCCGTATTCGGACCCCCTCGACGTCTCGAACGACTTCACGTCCCTCGTCGCGGGCCAGTACTGCGCCCGCGTCCGCGCCCGCAGCGACCGGGCCGGCTTCGACGACGTCTACGGCGACTACACGTACCTCGATCCGGATGCGCTCGGGTGGGCGTTCGAGTTCACCGGCTATCCCGCGGGCGGGGCCTGCACCCCCTCGTGCACCGCGAACTACCTCGGGAGCGGCGACTACACGTCGATGCTCACCGGCACGACGACCGGCCGGGTGCCGTACTTCACCTGGAAGCCGCTGGCCGGGAAGCAGAGCTACTACGTGCTCGTCGCAAAGGATCCGTCCTTCTCGAACCTCGTCGACTACGCGTTCACGAAGGTTCCCGCGTACGCGCCGCGGACGGGTTTCGGGCCGCGGACGTACCCGGACGAGACGACGCTCTACTACTGGGCCGTCCTGCCCGCTTCGTTTGCCGACGGAACCGGAGCGGTCGGGAACCCGCTGCTCGCGGCGCCTCAGAGCTTCCAGAAGCAGTCGACCCCGCCGACTCGCCTTGCGCCGGCGGACGGGACCCAGTTCTTCAACCAGCCGATCTTCCGCTGGACGCCGGCCGAAGGCGCCCGGCGCTACCGCCTCCAGGTCGCGCAGGACCCCAGCTTCGGCAACCCGATCGACGACCTGACGACCGATTCGACCTCGTACACCAGCAACACGACGTACCCGGCGGACACGGTGCTCTACTGGCGCGTCCGGGCCGACGACGAGAACGGTGTCGGCCTGACGTGGTCGGCGACCGGCACGTTCCAGAAGAAGCTCGCCGCGCCGGTGCCGAGCCCGACCAATCCGACCTCGGGCGAGTACCTGCCGGTCTGGTCGTGGAGCTCGGTTCAAGGAGCAGCCTCCTATGACCTCCAGATCGATCAGCCGGACGGGCAAAGCCGGAACTTCACCGACTTCCGCATGCCGGCGACCTCGTTCCAGACCCTGACCGGAACGGGCGTCTTCCACTGGCGCGTTCGCGCCGAGTTCCCGAATCAGGGCTACGGCAAGACGCCGGGCCCCTGGTCGCAGTCGACGGCGTTCACCCGGACGATCGGCGAGCCCGGCGGCCTGAAGACCGATGCCGCACCGGATCACGTCCTGCTCTCGTGGAGCCCGAAGCTCGGGGTCAAGGAGTACCGCGTCCAGGTCTCAGGCCGCCCCGACTTCGGCACGGCCGTCGAGGACGTCACGACCGAGAACACCTCGTACGCGCCGAAGCTCTCGGACGTCTCCTACCTGAGCGGCAACCAGCTGTACTGGCGGGTCGCGGGCGTCGACGCCGACGGCAACGTGGGCGACTTCTCGCCCGCTCAGCCGCTCTCGCTCCTGCCGAGGCTAAAGGTGACGGTGAAGGGCAAGCTCCGCAGGCGCCACCGGTCCACGGTCAGCATCACCGTGAAGAACGCGAGCGGGATCTGGATGCAGGCCGTGAAGGTTCGCGTCACCGGCGCGGGCGTCAAGGCTCAGACCCGCAAGACGAGCATGTGGGGCGTCGCCCGGTTCACACTCCGGCCGACGAAGCGCGGACGCGTCCTCTTCACCGCGAGGAAGCCAGGCTTCCAGACCGCCGGGATCACCCTGCGCGTCCGATAGGAGGGTCTGGCGAAATACGTCGCGGTGCCACCGGGCCGCGCTGCTCGCCCCTGGAAGCGTCCTCAGTCGCGCCCATATCTATGGATATGGACGCTCTGCGTCCTCGCCAGGGAACGAGCACCGCACCCCGGTGACGAGGAGCATTCCGCCAGACCCGCACGCGCCAGGCGACGTACCACTCGACGAGGGTCATGCAGCCTGAGCAGGCATGAGCGCCGCCTGCCACGCGGCGTTCAGGACCACCTGATCTCCCTCGCGAAACCGTCCGGCCAGGGCACGATCGTCGAGCCACGCCGGGCCGTCCTCGGACAACAGGAACGCCGCCTTGGCTGCGACGTCCGCCTCGAGGCAGCTCCCGGCCGCGACCGTCACCTCCGACCAGCGCGAGCTCGACGGCCGTCCGGTCCGCGGGTCGATCAGATGATGCTGCGGCTCGCCGCCACGCCCCCATCGCCGGCGCGTCGTCCCGCTCGTCGCCAGGCCGCCGTTCGTCAGCGTGAGCGACTCGTCCCCCGGTAGCCCGACCACGGCGCTCCCGCGGACGGCGACGTCGCCACCTGCGGAGACGAAGCCGTTGTCTTCGAGGAGATCGAGAGCCGCGTCGACGGCGAGACCCTTGACGATGCAGTTGAGGTCGAGCTTCGTGCCCGGGTAGCGAAACACCAGCCGCCCGGCGACCCGTACGTGGCGCCAGCTTCCCGGCACCGCCGGCGCCGGCGGCCGCGGGTCGGGGGTGAGCTCGGCGAAGTCACGGTCGTAGCCGGCGGCCTCGATAGCAACGCCGAGCGTGGGGTCGACGAGCCCGTCGGTTCTTCGCGCGGAATCGAGCGCGAGCGCGAGTGCCCGGGCGAAGAGCGGCGACACCGCGACGAACTCGGCGGCCCCGTTGTTCACGAGGTTGAGCTCGCTTCCGGCTCGGAAGCGGCTGAAAGTCGCCTCGAGCCGCTCGAAGAGGTCCTTTACCTCTTCGAGCTCGGTCGGTGTCGCGCCGCCGAGGACGACGCCGACACCCATCGCCTGGAACCAATCACGAGACACCGGTCTGCACCTGTGGCTGGCTCGTGGAGGGCGCGATCGAGAAGCTGCCGCCCGAGCTCTCGGACTGGGCCTCGGAGCTCGACGTGCTCGACGAGCCGTCGCGGCTCGCCCGCGTCGCGGCGTGACCGGGGTTCGTCGCTCGGGCGAGCAGCCCGGCAACGAGCATCCCGGCGGCAGCCACGACAACGAGGCCGCGCTTGACGACCGACGCACGTCGCTTCGCGGCCTGGATGCGCGACATCCTCGCCTACAGTCCCGGGCCGTCGAAGGTGCGCACGCCGTTCGGGTCGCGCGGCGGCAACCCACCGCGGAAATGACCGAAGCGCGGCCCGACGCCGTTGACGAACTCGGCGATGTGCGCCTTGAGGTCGCTCAGGAAGGAGTCGGCCTGCGACCGCGTGAGCCGACCGTCGGCGACCGCGGCGTCGAGCTTTTTCTTCGCCGCGGCGACGAGCGCATCGACGAGGCCGGAGACCGACTTGCCATGCGTCTTTGCCACGTCGGCGAGGGACTTGCCGCTCTCAAGCTGCGTTCGCAGCTGCGCCTCGGTCAGCCCGAGGTAGGTCGCGGCCGCGTCGAGGCCGGCGAACGGCCCTTCGTGGTGGAGACGCGCTCCGAAACCGAGGCCGCCGAAGAACGGCACGTCGCCCGATTCGATCCGCTGCTTGAGCTCGTCCCCCTCGGCCTTCGTCAACCGGCCGGCGGCGACGGCGGCATCGACCCGATTCTCGAGGGCCTTCTTCAGGGCCGCGCTGAGAGCGCTCGGCTGCACGCCGAGCTGCTTGGCGGCATCGTTGAGGACGGCCTGGTTCTCCTCCTTCGGCGATCCGAACTGGGTTGCGGCGACCGCGGCACCGCCGCCCGCAACCGCTAAACCGGCCACCGCTCCGGCGATCACCTTCGGCGTGAGTCTGCTCTTCATCGGGCTGCTCCTTTTCGGGGACGCCCAGACTCAACTTGGTTTCCGTGAGAAGCGGGTGAGAGCGTCCTAAGAACTGATTAAGTGTTTGAGCGCCCGGATTTCGCTCATCCCTGGTGGAGGAAGACCGTGGCCGCTAAGGCGGAGCCGAGCGACCACAGCCGAGCTCTCTCCCCTTTTCCTCGCGCTCGGCTCCGAGCGCCCGAGGATAACGCCAGCGGTTCGATTTGCAAATGGGCTTTCCGACCTACGCAAGGCGGAGCCGGAGCGCGGCGCCCCATTCCGCTGCGGCTCAGAAGGAGCGCCCCTCCGGGTGGGGAGAGAGGAGGTGCTCCGGCTCCGTCTGCCGCAGATGGTCCGGCGTTTCCTCGAAGCGTGGCGGACCATATACCCGGGTCGGACGCCCCGGTAGCAACGATGGGCAACGAGGGAAGACAAGAAGCGCCGCCGCCGTCTAGTGACCGAGGGGCCGGGTGATACGGAGCTGTTGCCCTGATCGGCGCTCCTTTCCTGCGGTCGGCCCCTCACTCCACTCGAAAGGGCCGAGCGGCGGGAACAGCGCTGGAGCCCTTCCCACCGTTTCGGTCGGTCGCGAGGTTAGGCCGCTCGTTCGGAGAGGGCTACGTCGACGCGATCGTTTGAACTGAGAGGCGGTTCGCCCAACGATGCGGGGTCGGCTCAGGCGGTCTCAGGTGGTCTCCGGGCTGCGCCTCAAAACCGTCGAGCACCAGCGCTCAAGGAACCCTCGGATTACGCCGAAGAGTGTCCCAGAGGGCCTATCTGCCAGCCGCAGGAGCAGAGATGAAGCGGACGATCGAACGAATCGTTCCCCTGGCTCCCGCCGTCGCCGCGGTGGGGGTCTCCCTCTGCGCCTCGTCGCTCCTGTTCACGGCTCCGCCGCAGCCGGTCGGACCGCGGCCGGTCTCGACGCCGGTGACCGGCCAGGTCGGCCGTGTCGTCGCTTCGTCGGTGCCCATCGCACGGCCTACCTCGCGCCGGCCGGTACCGACCGTCCGGGCGGCCGCTCCCCGCACGCTCGCGGCCCGCGCGCGTCGGGCGGAGACGCCCGCCGCAGCGCCGTCGCAGCAACCTGTGAGGCACGACAGTCCGGTCGGGCCCTCCTCGACGCCTCCTCCTCCGCCTTCGATCCCGTCGCCGCCTCCGCCACCGGCTTCGCCTGCGCCGCCGGCTTCGGCCCCACAAGCCTCGACGAGCCAGGCGACGCCGGCGAAGGGCGGATCGCGTCCCGGATGGGGCCGCGGAGACCCCAATCACGACCACACCGGACCGCCTGGTCAGCGGTCGAAGAACAAGGCTGGCCAGGACAACCCGGCCCCGGCCCCGCAGCCGCCGCCTCAGCCGGCACCGAGCCCGCAGCCGGGCCCTGGTAACGCCCACGGCAACGACCACGGCGGAGGGAAGAAATGACCGGAAAGCTCCGCCTCGGAGCGGCCCTCGCGTTCCTCGCGCTGCCGCTTGCGGTCGCCGTCTGGGCGTTCGTCGGCTGGGACTCGGGCAGGCAGCGATCGAACGCCGACGTGCGGCTTCAACGCTCGATGGAGGCCGCCGTTGCGAGCTACGGCCGGATTCTCGACCACGCCGAGCAGCGGGCACGCCGGCTGGCCTCCTCCCCGGACGTTCAGCGCGCACTGGCCCGACGCGATCGCCGCGAGCTGGCGCGACTCGGCCGCCGCGGCGCCGCCTACGCCATCGGCTCTCGAACGATCCCGGCGCCCGTGAACGCGGCGTCCCGAAGCATCGCCGTCGTCGCCGGCAGCCGGACGCTCGGCCGCGTGATCGTCGCGGTCCCGTTCGACCGCAGTCTCCTGGCGCAGCTCGAGCGCGCTTCGGGGATCGGAGACACGGGCACGTTCGCCTTCGCGCGCTCCGGGAAGCTCGTGCTCCGATCGGCGAGCGTCGCGACGAAGGCACGAATTCCGTCCGGCCGCCTGGCCGACCTGAGCGCCAGAGGCGAGCGCTACCGGGCGCTCGCCACCCGTCTGAGCGCCGGCCCGAACGCGACGAAGCTCGTTGCGCTCGCCCCGGCGTCGAGGATCACGGCAGCCGCGAGCTCGGCGCGGTTGCGCGTCGTCGTCGCCGGTCTCGGCGTCCTCGTCGCCATCCTCGTCGTCGGCTACGCCCTGGCCCCGGCCCTTGCGCGCACGCGGCTCGGAAAGCAGCAACGAGCCCAGGCCGCACGGGTGCTGTCGCATATCGGGGACGGGGTCTTCCTGGTCGACTCGGACGGGGTGATCCGCCTCTGGAACACGGCCGCGGAAGCGATTACCGGCGTCCCCGCGGACGAGGTCTGCGGCCGGGCCGCGCACCTCGCTTTCCCCGGCTGGGCGGACGTCGCCCCCCTCGTACCGGTTGCCCTGCGGCCCGGAGACCAGGCCGGGATCTCGCGTCCGGAGACGGTGCCGCTCGAGGTCGAGGGACGCGAGCTCTGGCTGTCGATCGCCGGGGTTGCCTTCGCGGACGGCACGGTCTATGCCTTCAGAGACGTAACGAGCGAGCACAAGCTCGAGGCGATGCGAACCGAGTTTGTCGCCACCGTCTCGCACGAGCTGCGGACGCCGCTCGCGTCGCTCCACGGTGCGGCGATGACGCTCAGGCAGCGCCAGGAGGCTCTCGATGCCGGGACGCAGGAAGAGCTGCTCGACATGATTGCCGAGCAATCCAACCGGCTCGCAGAGCTCGTCGAGGAGATCCTCCTGACCGGCCAGCTCGACGCCGGCTCACTCCACATCGCCAGCGAGCCGTTCGATCCGGAAGAGCTGGTCCGGACCGCGGTCGACGAGGCGCTGCATCGGATTCCGGACGGGACGACGCTCGAGGTGTCGGCGCCGCGTGATCTACCGGACGTCGTCGGCGACGGTATTCGAGCCCACCAGGTGCTGGCGAACCTGATCGACAACGCGATCAAGTACTCGCCCGGCGGAGGCCGGATCGAGGCGCGCGTCGAGCAGGAAGGCGAGTCGATTCGGTTCTCGGTGCGCGACGAGGGCCTCGGGATTCCGGCCGGTGAGCAGGACCGGATCTTCGACAAGTTCTATCGCCTGGATCCCGACCACCGCCGGGGTGTCGGCGGAAGCGGGCTCGGCCTCTACATCTGCCGCGAGCTCGTGCATTCGATGAACGGGCGCGTCTGGGTCGAGTCCGCGCCTGGACGAGGCGCGAAGTTCGTCTTCGAGTTGCCGATCGCCGAGCCGCTTCTCGTCAAGGTCTAGCCCGCCCCCGCAACCGACCATGTGAAGTGCGTCAGGGTGTGCTCGGGCGCGAGACCGCCCGGCCTCAGGCCGCCCCGGACGAGCAGAATCGGGATGGACGTTCGCTCGACGAGCGCGTGTCTCGTCGCGTCGATTCCGCCGGTCGGCAGCGACGTCACCAGCACCGATCCCTCCTCGCCGAGGATCCCGTCCGGACCCGGTGCGACGAGCACCGGCTCCGCGGTCGTGCCGGCGAACCGCTGCAGGGCGAGCGAGGCGCTTGCGAGCAGGCGGCTGGCGTCGCGCCGTTCATCGCTCGCTTCGGTCCCGACCAATCGGAGCGGCAGCCCGTGGGCACGGGCAAGCCACGCCCCCAGCTCGAGCGCCGACCATTCGTCGCGCCCGCCGCCGAAAGGAACCAACACCGGGCCCGCAGGCGCGAAGCCGAGATCGGTTCTGGCTGCGAAGGCGACGTCGCAGGAAGTGCCGGCGACGTTCGTCACCTCGTGGCCGCCGACCACGAGCTCCGCGTTCTGGTCGGCCGCCAATCGGCCGAGATCGGCGCCCGGCGATGTCGAGGTGAAGCAGGCGATTCGCGCTGCAAGCTCCGGGGCAAGTTGGGCCCGCGCGTCTTCGAGCCGAGCGGTGGAGGCCGCGAGGTCCGACGCGTCATCGGGCACTTCGACGAGCAGCAGGTCCCTGCCTCCGCGAGCCAGCGGAGCGACCAGGTCGGCGAGCGACGCGCCGACGCAGATGACGCTCGTACGCGGCCGCAGGCGAGCGGGAGCTTCGGCCAGCACCGGGTCGTGGCGCAGGATCGCGCGCTCGAGCTCCTGCAGATCGGGGGCCGGTTCGATTCCGAGCTCCTCGACGAGCCGGCGGCGGCCGGCGCGGAACGACGCGAGCGCCTCGGCCTGGCGCCCCGACCTGTAGAGCGCGAGCATGAGCAGCCGCAGCGGCCGTTCGCGGAGCGGCTCCTGCTCGACGAGCGCGTGGAGCTCGCCGACGACCGTCGCATGCTCACCGCTCTCGAGCTCCGCTGCGAAGCGCTCTTCGAGCGCGTTGAGCCGCATCTCCACGAGCCGCCGGCCCGCGGCTTCGGCGAACGGCTCGGACCGAAACTCGGCAAGCGCGGGCCCGCGCCAGAGCCCCAGCGCCTCACGGAGGAGCTCGGCACGCCGCACGGGATCGGCGGACTCACGCGCGTGCTGTGTCAGCGCCTCGAACCGGGCGAGATCGAGGTCGTCCTCGGTCGAAGCGACTCGGTAACCGGGGGCGCGGGTCTCGATCGCGTCCGCTCCGAGCGCCTTTCGGAGCTGCGAGACATAGCCCTGGAGCACCTTCGGAGCGCTGCGCGGCGGCGACTCGCCCCAGAGCGCCTCGACGAGCTCCTCGGCCGAGACGACTCGCCCACGGTCGAGCAGGAGCCGGGCGAGCAGGGCCCGCGGCTTCCCGCCGGGCAGCGCAACGGGGGCTTCCCCATCGACAGCTTCGAACGGCCCCAACAGGAGAAAACGCGTCACCGGTGGGCCGGGATAATGGCAGCCGTGACCGAGACTGCAGCGGGCCCGGGCCGCACGCTCGGGCGCTTCCGGGTGGACGAGCAGATCGGCGCCGGAGCGGCCGGTCTCGTCTTTCGCGCGACCGCCGAGGACGGACGCCTCGTCGCGGTCAAGCAGCTGCGGCCCGAGCTCGCGGACAACGAAGCCGCGATCGCCCGCTTCCGGCGTGAGGCGCGCCTGGCCCGGTCGATCTCGACGCCGCACGTCGCTCCGATCCTCGAGCTCGGCGAGTCGGACGGGATCATCTACCTCGTGCAGCCCTACTACGAGGGTGGGTCACTCGCATCGTTCCTCCGGTCAGCCGGCCCGCTCCGGGTGGAAGCAGCGTGCCGACTGGCGGTTGAGCTCGGACGGGGACTCGACGCGCTCCACGCGCGCGGCGTCCTGCACCGTGACGTGAAGCCCTCGAACGTGCTCCTCGACCGCTCCGGAACCGCGGCGCTCGCCGACTTCGGGCTCGCGCGCGCCGCGGACTCGACCAGGCTTACGGCCGAGGGGCAGATCCTCGGGACGCCGCATTACCTCGCCCCCGAGCTGATCGAAGGCGACGAGGCAAGCAGGGCGAGCGACATCTACGCGCTCGGCTGCGTCGTCTACGAATGCCTCGTCGGCGAGCCTCCGTTCGCCGGCCGTGCTCCGGCGGAGATCGGGTTCGCTCATCTTGTCGAGCCCGCTCCCGATCCCGTCGGGCGACGGCCCGACCTCCCGCGCGGCGTTGCGGAGGCGGTGCTTTCGGCGCTCGAGAAGGAGCCCTCCGCCCGGCCCACTACGGCGACTGCGCTCGCGCGGATGGTCCACGTCGGATGCAGCGCTTCGCCTGGTTGATCCGCGGGCGGATGTAGCGGCGAAGCGAGGCCGGCTCGATCTCGAGCGCGTGCTGGAGGAGCGGCAGGCTTTCGCGGCAGCGTCCCAGCTTGAGCAGGGCGAAGCCGAGATTGAAGGTCGCGTAGGCGCGGGTCACTGTCCCCACCGGCGCCTTCGCCACGGCCTTGCGCGCAAACGGGAGGGCGCGCGCGTACTGCCTGGCCGAGATCAGCGCGTACGCGATGTCGTTCAGCGTCCGGCCGTCATCGCTCCGAAGCAGGAGGCTGCTGAGCTGAAACGGAGGGTTTGCCGCCGGCTGCGCGACCGTCGTCGTCGTTCCGGCGGAGTCGCCGCCGAATGCGAGCTCTCGCACGCCGAGCGCGGCCGCCGCTCCGATCAGTCCCGCGAGCGCAAGCAGCGCGAGCGAGACTGCGAGCCGGCGCCGGTGCACGTGCCGTTCGGCGGCAGCCGCCCGCACGGCCGCGACGAGCTCGCCGCAGGACGCGTAGCGGTCGAGCGGCGACTTGGAGAGCGCCTTCGCGACCACGCGGTCGAGCGCCTCGGGCAACTCGGGCACCGCATCCGACAGCTTCGGAGGCTCGGCATGGAGGTGCGCGTTCAGCACTGCCACCTCCGACGGCCGGTGGAAAGGCGCCTTCCCTGACAGGCACTCGAAGAGGACGCAGGCCAGCGCATAGACGTCCGTCCGCGCGTCGACCTGCCCGCCCTCGATCTGCTCCGGAGCCGAGTACTCGAGCGTCCCCACGAACGAGCCCGTCCGGGTCGTTCCGCCGGAGGCCAGCTCCTTGACCGCGCCGAAGTCCGACAGGTACGCGCGGTCACCGTCCGCCACGAGGATGTTGGCGGGCTTGACGTCACGGTGCACGAGGCCGCGCGCGTGCGCCGCGTCGAGCGCCGCGCCCACCTGGCCGACGATTCGAAGCGCGCGCCGAAGCGGCAGGCGGCCCTCCTCGGCCAGCAGGGTCTTGAGGTCGGTGCCGTCGACCCACGCCATCGCGATGTACAGCACGCCGTCGGCCTCGCCGGCGTCGTAGACAGGGACGATGCTCGGGTGGTCGAGCGCGGCGGCGAGCTGCGACTCCCGCAGGAAGCGGTCGCTGAAGTCCGATTCGCCGATGCCCGGCGAGAGCAGCTTGAGCGCCGCCGCTCGACCCAGCCGCACGTGCTCTGCGCGGTAGACGACGCTCGTGCCGCCGCGGCCGAGCATCTCGACGATCCGATAACCGCCGAGCTCCGTGCCGATGCGCCGGTCGAGAGGCATCGGGACGATTTGTAACCTGCCTGCGGCCGGCACGCTCGTCTCCCCTTGTTCCTCACCGGCTGACGGCGAAGGTCGCCGTCACGACGGCGTTGACGTCTTTGTCTCGGCTCGTGGTGTCGTTGATCCCGTAGTCGCTGACGTCGGTCGAGTCGCGCGGGGTGATCTGGTACACGCCGAGCGACGTGCTGCGCATCGGGCCGAGCTTGCCGCCGAGGCCTTTGACCAGGATCTCCGCTCGGGCGCGCGCGTCCTCGGTCGCCGCAGCCAGGGCGTCGAGCTTCGCCTGCGTCAGCTCGGTCGAGATGTACTCCAGCGGGTCGCCCGAGACGCCGATGCCGCGCTCGATGAGGCCGCCGACGCCGGTCGACGCCCGCTCGACGAGGTCGATCTTGCGGCTGCTGATCTCGAGCCGCTGCGTGACGCGATAGGTGATCCGCCTACGATGGTGCGGGAGCGGGATCACGTTCTCCTCGCTCGTGACGACGGACGGCGTGATCTCATCGTTGGGGATTCCCTCGCGCCTGAGGAAGGCCCGCACGGCCCGGGTCTCGACCCGGAGGCGGCGCGCGGCATCCGCTGCCTTGGCCGCTTCGCCGTTGACGGAAACCGACCAGCGGACGAGATCGGAGCTGATCGGCTTTCGCGCCGAGCCGGTGATGCTGATCGTGTCGTGGATGTGGCGGGCGTCGTGAATCGTCCCGGAGACGATCCGCGCAGTGAGCACGACCGCGACGCCGATCGCGAGCAGCCCGAGAAAGAGCTCAGGGATCGCGGGAAGGCGGCCTCGCCGCGCCATGCCCCGGACGATTCAGCCTCCCGGTAGAGAACCGGTCTATCCGCGGTAGGTCCAGAAGAGTTCGACCCGGTCCGGCAACGTCGAGCCACCAAATTGCGACTTTTTCTTTTTCGGGTCCTCTTGTGCGGCGACGCGGGGTTCCCTAAATTTCCTCGCGCGCCGAGCACGGAGCGCAAGTAGGACGAAGCCGAGCCCGAGGGCCGTAGGCGGAAGCCGAAGGTCAACGAGAACGGTGGACGAAAGCGACATCGACTCGGCGAACGAAACGGCGGCCCAAGGGCCGCCGTTTCGTATGGACCGTTGGCGACAACGCTCGGCCCGGTTGAGACGGTCGCGGCGGCAAAGCCGCTACGACCTTTAAAGCGGCATCGCAAGCGATGCCTCGAACGGCCGCCGTTTCGTATTGTGGAACGGCCGCGGCCGCCACAGATCCACTACGGTCTGCCCCGTGCTCGACGCGGCTCAGCGACTTGGCCTGCCGAGCCGGATCCGCGCGTGCCTGTTCGACCTCGACGGCGTCCTGACGCAAACCGCGCGCGTCCACGACGCGGCCTGGAAGGAGATGTTCGACGCATATCTCCGCGAGCGCGCCGTCCGAACGGAAGAGCGGTTCGTCCCCTTCGACCCGGTAGCCGACTACACGAGATACGTCGACGGCAAGCCGCGCTACGACGGCGTCCGCTCCTTCCTCGCTTCGCGCGGCATCTCGCTCCCCGAGGGCGAACCAAGCGACCCGCCCTCGGCGGAGACCGTCTACGGCCTCGGCAACCGCAAGAACGAGCTCGTGCTCGAGATGCTGAAGCGCGACGGTGTCGAGACCTACGACGGGTCCGTGCGCTACGTCCGCGCTGTCCGCGACGCCGGCCTCCACCGCGCGGTCGTCTCGGCCAGCGCGAACTGCCGCGAGGTCCTCGAGGCGGCCGGGATCGAGGACCTATTCGAAGTCCGGATCGACGGGATCGTCGCCGACCGGAAGCACCTCCGCGGGAAGCCGGCACCCGACACGTTCCTCGCCGCTGCCGAGGAGCTCGACGTCGAGCCGTCCGACGCGAGCGTGTTCGAGGACGCGCTGGCCGGCGTCGAGGCGGGACGGGCGGGACACTTCGGCTTCGTCGTCGGCGTCGACCGCGCCGGCCAACGCGAGGCGCTCCGCGAGCACGGGGCGGACGTCGTCGTCTCCGATCTGGCCGAGCTGCTGAAGCAGGCGTGATCACCCATCCCGCATTCGCGGTCGAGCCCTGGACCGTCCCCGAGACGCACCTCGACCTCGACGTGCTGGCGCAGAGCGAGTCGGTGTTCGCGCTTTCGAACGGCCACATCGGCCTGCGCGCGAATCTCGACGAGGGCGAGCCTTTCGGCATACCGGGCACCTACCTGAACTCGTTCTACGAGACGCGCCCGCTCCCGTACGCGGAGGCTGCGTACGGCCTGCCCGAGACGGGCCAGACGGTCCTCAATGTCACGAACGGCAAGATCATCCGGCTCCTCCTCGACGACGAGCCCTTCGACGTCCGGTACGGGCGGCTGCTTTCCCACGAGCGGGTGCTCGACCTCCGCGCCGGCGTGCTCCAGCGCGACGTCGAATGGGAGTCCCCGGCGGGGACGGCCGTGCGGATCCGCTCGACACGACTCGTGTCCTTCGTCCATCGCTCGGCCGCCGCGATCCTCTACGAGCTCGAGCCGACGGACACGGCCGTCCGCGTCGCACTTCAGTCGGAGTTGATCGCCAACGAGCCCGGCCCCCCCGCTCCGGAGGACCCTCGCGCAGCAGCGGTGCTCGAAGCGCCGTTGGTCTCGGAGGACTTCTCGCAACGCGACCTGCGGATCGTCCTCGTCCACTCGACCAGGCGCAGCAAGCTGATGATGGCGGCCGGGATGGACCACATCCTCGAGGCGCCCGACGACACCTTCACGGATGCCGAAAGCACCCCGGATGTGGGCAGGGTCACGATCGCCACGGACGTCTCGCCCGGCGAGCGACTCAGGCTGGTGAAGTTTCTCGCCTACGGCTGGTCGAGCCAGCGCTCCCTGCCGGCGATCCGTGACCAGGTGATTGCCGCGCTTGCCAAGGCGAAGCACGCCGGCTGGGACGCGCTCCTCGCTGGCCAGCGCGCCTATCTCGACGAGTTCTGGAGCTGCGCGGACGTCGAGCTCGAAGGCGACACCGAGCTTCAGCAAGCCGTCCGGTTTGCGCTGTTCCACACGTTGCAGGCCGGAGCGCGCGCCGAGCAACGTGCGATCCCGGCGAAGGGCCTGACCGGACCGGGGTACGACGGCCACACGTTCTGGGACACCGAGCGGTTCGTCCTCCCGGTGCTGACCTACACCGCTCCCGACGCGACGGCCGATGCGCTGAAGTGGCGCCACTCGACCCTCGACCTCGCTCGCGAGCGCGCGCGCCAGCTCGGGCTCGCGGGAGCCGCCTTCCCGTGGCGGACGATTCGCGGGCAGGAGTGCTCAGGCTACTGGCCGGCCGGAACGGCGGCGTTCCACATCAGCGCCAACGTCGCCGATGCGGTCGTCCGGTACCAGGCGGCGACCGAGAACGAGGTGTTCGAGCGCGAGATAGGCCTCGAGCTGCTGGTCGAGACGGCCAGGCTCTGGCGCTCGCTCGGACACCATGACCCCGAGGGCGGCTTTCGGATCGACGGTGTCACGGGGCCGGACGAGTACAGCGCGATCGCCGACAACAACGTCTTCACCAACCTGCTGGCGCAACGGAACCTGCTCGCCGCGGCCGACGCGGTCGCGCGCTACCCGGACGAGGCCGGGAAGCTCGGCGCCGACCTCGAGGAGGCGGCTTCATGGCGCGACGCAGCGAACGACGTCGTCGTCCCCTGGGACGACGCGCTCGGCATCCATCCGCAATCCGAAGGGTTCACGGAGCATGAGGTCTGGGATTTCGCCAACACGAAGCCCGACCAGTATCCGTTGCTGCTGCACTTCCCGTACTTCGACCTCTACCGCAAGCAGGTCGTGAAGCAGGCCGACCTCGTCCTGGCGCTCCACTGGCGCGGAGATGCGTTCACTGCGGAGGAAAAGGCGCGGGACTTCGACTACTACGAGCCGCTGACCGTGCGGGACTCGTCGCTCTCGGCCTCCACGCAGGCGATCATCGCCGCAGAGGTCGGGCATCTGGAGCTCGCTTACGACTACTTCGGCGAAGCCGCCTTGATGGACCTCCACGACCTCGAGCACAACACGCGCGACGGCGTCCACATCGCCGCGCTCGCGGGGAGCTGGCTGGCTGCCGTCGCCGGCTTCGGCGGCATGCGCGACCACGACGGCTCCCTCAGCTTCGCACCGCGGGTGCCGGCGCGGCTCGAACGGCTCTCGTTCCGCCTTCGCTTCCGCGCCCGGAAGCTGATGGTGGAGGCCTCGAACGGGACCGCAACCTACACCCTGCTCGAGGGCGAACCGCTGAGCCTCTTGCACCATGGAGAGCCGATCACGATTGCGGCCGGAGCGCCCGTCGAGCAGCGAATTCCGCAGGCACCCGAGCGCCCGGCTCCCACCCAGCCGGCCGGCCGAGAGCCGCAGCGACGAGGCACCGAGGACGAGGAGGGTTAGGGATACCAAGACTGACCCGACGAGGGGTCTGTCCCTCCAACCGCCCGCCCGACGCCACCGGTTGTAGGGACAGGCACCTGCGGTGCCCGTCCCTACTTGACGCCTGCGGCCCCGAGGAACGTCGCCAGGCTCGCGAGCGCCTCGCCGAGCCGCGAGGTGTCTCCCCACTTACCGACGACCTCGAGCGTCCGCGTCTTCCGATCGAACCTCGGCTCGGCGCGACCGACGAGGCGGTCGCCGACCAGGAGCGGCAGAACGTAGTAGCCGTACTCGCGCTTCCCGGGCGGAACGTACATCTCCAGCCGGTAACGAAAGTCGAACAGCGCCTCGGCGCGGTTGCGGTCGTGCACGAGGCGGTCGAACGGGGAAAGCAGCGTCACGCGGTCCGGAACCGGCTCGTCGCTGACGTCGGGGTGCGCGTGCCACTCGCCCCGCTCGAGGCGGACGCCGAGCGACCGGAAACGCTGCTCGGCGAGCTGCCTCTCGGCGTCACGCAGCCGGACCGTCTCCGTCGGCGGATACCAGCGCTCGCCGAGATCCCAGAGCCGCTGGCCGTTCTTCCTGCCGGCGACGGCGAGCTCCCCACGGCGGTGCAGCGCCTCCAGCATCAGGCCGACCTGGCGACTGCCGAACCAGCGGTGGCTGCGCCGCTTTCCTCCGGAGCGATCCTCGAGCTCGCGTCCGAGCACAGGGCCGCGCCGTTCGAGCTCACGGAGGACGTAGCGGCGAAAGGCGGCGTTCTGCTTCAGGAAGTCGCGCGTCCAGCGGTCCCGTGCCAACGTGTTGGCGCGGCGCGCTTTGCGCATCAGGGCACGGATCAACGGCAGCGATTCGATCGGCCAGATGAAGGCCTTCCATTCGAACAGCTTCCGCTCGACCCAGAGGAGGCGTTCGAGCTCCCGGGTGTCGTACGGGCCGAGCCGGCTCCAGAGGACGAGCTCTTGTGCAGGCGCTACCGCCGCAATCGGGTCGAGCTGGAGGAAGCCGAGCCGACGCACCGTGCTGAGCACGCCGCGTGCCGAGCCGTCCAGCAGCTGCGCTCGGACCGCGATCCGCCGGGCCTGCTCCACTGTGACCTTGACTGCCAGCGGCGCCAGGCCCGCATTCAACCATTGCCTGGCGAAATCCACGCGAGGCCTGCCGCTTTTGATCCAATAGACGCTTCGTGAGCTCCGTCCGACCAAGCACGACTGCACCCGCCGACGAGCGCGAGCTCGTACTGGAGCAGTACCGCTCCGAGTTGACCGGCTACTGCTACCGCATGCTGGGATCTCCCTTCGAGGCCCAGGACGCCGTCCAGGAGACGCTCATCCGCGCCTGGCGGAACCTCGATCGGTTCGAAGGCCGGTCGTCGCTGCGGTCATGGCTCTACCGGATCGCGACGAACGTCTGTCTCGACATGCTGGCCGGACGCGAGCGCCGCGCCAGGCCGATGGATCTGGGACCCGCGCGCGAGCCGGTCGAGGCCAACCTGAACACGCTGCCCGAAGTGACCTGGATCCAGCCCGCGCCCGACAGCCTCGTGGCGGCCGAAGCCGACCCGGCGGAGGTGGCCCAGCAGCGCGAGACAATCCGGCTCGCCTTCGTCGCCGCGCTGCAGCACCTCCCGCCTCGGCAGCGGGCTGTGTTGATCTTGTGCGAGGTCCTCCGCTGGCATGCGTCGGAGGTCGCGGAGCTGCTCGAGACGAGCGTCCCGTCGGTGAACAGCGCGCTCCAGCGGGCGCGGGCGACGCTCGAGGCGAGCGAGCTCGACGCCGCGGCGCCGACCGCGCCTTTGAGCGAGGAGGATCGCGACCTGCTCGGCCGCTACGTCGATGCGTTCGAACGCTACGACATCGACGCGTTGACCGCGCTGATCCAGGAGGACGCGACGCAGTCGATGCCCCCGTACGACCTCTGGTTGCGAGGCCGCGACGACATCTTCACCTGGTGGCTCGGCCCAGGGATCGGCTGCCGTAACTCGCGGCTCGTCCCCGCCCCCGCTGCGAACGGCTCGCCTGCCTACGGGCAATACAAGCCGAGCCTATCCGGCGGCTACGAGCCCTGGGCGCTGCAGGTCATCGAGCTCTCGAACGGTGGAATCGGCGAGCTCACCTTCTTCCTCGACACGGAGACGCTGTTCCCGCTCTTCGGGCTTCCGCTCGAGTTCGAGTCAGTCCGCTAGGACGTCCGACAATCCGATGAACGCGACGAGGTCGAGGAGCTCTGTCGAGGCATTGCGCAGGCGCACCCGGCAGCCGTGTCGGCGGGCGGCGAGTTGGAGCCGCGCGAGCGCGTCGACCGTAACGCAGTCGGGATCGACTCCGGCGACGTCGCAGAGCGCCACCTCGGGCCGCTTCTCGGAGAGCAGCCCGCAGACCCGGTCGCACAGACCGGGCAGGTCGTTCCGCTCGATTGGCCCGCGGATGGCGAAGGCGATCGCGTGCGGCGCCCGGGAAGCCATCAGGAGAGAGACCGTTTATGTGTTGAAAACTCATCGGTCGCGGACCGATGACTTGCCCGCCGCCGAGCGGTCTACCCCGTCGATGACCCCGAAAGCACCGAAAGGAACTGCCGAATGACGATCACCGACAACCGCACGCGCTGGCTGGCGCTTTACGTCCTTTGCCTCGGCAGCCTGATGATCGTGCTCGACGCGACGATCGTGAACGTGGCGCTGCCGTCGATCAAGAAGGACCTCGGCTTCTCCGAGACCTCGCTGGCCTGGGTCGTCAACGCGTACCTGTTGACGTACGGCGGTTTCCTGCTGCTCGGCGGCAGGCTCGGTGATCTCTTCGGCCCGCGACGGTTGTTCCTCGCCGGCATCGCTGTCTTCACCCTCGCCTCGCTCTTGTGCGGGCTCGCCGACGCGAAATGGCTGCTGATCGCCGCCCGCACAGTCCAGGGGCTGGGAGGTGCCGTTGCCTCCGCCGTCTCGCTGGCGGTGATGATGAATCTCTTCACCGAACCTGCAGAGCGTGCGAAGGCAATGGGCGTGTTCGGCTTCGTCGCGGCCGGCGGAGGAAGCCTCGGGGTTCTCCTCGGCGGCATCCTCACGGACACGATCAACTGGCACTGGATCTTCCTGGTCAACCTGCCGATCGGGATCCTCGTTTTCGTCCTCTCGCTGAGGCTTCTCCCGGGCTCGCGCGGCACCGCGGTCGAGCGCCGGCTCGACGTTGCGGGGGCAATCACCGTGACCGGAGCGTTGATGCTGGCGGTCTACGCGATCGTCAACGGCAACCAGGCCGGCTGGACGTCGGCGCAAACGCTCGGGCTCCTCGGCGCCGCGATCGTCGTCCTCGCGATCTTCCTCGGAATCGAGGCGCGTGTCCCGGCGCCCCTGATGCCCCTCGGGCTGTTCCGGCTCCGCAATCTCTCGGTGGCAAACATCGTCGGCGTCCTCTGGGCGGCCGCGATGTTCGCCTGGTTCTTCCTCTCCGCGTTGTATCTGCAGCAGGTCCTCGGCTACAGCCCCCTCCAGGTCGGACTGTCGTTCCTGCCCGCGAATCTGATCATGGGTGTCTTCTCGCTCGGCCTCTCGGCGAGGCTCGTCATGCGCTTCGGCATCAGAAAGCCGCTCGCGGTCGGTCTGCTCCTCGCGGCGACCGGCCTCGCGCTTTTCATCCGGGCGCCGGTCCACGGCGACTTCGTCATCGACGTCCTGCCCAGCATGATTTTGCTGGGCTTCGGCGCAGGCATGGCGTTCAACCCGGTTCTGCTCGCCGCGATGAACGATGTCGAGCCCACCGAGTCGGGCCTCGCCTCCGGAATCGTGAACACTGCGTTCATGATGGGCGGGGCGCTCGGACTGGCCGTCCTTGCGAGCATCGCGGCGTCCCGAACCAACAGCCTGAGCGCTTCCGGCGACGGACCGCTGGCAGCGCTCACCGGCGGCTATCACCTTGCGTTCCTCGTTGGGGCGATCTTCGCGCTCGCCGCGGCGGCGATCGGTGGCATCTTCCTCCGGGCTACCGTCCAGGCGGCTCACGAAGAGCCAAGCGGTGTCCCGGCCACGGCGGAGGCCGGCTCATGAGCAGGATCGGCGTGGCCGGAGACGTCTAAGCCGGCGGAATGTTCTGGTTGATCCGGAAGAAGTTGTCCGGGTCGTAGCGCCGCTTCAACTCCCGCAACCGTGCGTACTTGTCGGCACCGTAGGACTCGCGAACGCGATCCTGCCCCTCGTCGCCGAGGAAGTTGACGTAGACGCCCATGTGGTACGCCTCGAGCGCCGACCAGAAGTCACGCACCCACTGCCGCTCGTCCCCAAAGCCTTCCGAGGTCTCCGTGCAGGCGCCGATGTTGTAAGTGAAGCCTGCGCTGCGGCCGCCGAATGCGGAATCGTCCTCTCCGACGCGAGCGACTGCGCCGCCCATCTGCCAGATAGGGAAGGCCGTGAACGGCGACTCGATCCGCAGCGAATGCTCGACCGTGATGGCGATGATGTCGTCCGTCAGCTCGGCGACGTCGCAGGCCTTGAAGTAGTACCAGCGGTAGTGCGGGAAGCTCGGGTCGAACATCGCCTGGTGCGCCAGAAAGGGCTTCGGGACGCAGAGGTCGAGGATCGGGGCGCCGAACTCCTTCATCGGGCGCACCGCCTTCTCGCCTTCGTCGACCGGGCCCGCGTAGCAGCAGACGACGGCGACCACCGGAACGCCGTGGAACTCCTCCGGCACGAACGGGAGAGGTGGTGCCTTCCGGTGGAGGACGATCGTCATCAGATCGTCGGGCGAGTCCGCAACCCAGTCGCGATAGAACCGGAGAACCTCCGGCGAGTCCTCCATCCGCCAGAAGATCGGTCCTGCAACCACCTCCGGCCCGAGCGGGTTGAGCCGGAACTCGAACTCGGTGACGATGCCGAAATTGCCGCCGCCGCCGCGGACGCCCCAGAACAGGTCGTCGTTTTGGTCCTCGCTCGCCGTGACGAACTCGCCGTCCGCGGTGACCAGGTCGACGGACTCCAGTTGATCGATGGTCAGGCCGTACTTCCGCATCAGCCACCCGATCCCGCCCCCGAGCGTCAGCCCTGCGAGGCCGGTGTGCGTGACGATTCCCGCAGGCACCGCGAGCCCGAACTGCTGCGTCTCCCGATCGAGCTCACCCAGGAGCACGCCGGCTTGGGCGCGGGCCTTCCGCGCGCTGGGATCGACCCGGATTCCCTTCATCGGCGCAAGGTCGATGAGGAGCGCGTCGTCGGCCACCGACAAGCCCGGGAAGCTGTGGCCGCCGCCGCGGACCGCCACCTCCAGGCCCGTCTGGCGGGCGAACCGCACCGCCGCGATCACGTCGGCGACGCCGGTGCACCGCGCGATCAGCGCCGGACGGCGGCTAATCGAGCCGTTCCAGATTCGGCGATGGTCGTCGTAGGCCGGATCGTCCGGACGCACGAGCTCGCCGCGAAGCGAGGTCTCGAGCTCGAGGACCGCCGTCTCTTCTAGCTTCGGTTGCGTCGCGGTCGCCATCACCGCTCAGTCTGGCACGGTCAGGCCGAGCTTCATAGAGCCCTCGGCGGGATCGCCCCCGAGGCTCGTTATCGATTTGAACCTATATCAGCGTGACGTAAAAGTCGTAAGCCGCAAATTGCGAACAAACCGTGCCACGACCTCGTTAACGGTCGAAACGATCGGGAAGCCGAACAAGGTCCTCGTGTGAATGGAGGTTTTCCGATGGTTACGAGAGAGGTTTGGGCTTTTCAAGACGAGGCGCTCGCCCGCATCGATCTGCACGGCTACCAAGTGCAGGCCCGCGACGGCGCGATCGGCAGGGTCGTCCAGGCGATCGAGGGAGCCGACGGCGGCTACCTGATCGTCGATCCGGGTGTCGCGATGCCCTTCGGGCGGCAGTTCCTCGTGCCCGCCGGCCTCGTCGAGACGGTCGACGTCGACGACAAACGAGTTTCCGTCGCGGCCGACCGGCGCGCGATCGTGAACGCGCCGGAATACGACCCCGAGCGGCCCTTCGACGAGCGCTCACGGAGCGCTTTCGGCGACTACTTTCGCTCGCTGTTCGAAGGCCTGACTGGCAAGCCGAGCCGGCCGTCGCAACGGAAGCGCGCAACGAGCCGGGCCTCGCAACAGCGAGTCCGGACGAGCCGCTCCTCAAGAAGCACGCGAAGCCGGTCGAGAACGTCCGACGAGCCGACGAAGGACGAGCTCTATGACCAGGCCAAGAAGCTCGACATCGAGGGTCGTTCGAAGATGAGCAAGCCAGAGCTCGCCCGAGCGGTCAACCGCCGGCGCGGCCAGGCAAGCCGGCGCAGCACCGCGACGGCGAAGGCGAACCCGGTCGAGGTACAGGCGTTCCTCGAGGGCGTCGGCTATCCGACGGGGAAGCGGCGGCTGCTCCGTGAGGCAGAAAGCCGGCGGGCAAGCCGCAACGTTCGCGCGACGCTCAGGCGGTTGCCCGACAAGCAGTTCAAATCACCCACCGAGGTGAGCAAGGCAATCGGCAAGCTCGGTTGAGAGGAGGAACAATGGCCAACCCAGTTGCAGCCGGCAGCGACGTTTCATCAGGCACGTATCGCTGCACGAACTGTGGCTATGAGCTGCAGCTCGGCTCGACGAAGCATTTGCCGCCCTGCCCGTCCTGCGGCAACGGGGACTACGAGACGATCCGCGGCGGCGACAGCATCAACGATCCGTATCCGGATCGCTGAAACGATTCGCGTGGACCGGAGCGTCCTGCTCCGGTCCACGCACCTCGCGTCCTAGCTCTGCGGGGACTGGCACGCCCCGAAGGTGAACGAGACGTCACTGCCGCCGGTGCCCGAATGTACGACGCCGGCGACCTTCGCCACGACGCCGCCACCCGGGGCGATGATGTTGAAGAACTCGGTGTCGCCGAACTCGCCCTTCCCGTTGACGACGTTGACGTTCCCTCCGAACCATGAAGCGCCGCTCAGCCGGTAGGTCGTGTCCGTCGAGCCATCGGTCAGCGTGACGCCGATCGGCGAGATCGTGCCGGTGACGTGCAGGCTGCCGTTGGACCCTGTGCTGAAGTGCATGACGGTGCGGACCGTCCCGCCGAGGACCGTGTAGTCGGTGCCCGGGCAGGTGAAGACCGCCCCGGTCGGATCGAAGTTCGACACGACCGTCGAGCCTGCGTTCCCGGCCGCGCCGGCCGGAAGCGCCAGGATCAATGCCGCCGCCATGGCGGCAAGCGCGGCGAGAACTGCAACCGCCTTGTGACTCATGTACGTCTCTCCTTCGTCGTTGAACGTGCCTGCCACCACGCTCGCAGAGAGACGGCCGCAGCCTGCGCATGCGGCTTCAGCGTTACCTACGCCGCGCTTCAACCCCTCCCCGGAACGGCTCCATCCTGCCGATACATCGGATCGCGGTCAAGTGAGAACGGCGCAACAGGACCCTCGTTGACCGCCCTACGGCTTGCGGCATAGGGTCCCTCCGTGTTCCCGCACCCAAACGCGCGAGTCGTCTCCGCCGCGGCGCGGATCGCTGCGTGCGCGCTTCTCCTCGGGCTCCTCGCATCGCTCACCGTCGCGCGCGGAGATGCGGCGCAACGCGCTCCTCGTGCTCAAAACGAGCTCGTCGTCGGCGCGATCCTCGATCTCGCGAGCGGCTGGACCTCGCTCGGGCGCGCGAGCCGGGTAACGCTTCAGCTCGCCGTCGCCGACGCGAACGCCGGGCTCGCACGCAGCGGCTCGCCGCTCCGTGTGCGGCTGCGCGTCGTCGACGCGCAAGGCAAGCCGACGCTGGCGCTTCGCCAGCTCCGACGGCTCGCCGCGGCGGGCGTCGGCGTCGTCATCGGCCCGGAGGGGAGCAGCGAGGTCGCGGCCGTCCGCCGAGCCGCCAGGAGCCTCGGTGTCGTGGTCATCAGTCAGGGAAGCACCGCTCATGCGCTGGCGATCGCCGGCGACAACGTTCTGCGCTTTCTGCCGGACGACGTTCGCGAGGGAGAGGCCGTCGTCGCTCTCCTCCGCCGCGAGCGGATCGACGGACTCGTCCCGGTCTGGCGGCAGGACGCGGGCAACGCAGGCTTGGAGCGATCGGTCCGGCGTCAGTACGCCGCCACCGGCGGGAAGGTCTCCGAGGGAGTTCCCTACGCCACGACGACGTCGAACTTTGGCCCCGTCGCCGCGTCGATAGCCGCCCAGGCCGCGACGCTTCGAGCAACGGGAGCCAAGCGCGTCGGTATCTATCTCGCCGCCTTCGACGAAGCCGTGGATCTCTTCCACGTCGCGCGATTGCTCCCAACCCTGCAAACGCTCCCCTGGTACGGAAGCGACGGGGTCGCGCTCTCGACCCGGCTCGTCCACGACCGGTCGGCGGCGGCCTTCGCCGACGCGGTCGGGTACCCAAATCCAACGGTTGGCCTGTCCGACGCGCTCGTCAAACGGGCGCGTCCGCTGCTCACGCGGGCGCGTCAGCGACTCGGCCGTACCCCGGACGCTCTTGCGCTCACCGCGTACGACGCACTTCGAATCGTCGTCGCGGCGCGGCAGCGCGCCGGCGCCAGGACCGGCGCAGGTCTCCGGCGCGCGATCGAAGCCGCAGCGAGCGGGCACGTCGGCGTCACCGGGCGGATGACGCTCAACCGCGCAGGCGACCGCGCCTACGGCAACTTCGACTTCTGGTCGGTCTGCGCGGCGGGCCCGAACTTCACGTGGAGACGCACCTTCGAATATGCCGCTCGGCGCATAGGGTCCGGCCGGATCCTGACACGGGCCCGCTGCTAAGAGCGTTCCGCGAGATACGCGTACCTCGAGAGGCGCCGCTCGCGGGCAAGCAGGTTGCAAGTCTCCAAGAAGCCCTGCACGCCTTCGAAGGTCGCAATTCCCTCGTCTGCGACCAGGTCGTCTCGGAACCGCGCCCGAGCATCGCGCCACCGCCCGGACACGTGGGCCATGTTCTCGGTCACGTCCTCGCGCCGGAGAAGTTCGAACCCAGCCTCGGTGAGCAACCGCTCGTTCAGGGATTCGACAGAGAACACGTAGACCCCGATCGCGCTTCGGACCGCGATCTCGGCTCCGGTCACGAGGCCCGTGACGATCGTGGGATCGGTGAACAGCACACGAGCGCCCGGTGATGTAACACGCTGCCACTCCTCGAGGATGGCGAGACGACCTGGAAGGTGGCACATCGCGTCGATCGAGAGGACCGCATCGAAGCTGTCGCCGTCGAACGGCAACCGCTCGCTCGCGTCCACCTGCACGAAGCTCGCGCGGTCGTCGAGACCCCGCTCCCGCGCGAGGCGCATCGCTGTCGAGATCCCTTCGTCCAGAACGTCGACGCCGAAAACGCGCGCACCGGTCGTCTCGGAGAGGTAGAGGGCCGGCCCCCCGGATCCGCACCCCACGTCGAGAAGCCGTGACTCGGCGCCCAGCTTGAGCATTTCCGCGAAGTGGTCGAGCTCGTCGATCGTCGTCCATCCAGACTGACCGAGGTCCTGACCGTACGTGTCGCGACGCACCTGCTCGCGTACGTCGAAGCCGGCGTACGCCGAGGCGTAGAGCGGGACGTCCCGACCGGGAGGCGCGGGCCGCTCGCTCACGCTGCCACGACGGCGTAAACTCGCCGCTCGCCGACGCCTTTGAGCGCGTGCTCACCGCGGTCCTCGAATTCGATCCCGGATCCGGAGACGAGGTCGCGCACCGTCGCCGAGGCAAGCACCTCGCCCGCGCCGGCGAGGGCCGAGATCCGCGCGCCGGTGTGAACGGCGATCCCGGCCACCTTGTCGCCGAGCCGCTCGCACTCACCCGTGTGGACGCCGGTGCGGATGTCGAGACCCAGGTCGCCGACTGCATCGCGGATCGCGAGCGCACAGCGAATCGCTCGGGCGGGGCCGTCGAACGTCGCCAGGAAACCGTCGCCGGCGGTGTCGACCTCGTGGCCGCGGTAGCGGTCGAGCTCGCGTCGCACGACTGCATGATGCCGCGAAAGCAAATCGGCCCAGCGTTGGTCTCCGAGGTCGCCCAGACGCTCGGTCGATCCCACGATGTCGGTGAAGAGGACGGTCGCGAGGACGCGGTTCGACCACGGCGCCGGCCTGACACCGGTCACGAGCTCCTCGATCTCGTCCAGGATCGCGTCCCGGTCTTGCGTCCACCAGGAGTGATCCGCGCCCGCGAACTCGACGAAGCGCGCGCCCGGGATCTTCGACGCGATGAACCGGCCCTCCTCGACGTGGGCGTCGCGGTCGTCCGTCCGGTGCATGACGACCGTCGGAACACCGATCGTGGGAAGGATCTCGCGGACGTCGACATACGAGTTCATCGTCATCAAGGCGACGGCGGCGCCGGGGCTCGAGCAGCGCCGGTAGTAACGGGAGATCTCGGCCAGGGCGGGCGGGTCGAGGCTCGGAGCGATGTACTCCCAGTCGAGGCCCCGCGTCCACATCCGCTCGACCTCCTCGATCGCCGCTTTGCGAGCCTCCACGGTCGGCGCCCAGGGATAGTCCTCGGACCAGAGGCGCCTCGCGGTCGAGCCGAAGATGCAAAGCGCGATCGTGCGGTCCGGGTGCGTCGCCGCGAAGAGCATGCTCATGTTGCCGCCCTCCGAGGCGCCGAAGATCGCCGCGCGCTCGGACCCCACCGCGTCCATCACCGCGCGCACGTCGTCCATCCGCTGCTCGAGGGTCGGCAGCTCGGCCGTCGGCACCGGATCGGACATGCCGGTGCCCCGCTTGTCGAACAGGATCAGCCGCGCGAACGACGCCAGCCGCTCGAAGCCGCGCACGAGGTCTGGCAGCTCCCACGCGAGCTCGACGTGCGAGACCCAGCCGGGGACGTACACGAGATCGACCGGGCCGTCGCCAACGACCTGGTAGGCGATGTTGACATCGCCCGATTTCGCGTAGCGGGTCTCGGGCGCCTGCGATGCCATGCCCGAGATCATCCCAGCGCCGGCTGGACACCGAAGGCATGAGCGCGATATCACTTCCCCTCCTCGACAAGGAGGGGAGAGATGAAGCGCCTACTCGTTCCGACAATCGGCGCCGCTGCGGCCGTCCTCATCTTCGCCGTCGTGAGCGCGAGCGCGGGACACACGAAGCACAAGCCCGGAAAGGGGCACAAGGGCGGGAACACGATCCACGTGATCGAGCACGCAACCACCGACGCGATCACGAACCCGACCGGCGGAACCGGTGCGGTCGGCGACATCCTCACGTTTGCGAACGACGTCTTCGACAGCTCCAACGCGAACAAGGTCGGCAGCGACCAGGGGTACTGCGTTCGCATCGTCGCGGGCACGTCATGGGAGTGCATATGGACGACATTCCTGCCCGCGGGCCAGATCACGGTCGAGGGACCGTTCTACGACGCGTCTGACAGCACCCTCGCAATCACGGGCGGCACCGGCGCCTATCGAAACGTGCGCGGCTCCATGGACCTCCACGCCCGCAACCCGGCAGGCACGGAGTTCGACTTCGTCTTCCACATCATCGGATGACGTCGAGGGGACGGTGGGCCCGGCCGCTGCGGTCGAGCCCACCGTTTCCCAAGCAAGTGATCTAGTTCAGAAGATCGGCTGGGAGCCGGCCCGCTTACCCGAGCAACCGACGCGTGAGCCCGCGAGCCGCTAGTGCGAGGCCACCGGCGCCGGCGACGAGTAGACCGACGATATTCGTCGTCCAGCAGGAGCGGCACGCGTTGCAACACACGGTCGCCATCGGCGCGTTCTCACCGTATTTCGCGGCAGCCTGAGCTACTCGACCAGTCCAGATCTGTCGCATGAGCCAAGCGTAGCGGTGCCCGGCTCCAAGCTCGACCCAGCTCCGGGCTTCGGCGCGCGGCCGAGCTCGCGCGCCGAAGCCGAAGCCTCCCGGGTAGGACTCCTCGACGCTTGTCGGGTGCCGGCTCCTTTGCCGGGGAAGGTACGACCCTCTTACGCGGCAGTACCCCAAGCGGATTTCGCTGCCGGCGTTCTAGGATTCCTCCCGTGCCGAGCCGCCGGTTTTGCATCGGGGTGGCTCTTGGAGTCGTTGCCGCCGCGACCACCGGGGTCGGGCCCGCAGCGCCGTCGAGCGCATCGGTCGCCCGAGCGCGCACGTGCGCAACTTCGCAGCTGAAGATCCGCATGCTGCGATCCCTGGTCGCCGCGGGGAACGTCGGCGGCTACATCGGCTTTCGCAATCGAGGAACGACTCCGTGCCGACTGAGGGGCTGGCCGATCCT
>DASQWX010000103.1:0-6442 GCA_035640035.1 Gaiellaceae bacterium
CGTCGACCTCAGCGCCCTGGCACTCGAGCTTGGGTTCTCCAGCCACAGCCATTTCACCGAGCGCTTCCGGAACGAATTCGGCGTCGCGCCGTCGCAGGTGCGCGACGACCGCCACGTTCGGGCGCTGCTCGAGGTAGCTCGCCGGCACCACTAGCATCCTTGGCGATGCGCGTCGCAGCCGTCGATCTCGGCACCAACTCGACGCGGATGCTCGTCGCGGACGTCAACGACGGGTCGATCGACGAGGTCGTTCGGCGGCTGAAGATCACGCGCCTCGGGGAAGGAGTCGACGAGCGCAAACGCCTCCTCCCCGCGCCGATCGCCCGGGTACGCAACGTTCTCACCGATTTCCGCCGCGAGGCCGAAGGGCTCGGGGTCGAGCGAACGCTCGCGATCGCGACGAGCGCCGTCCGCGACGCCGAGAACGGCGAGGCCTTCCTCGGCGAAGTCGAGTGGAGCTACGGCTTCGAGACCCGACTGCTCTCGGGTCACGACGAAGCGCAGCTCACCTTTCGCGGCGCCTCGGTCGGGCGGGAGCTCGCCGACGAGACCCTCGTCGTCGACATCGGCGGCGGCTCGACGGAGCTCGTGTCCGGCAATTCGTCCGAGCTTCGCTTCCACGACAGCCTCGACCTCGGCGGTGTCCGGCTGACCGAGCGGTTCCTCCGCACGGACCCGCCCACCGCCGAGGAACTCGCCGCCTGCGCGGCCGCGGTGAGGGCGCTCCTGGCCGAGCGGATGCCCGGCGACCTCCGCCCGAAGGCGGCGATCGGCGTCGCCGGAACGATCACCTCGATCGCGGCCCTCGACCTCGGCCTGGACGAATACGACCCCGATCGGGTGCACGGTCATGCCGTCTCGACCGGAGGCGCCCTCGTGCAGCTCGAGCGGCTGGCATCGCTGCCGCTCGCGAAGCGGCGTGAGCTCCCCGCACTCGATCCCGAACGCGCGCCGGTGATCGTCGCGGGCGCGGTGATCCTCGCGGAGGTTCTCGCCCACTTCGGCCTGCCCTCTATCGAGGCGAGCGAGCGCGACATCCTCGACGGCGCCGCGCTCGAGGCGGCAGCGCTGCCCGCTTCCGAGGAAGGCCCGGCGCCTCCCGGCGCCTACACCTGCTGCTGACGTAGGGCCAGGCCGAGCCGGCCGGCCAGGGCGGAACCACGTCGCATGAGCCCGCCCGCCATCGCGAGCCACTCCCTCGACACGCGCCGCGGGTACTCCCAGGCGGCTCCGCCGACGGCCGCGACGCCGATCGCATACGCCACCACGTGCTCGCTGTCGAGCGGCGTCAAATCTGGACGGCAAAGCCATCCGACGCCGGCGCTCAGCAGCGAGACGGCGATCACCCCGAGCCGCGGCCCGATTCGGGGATGGCGGATCCAGCCGGCCGCCGCGAGCGCGCCGAGCCAGGCGGCGATCATCGCCGAGGTCCCGTAGTCGAAGATCGCGAGAACGTTCTCGAACGCCGTTGGGACGATTGCCCGGGCGACCGCGATCGTCGCATAGACCGCAGCGGCCGAGCCCACGTGTCCGGCGATCCCGACCGTCCACATCAGCCGAGGGCCGCAGACGAGGAGAGCAGCGATCGCGAAGGCCGCGAATGCGAGCAGAGAGGCCGCTGTCGGGGTGGCGGCGACGAACGCGCTCGTGACGAGGAGCCAGACCTTCCCCTCGCCGGCCGTCCGGGGACTCGACGCCAACGCCGACAGCTCGACGAGCCCGGCCCGATTCGCGGCCGTCACCCCCGACACGGCCGCGACGGCCGCGACGAGGCTCCCGCCCGATCGGCGCTTCCCGGTCACGCCCTGATCAGGCTAGCTAGCGGCTAGTAGACAGTGCCCGGGTCTTCGTCGAGCTCCGGCGGCTCGTCCTCGGCCAGCCGCCGCTGCAGCGAGCTTCGCGAGAGGACGCCGACGAGTCGGCCTTCCTCTGTCACCGGCACGCGCTCGAGGTCCTCGTCCTCGAGGAACTTGAACGCCTCGTCGAGCGGCAGTTCCGGATCGAGCGTGTGGCGGGGCGCCTCGGCGATCTCGCGGACCGGGGTCTGCGTAGGATCGCGTCCGGCGGCGACGACGTCGCGGACGAGCGTTCCTCGGGTGACGACCCCGACGAGCTGCTCGCGCTCGCAGACGAAGACGGCCCGTACCTCGGGCCGCGACAGCAACTCGCCCGCCTCTTGCGCGGGAAAATCGCCGGCGAGTGTCCTGGGCTCCGGAACCATTGCGTCGCGGACGCGATCCATCACGGGTAGATGCCGCGGGACATCAGCGCCGAGCCGACCTCCCGTATTCCGGCAACGAGGGCGGCGCTTCGCAGCGAGAGACCCTGCTCCTCGGAGAGCCGCCAGACGCGGTCGAACGCATCGGCGAGCTGGTCGGCGAGCTTTGCGCGGATCTCGCTCCGATCCCAGAACAGCCGGCCGAGATCCTGCACCCACTCGAAGTACGAGACCGTGACGCCGCCGGCGTTCGTGAGCACGTCGGGCAGGACGAGAATGCCGCGTTCCGCAAGGATCGCGTCGGCCTCGACGGACGTCGGCCCGTTTGCGCCCTCGGCGATCAGGCGCGCATGGACGCGGCCGGCGTTCTCGCCGGTGACCTGGTCCTCCCGCGCCGCCAGGACGAGGATGTCGCAGGGCAGCTCGAGCAACTCCTCGTTCGTCAAGCGCTCGGCCGTGTCGTAGGTGGCGAGCGATCCGTGCTCCTCCGCGTGGCGGCGGAGGTCGGGAATCGGCAAGCCACCCTCGTCGTGGACGCCGCCGGCCACGTCGGAGACGGCGACCACGAGGGCGCCCTTTTCGTGCAGCTCGGCCGCCGCGATCCCGCCGACGTTGCCGAAGCCTTGGACGACGCAGCGCTGTCCGGCGAGCGGGATCCCGAGCTTTCCGCAGCAGCGCTCGATCACCATCACGACGCCGGCACCCGTCGCCTCGTGGCGGAAGAGCGAGCCTCCGAGGGCGATCGGCTTGCCGGTGACGATCTCGGGAACGGCATGGCCGACCTGCATCGAGTACGTGTCCATCATCCAGGCCATCGTCTGCTCGTTCGTGGCCATGTCGGGGGCCGGGATGTCCTCTTGAGGGCCGATGATGGGCAGCAACTCGGAGGTGAACCGGCGGGTGATCGCCTGCACTTCGTTCAGCGACAGCTCGCGCGGGTTGCACCGGACGCCTCCCTTGGCACCCCCGTAGGGCAATCGCAGCAGTGCGCATTTCCACGTCATCCACATCGCTAACGCCGCGCACTCGCCGAGGTCGACTTCTGGGTCGTAGCGGACGCCGCCCTTCGTGGGCCCGAGCACGCTCGAGTGCTGAACCCGGTAGCCCGGAAAGACGCGCCAGCGACCGTCGTCGAGCCGCACGGGGACGCTGACGACCAGCGATCGCTCCGGGTACCGGAGGCGTTCCGCGACGGCATCGTCGACAGCCGCGTGCGGCAAGGCCTGCTCGAACTGGGTGATCGCCTGTCTGTAGAGAGGTGTTTCCCACTCCAGGTGCCCGGACTCGTGCGAAACGTCCTGCACTTCGGCCATCGTGAGTCAGTCTAGTGTGGGCAAGATTTCGGGACGGCGAACCATTTGGGGCGCCGACGCGAACTGTTCTGCTGAGACCTTGACGCGATGGACACGCACGCTCGCCGCGGCCGCGGTGATCTTCGCGGCCGTGGCGGCGGCGCCTGCGGCCTGGGCTCATGCGCGCGTCGTCTCGACGACCCCTCGGGACGGATCCGTGCTCGCGACCGCGCCGGCGCAGGTGACGATCCGGTTCGACGAGCCCGTTCGCGTACTCGGCGGAACGACGGTCGTCGCGAACAACGGCAAGCGTTCCGTCCTCGCACAGAAGCCTCGGATCCGCGGCAGCATCGTCTCGATCCCGCTGCAAAGGCTGCGCGACGGCGATTACACCGTCCGCTGGCGGGTGCTCTCGGACGACGGGCACACCATCGAGGGGGTCTTCGCCTTCGCGGTCGGCGCCGGCCAGGCGACGCCGAGGGCCGCCCTGACGGCCGGCGGCTCGAACCTGACGCGCGAGGTGATCTCGCGCTGGTTCTTCTTCACCGGGCTCCTCGTCGCCGTCGGTGTCGCGCTCTTCGTGCCGCTTGCCTGGCGGCCCGCCCTGCGTGCGGCAGGCGTAGCCGCGGACGAACGCGTGCTCTGGCCACTTGCGTTCGTCGGCTTCCTGCTCGCCTTCCTCGGCGCGGCGACGCTGATTCCGCACCACGACGCCGGGAGTACGCGATTCGGACTGACGTACGAGGTCGGCGGGATCGTCGCGGTGGTGGGCGCGACGCTGTCGGCGATCGCGCTCGTCGACCGGCGGCTCGGACGGGGAGCCTTCCTCTGTGCTCTGGCCCTCCTTCCCATCCCATCGGTCGCCGGACACGCGCTCGATTCCGGCCAGTGGCCGCGGCCGTTGAACGTGGCCGCGGACATCCTGCACGTCGGCGCTGCGTCGGTCTGGATCGGAGGCCTGCTGGCGCTGGCGGTCGGCCTGCGGCGCGCCCGCCGTCTCGCGGCCGAGGAGCGGGGTCGCTTCGCCGCCGCTCTGGTGCCGCGGCTGTCGGCCGTCGCGCTCGTCTCGGTCGCCGTGATCGCTGCGACCGGTTTGGTCCGCGCTCTCTCGGAGCTCTCAGCTTTCAGCCAGCTCTGGAGCTCCGGCTACGGGCGCGCGATCCTGATCAAGAGCGGCCTTCTGGTCGCGCTCGTCGCGCTCGGGTGGGTGAATCGGTCGCGGCTCGTGCCGAGGCTTCGCCTCGATGCGTTGCGCCGAAATGTCGCCGCCGAGCTCGCGCTTCTCGCCGGGATCGTGATCGCGGTCGCGTTCCTGACCGACCTGGCGCCCGGCCGCCAGCTCGCCCGCGCGGTCGCGCGCCCCGCCACGCCCAAGCCGATCGCCGCGCCGCCTCCAGGCGCGGCTGTCCTCGCGGGCGAATCCGGCGACCGCGGGGTTGGGCTGGCGATCCTGCCCGGTGGAACGCTGCAGGCCACGGTGCTCGGCCCCGACGAGAACGGTGTCGACGGGCTCTCGGTCGGATTCAGGGCTGGTGGCAAGACACTCGGGTCGGCCTCGTGCGGCCCAGGCTGTTACCGCGCGCAGGGACGAATCCGCGCACGGCGCGTGACCGTCGTCCTCGACTCGGGCCCGGTGTCTTTCGCGATCCCGGCCCGCACCGCGCCCGCGAGCCGGGACGTCGCGGAGGCTCGCCACGCGTATGCGAGCCTGCGGAGCCTCGTCATCCACGAACGGCTCGCGTCGAGCCCCCGCGACCGGATCAGGACGACCTGGCACGTCGTCGCGCCCGACCGCCTGACCTACGTGACCTCGGACGGGTCGCGCGCGATCGTGATCGGCGCGACGCGCTGGGACGCGGCCGGGAAAGGCCCGCTCGTGCGGTCCTCGCAGACGCGCCTGCAGCTGCCCGGCTCGCAATGGGGTCCGCGCTGGCTGAACGCGCGAGCGCTCGGCTGGACACGGGTCGGCGGCGTCCGCGCCCGCCTGGTCAGCTTCTTCGACCCCAACCTGCCGGGCTGGTTCGAGTTCGCGATGGACCCGCGCACGCACCGGCCGCTCGAGCTCGAGATGACGGCGGCGGCGCACTTCATGCACCACCGCTACACGGATTTCAATCGCCCGATGCGGATCGAGCCGCCCAGCTGATCGATCTCAAAGGTGCCGGGGAAGGGACTCGAACCCTTACGCCTCCAAAGGAGACACCTGATTTTAAGTCAGGCGCGTATGACCAGTTTCGCCACCCCGGCGCGGCAAGGATAGCCCGCATCTCCGCCGTCTCCGGTCTGAGCGAGGCAGCCTGCGGCCGCGTCCACGCAGGCGCCGCCGCGCCGCGGTCAAACCGTCTCCGAGGGAGGCGCGTAGCGCCTGTCCGCGAAGCGGACCAGTGGAAGGGGTCTCGGGGGAACCGGTAGGTTCCCCCCGCTGACCTAGCGAACACCCGGCGTCCGACCCCGGGACGAGGCCAAATCGTGGCGACGAAACGCCTGCTCAGCGAGGCGCCGTCACACTCTCCGCACGGTTCCGCCCGAAGAAAGTAACTGCGTCCGACACCAGGAATGGTCTAGATCCGGCAACGCGGAAGCCCGCTACCGGCGCGCCCGGACGCGGTCGGTCGGGCCGGCTCGGCCTCCTTAGACTCGCACCATCTCCGTCTACCGACCCCCGAAGCAGCTCGAGATCACCGGATACCGGCAAGCACCGGTCCATTGCCTTCTCTACGAGGCCGCGGACGAAAACGGCATCGCGGTCGTCCTCCCGGGTGCCGCTCGAGACGAAAACCGCATCGGCGGAACCCCGGCTCGGCCCGACCTCCACTACACACGTGAGGTTCTCCAGTCGGCGGGCTTAGCCGTTCTGGAGGTTTGGTGGGACGCCGGTACCGCACCGGCAGACGATCTCGAGGGCTGGTTGGACGCGAACACGAGCGCAGCG
>DASQWX010000104.1:0-2137 GCA_035640035.1 Gaiellaceae bacterium
GGCAACCCGAGCTCGTGGGCGATCGCGATCGCGACGCCGCCCTTTGCCGAGCCGTCGAGCTTCGTCAGCGCGACCCCCGTGACGCCGACCGCGTCTCCGAAGAGCCGCGCCTGCTGGACGCCGTTCTGCCCCGTCGTCGCATCGACGACGAGGAGCGTCTCGTGCGGGGCGCCCTCGAGCTTCTGCGCGATCACACGTCTCACCTTCGCGAGCTCCTCCATCAGGTTCGCCTGGGTGTGCAGCCGGCCGGCCGTGTCGACGACGACGACATCGCGGCTGCGCTCCGTGGCGAGCGCGATCGCGTCGTAGGCGACGGCTGCGGGGTCGCCGCCGCGGTCGCCGCCGACGAAGTCGGCGCCGGCGCGATCGGCCCAGATCTCCAGCTGCTCCTCGGCGGCGGCCCGGAACGTGTCGGCCGCCCCGAGGACGACCGAGCGTCCATGCTCTCGCAGGCGATGGGCAAGCTTGCCGATCGTCGTCGTCTTGCCCGTGCCGTTGACGCCGACGACGAGGATGACGCTGGGACGCCCGTTCAGCCCGAGCCGGCCCGGCTCGCCGAGGAGCGTCGTCACCTCTTCGACGAGCGCTTCGCTGAGATCGCCGATCTCACCCCGCGACTCGAGCCGCCGGACGAGCTCGGCGGTCGAGGGAACGCCCACATCCGCTGCGATCAACGCTTCTTCGAGCCGCTCCCAGGCCACCTCGTCGGCCGGGTCGAACGCGGTCGCGGCGATCTGCTCCGTGAGCGCCCGGCGACTCTTGCCGAGCGAATCGCGGAGGCGCGAGAAGAAGCCGGTCGCCTCGGCGCCCGCCTCGACCGCGGCGCCGGTTTCGTCGCCGAGCAGCTCCCCCCAGGTACGGCTCAAGCGGCTTCGGTGGAGCGATGCATCGCGCGATTGTACGGCCGGGCGGACCCAGGGCCGCGCAGGCAGTTCGTTTGGGTCTGGCACAACGAACTGCCTGCACCGGTCATGGCAACTGCAACAAAAGCGTTGCGAATCAGGCTCGCCGTCGCTGTCCCACCCCGCGTTCGGCTACAACCGTAGAGCCTGCCGGCCGATGGCCCCGTCCGTGGCGGACGATGAGACGCGGGGCGCTAGGCGACCGCTGAAACCGGGGACTCGCGCGGGACGCGGCGGGAGACGATCTGCGAGATCCCGTCGGCCCCCATCGTGACGCCGTAGAGGCTGTCGGCGGCCTCCATCGTCCGCTTCTGGTGCGTGATGACGATGAACTGCGCCCGGTCGGCGTACCGGCGCAGCAGCTCGATGAAGCGGCCGATGTTCGTGTCGTCGAGCGCCGCCTCGACCTCGTCCAGCAGGTAGAACGGGCACGGACGGGCGAGAAAGAGCGCGAACAGGAACGAGATGGCGCCAAGCGCCTTCTCGCCGCCGGAGAGAAGCGACAGCTTCGTCACGCGCTTGCCGGCCGGCCGTAGCTCGATCTCGACGCCGGGCTCGCTCCCGTCGTCGGCGCCGTCCTCGTCGGGCTCGCTCAGCCGGAGGCGGCCCTCGCCGCCCGGGAAGAGCGTCTCGGCGACGTCGGTGAAGTGCCGCTGGACAGACGCGAAGGTTTCCTCGAAGCGGCGCTCGACCGTCTCCGTCAGCTCGTTCCGCAGCTTCTCGAGCTCAACGAGGCTGCGCTCGAGGTCCTCCCGCTGGCTCGCAAGCTCGGCCAGCCGCTCCTTCTCCTCCTCGTACTCCTGCTTCGCAAGAGGATTGACGGCGCCGAGCGTCTCCCGGCGGCGTTCGAGCCGGGTGAGCCGCTCTTCGAGGGCGATCGGGTCGTCACCCTCGGCCGGAGGCGCGCCTGCCTCCTCGAGCCGACGGCGCGCGGTCGCCTGCTCGGCTTCGAGCCGGGCGAGCTCGACGTCGATCGCAGCCGCCCGCTCACCGGCCTCCGCGGCGCCGCGCCGCAGCTCCGCCTCACGCGCCGCGAGCTCCCGCAGCGCCGCCGCGGCGTCACCGGTACGCATGCCACCGGCGTCGACCCTGGCCCGCAGCGGAGCCTCGAACCTCCGCCCCGCCTCGGCGGCGCCCGCGAGCGCGGCGACAAGGCGCCGCCCCGCCGAGACGAGCCCTGGATCGGCAGACGGCGGCGGAGCGGCCGGATTCGTCTCGAGCCGCTCGACCTCGGC
>DASQWX010000105.1:0-6551 GCA_035640035.1 Gaiellaceae bacterium
TACATCGGGGACGCGCCGCCCGCGGAAAATCGGTACGGCTTGGAGAAGTTCACGCAATGCCGCCACTGCGGACTGCTCATTCCCGCGGGCGCGAAGATTTGCCGGCACTGCCAGCGCAAAGTTCTGCCGCCGCTTCCTCAATAAGAGTCAGGTGAGCCGCTCGACCGTGTAGCCGTGCTCGGCCATCGCGCCGAGCAGCTGCCGGCAGTGCTCCTCGTCGCGGGTCACGAGCGTCAGCTCGACCTCGGTCTCGGTCACGGGAATGTCCATCCCCTCGCGGTGGTGCTCGACCGCGATCACGTTGCCTCGCTCCTGGGCCACGAGCGAGAGGAGCTTGATCAGCTCGCCCGGCCGGTCGGCGAGGTGTGTCCGGACGACGAGATAACGGCCGCCGACGGTAAGTCCGTGCCGCATGACCGAGATCAGCATCGTCGGATCGATGTTCCCGCCGGAGAGGAGGACGAGAGCCGGGCCCTGTCCCCCGGCGCGGCCGCGAAGCAGCGCCGCGACCCCGACCGCACCAGCGCCCTCGACGACGAGCTTCGACCGCTCGAGCAGCAGCACGATCGCCTCGCTGATCTCCTCGTCGGAGACGGAGACGACGTCGTCGAGGACGTCTTCGAGGATCGCCGACGTCAGCTCGCCGGTCTGCTTGACCGCGATCCCGTCCGCGATCGAGTACTCGTCCCGCCGAACTTCGACGCCGACGATCCGGACGTCCGGCTTCACAGCGCGGAGCGCCAGTCCGATGCCGGAGGCCAGCCCACCGCCGCCGATCGGGATCAGCACCGTCCCCACCTCGGGAACCTGCTCCGCGAGCTCGAGCCCGATCGTGCCCTGGCCCGCGATCACCATCTCGTCCTCGTACGGGTGCACGAACGTCGCGCCGGTTTCCTCCGCGTACGCGAGCGCGGCGGCGAGGGCGTCCTCGAAGCCCGCGCCGACGAGCTTCGTGTCCGCGGCGTAGTTGCGGCAGGCCTCGATCTTCGCCATCGGCGCGTCCTGCGGGACGAAGATCAAGGCCGGGATCCCCGCTTCGCGGGCCGCCCACGCGACGGCCTGGCCGTGGTTGCCGGCGCTCGCCGCGACGACGCCGGCCGCACGCTGTTGCTCCGAGAGCGCCGCGATCCGCGTGACGGCGCCGCGAATCTTGAACGAGCCCGTGCGCTGCAGGTTCTCGGCCTTGAGCACGACCTCGCGGCCGGTGAGCTGGGAGAACGTGTCCGATCCGTAGACCGGCGTCACGCGAGCGACGCCGGCGAGGCCGCGCCGGGCCGCCTCGATCTCAGTGAGTGTCGGGCCTGTGGTTTCCGTCGCCAAGGTGGAACACCTTGTCAATGATCTCCCGAACCGCGGTGAGCGGGTCGAGCTCTCGGCTCTGAACCTGGTCGAGGAGACGGCGGAGCTCCGGATCGTCCGCGACCGCGCGCTCGAGATGCGCCTTCGCCCGCGCCGACGCGACCGCGAACACCTCCCCGGCGAGATTCTCGCGCCGCCGCTGCTCGAGCAACCCCTCGCCGTCGAGGAAGGCGCGGTGGGCCTCGATCTTGTCCCAGAGCTCGGGCACGTTTTCGCCTCGGATGGCCTCGGTCAGGACGATGGGCGGGCGCCAGGCCCGCTCCTTGTCGAGAGAGAGGATCGACCGCACCTCGTTCAGCATCGTCTTCGCGGCCGGGTGGTCGAGCTTGTTGATCGCGATCACGTCCGGAATCTCCATGATCCCGGCTTTCAGCGCCTGGATCGAATCACCCGAGCCAGGCATCAGCACGAGCACGACCGTGTCCGCGATCCCGATCACCTCGACCTCACTCTGGCCTGCGCCCACGGTTTCCAGGAAGACGAGCTCCTTGCCGGCGGCGTCGAGGACGAGCAGCGCCTGCAGCGTCGCCTCTGCGAGCCCGCCCAGATGGCCACGCGTACCCATCGAGCGAATGAAGACGTCTGGATCGAGGAAATGGTCGGAAAGCCGGATCCGGTCGCCGAGCAGCGCGCCGTGCGAGAACGGGCTCGACGGGTCGACCGAGATGACACCGACCGTTGTGCCGGCATCGCGCACATGGCGGACGACCGCGGAGATCAGACTGGACTTGCCGACACCCGGCGGCCCCGTGATGCCCACCGCGTAGGCGCCCCCCGTCTCCGGATAGACGTCGCGAACGAGCTCGTACGCGAGCGGATCGGCGTTTTCCACGAGCGTGATCGCGCGTGCCAGCGCCCGCTTCTCCCCCGCCCGGACGCCCGCGGCAAGCGATTCCCGCGTGAACTCGCGGCGAGCAGCCATTGTCCGAATGCTAGTGCCGCGTCCGGCGATGGTCTCGCATTTCTGGCGAGTGCATGGGGCCGCTAGGGGAGGACGCAGGGAGCGTCACTATGCAGGCATATTGGCGGGACTGAGGACGCTGCCTGGCGGTTCCAGGCGCCGCCAGAAGTGCCCTGACTATCGCCGGGTGCGGCACTAGATCGCGCGCCGTCCGATGCCGCCCGGCGCCTCGATCACGGGCTCGACTTCAAGCGGCCGCTCGGACACCTCGGAAACCTCCGCCGGCTCGGCCACTCCGCGCGCCAGCGTGAACCCGACGATCGCCGCTCCGGCGGATAGGACCGAGGCGGCTCCCCAGATCCATCGCGGGCCGACCGAGTCGGTGAGCCGACCGGCGACCAGCATCCCGACCGTAAGGAGCGTCACGTTCGAGCTCATCAGGACGGTAAAGGCGCGACCACGGAGCCGATCCGGAGCTCCCCGCTGTACGAGTAGCGCGTTGCAGACGATCGTCGCCCCGTTCCCGGCGCCGGAGATCACGACGCACGCGGAGGCAACCCAAACGTTGGGCGAACCGGCCGCGCCGGCGACGCCGAGCGCCATCAGGCCGAGCGAGGCACCGTAGACGTTCGGAAGCCCGCGTTCCTCAATCCACGACCCCGCGAGAAATGCGCCGCCGGCAAGGCCGACTGCCGCGGACCCCATCAGCAGGCCGAGACCGAAGCTGCCCGCTGAAAAGGTGTCGATCGCTAGGAACGGCTCGCCGACGTTGACGAACGCATTGGCCACCATGCCGACGTTCCACGCGATGAAGACCGTCAGCAGGCCGCGCGAGCTCCGGACGAGACCGAACCCGTCGGCCAGGTCGCGCCAGTGCCCGCGTGTCTCCGCCTTCGCCTCCTGCAGCCGCCGCTGGCCGATCTGCGCGATCAACGCCGCCGAGATCAGGAAGGTCGCTGCGTTGATCCAGTAAGCGAGGTGCGGCCCTCGGGCCGCGACGAGGGCGCCGCCGATGAGCGACCCGATCGCCCACGTGGAGTTGTCGATGACCTGCAGTAGCGAGTTCGCGCGAGGCAGGTCCCGGTCGGAGACGAGGTTCGGCAGTCCGGCATAGACGGCGGGGCGGAAGAACCCGGTCGCGACTCCACTCACCACAGCGAGGCCGACGATGGTGGTCGCGTTCGGCGCCAACGGCAGCGCGCAGAAAACGCCGAAGCGGGTCAGGTCGGCCCCGATCATCAGGGCCCGCCGCGAGAGCCTGTCGACGAGCGGCCCGGCGAGTAGGCCGACGACGAGGGTCGGCAGGATGTTGGCGATCAGCAGCGCGCTCATCCAGATCGGCGAATGCGTTCGCCGCAACACGTCGATCTGCAGTGCGACGAGGGCGAGCCAGGTTCCGAGCCCCGAGCCGAGCGTCGCCAGGAACAGCGAGCGGAAGCTCGGCTCTCGGCCGAGAAGCCCGAGCTTGCGGCCGGTCACGAGGCGGCTCACGGCCCCTGAAACGGTAACAGGGCGGTGTCGCCTCGAAAGAGGGGTTTTTCGGACTAGTCGGTTTTGGCGACCACCGCACCGACCCGATCGAGCGCATCCGCCAGGAAGGCGTTCTCTGCTTCGGTTCCGATGGTCACGCGGATCGCGTCGGGGCCGCCGAAACCGTGCGTCGGCCTGACGATGACGCCCTCGCGAAGAAGGCGCTGGAAGAGCGGCCGCGAGTCCTCACCGACGTCGCAGTAGAGGAAGTTGGCGACCGCCGGGCCGGCCGGCTCGAATCCGTGCTCGCTCAGGATGCGCTCGACGCGAGGCCGCTGGGCGGAGTTCTCCGCGCGACGGCGCTCGAGCTCTCGCGCGTCGCCGAGGCTGGCCAGCGCGGCTTCCTGCGCAGGCGTTGTGATGTCGAAGGCGCGACGGACCTTGCCGAGAGCGGTGACGACCGGCGCGGCCGCGAGCCCATAGCCGACTCGCAGCCCCGCGAGGCCGAAGATCTTCGAAAACGTCCGCAGAACGACAACCTTGACCCCGGGCTTCAGATACTCGGTGATCCCGTCGGCGTACTCCGGGTCGTCGATGTACTCGAGGTATGCCTGGTCGAGGACGGTCAGTACGTGCTCGGGGACGCGGTCGAAGTAGGCGTCGAGCTCAGCGCGCGTGTTCATCGTTCCCGTCGGGTTGTTCGGATGGCAGATGTAGACGAGCTTCGTCCTCGGCGTGATCGCGCCGAGCATTGCCTCCAGGTCGTACCGGTGGTCCTGCAGCGGAACCGTCTTCGGAACGGCGCCGAGCTTTCGCGCGCCGATCACGTAGCTCGGGAACGAAGGCCACCCGCAGACGATCTCGTCACCGGGATCGAGCGTCGCCTGGGAGAGTCCGTCGACAAGCCCGTCCGACCCAGCGCCTACGGCGACCTCCTCGAAGCGGAGATCGTGAAGCTCCGCCAACAAGGCGCGCAGGCGATACGCCCCGCCGTCGGGGTACCGGTTGAGGTCCGGGGCAGACCGTGCGATCGCCTCGAGCGCAGCGGGAAACGGGCCGTACGGGCCTTCGTTGGACGCGAGCTTCACGACCCGTTCCAGGCCGAGCTCGCGCTGGACCTCCTCGACCGGCTTCCCCGGCTCGTAAGGAACGAGGTCGAGAACGGCCGGCTTGAAGAAGCTGTCCGCGACTTCGGCGAGCCGCCCCTCGGCTACGGCGGGCTCGCCGCCGGGCGAGGTGCTTCGGGTCGAGTCTCCCACGGCCCCAATCTACTCGGCGCCGGGGTCGGCCCCCGGTTCAAGGCGCACCCAGCCTCCTCCCCGCGGCGAGCCTATCGAGCAAGGGCGAACGGGTGGGTCACGCCTTCGCGCCGCTTCTGCGACGGACCGCTCCTATCGGCGCTTTAGAGTTCGGCGCGCATGAAGGTCGGGGTCCCGCGGGAAACGGCATCGGGTGAACGGCGAGTCGCGCTCGTGCCGGAATCCGTCAAGCGGCTCACCGCCGGCGGCTTCGAGGTCGTCGTCGAGCGCGGCGCCGGCGAATCAGCATCCTTCCCGGACGGAGAGTACGAATCCGCGGCCGCGACCCTCGGCGACGACCCGTACACCGCCGATGCCGTCGTCAAGGTTCAGGCGCCCTCGCCGGAAGAGCGAGGCCGCCTGCGGGAGGGCCAGCTCGTCGTGGGCTTCCTGCAACCGCTGACGGATCGTGAGGGCATCGCCGGCCTCGGCGAGCGAGGCGTGATCGCCTTCGCGATGGAGTCGATCCCGAGGATCACCCGCGCCCAGGCGATGGATGCGCTCTCGTCGCAAGCCACGGTCGCCGGCTACAAGGCGGCGCTGATCGCGGCCGATCAATTGCCGAGGTTCTTCCCGATGCTGATGACCGCCGCCGGCACCGTCGCGCCGGCGAAGGTCGTCGTCCTGGGAGCAGGCGTCGCCGGTCTCCAGGCGATCGCGACCGCGCGGCGGCTCGGAGCCGTCGTCTCCGGCTTCGACGTCCGCCCGATCGTACGCGAGCAGGTCGAGAGCCTCGGCGCGACGTTCCTCGACCTCGGCATCACCGGCGAGGAGACAGCGGGCGGCTACGCGCGCGAGCTCAGCGAGGAGGAGCAGCAACGCCAGCAGGAAGCACTCGAGGGGCGGCTCCCCGAGTTCGACGCGGTGATCACAACCGCGCTCGTGCCGGGTCGCCCGGCGCCGCGCCTGATCCCGGCGTCGGCGGTCGCCGCGATGCGCCCAGGATCGGTGATCGTCGACCTCGCCGCGGAGACGGGCGGAAACTGCGAGGTGACCGTGCCCGGCGAGGCCGTCGTTCGCGAGGACGTGACCATCGTCGGCTACACGAATCTAGCGAGCATGATGCCTTTCCACGCGAGCCAGCTCTATTCGCGCAATGTCTTGGCTCTGCTTCAACATCTTGCGCCCGAAGGCGAGCTGAAGCTCGACTGGGAGGACGAGATCACGTCGGAGGCGTGCGTCACCCGCAAGGAGGAGGTAGCGGCGTGATTGAACTTCTAATCGTCCTCACCGGCTGTGCCGACATGCGCGGCGCAGCCGGTGCGTGCCTCGAAGAAGGGGGCTCATGGGGGAAACATCGTTTCCCCCATGAAGCGGGGCCGGAGGCCGAAGCGGCGTGAGTCACGGACTCTTACTGTCGTTCGAGATCACGATCCTCGTCTTGGCGATCTTCCTCGGCTTCGAGGTGATCTCGAAGGTGCCGACCCTGCTGCACACGCCGCTGATGTCGGGCACGAACGCGATCCACGGGATCGTGATCGTCGGCGCGATGCTCGTCGCCGGCCTCGGCCACAAGGACACGG
>DASQWX010000106.1:0-13946 GCA_035640035.1 Gaiellaceae bacterium
GCCGCGTCCGAGATCGCGTCGAGCTCGCGGTGGACCGCGAGCCGCTCGAGCGCTGACGCTTCGATCTGTCGCACCCGCTCGCGCGTCATCCCGAGCTCGCGGCCGATCGCGTCGAGCGACTTCGGGTCGCGGTCGCCGTTCAGGCCGTAGCGGAGCTTGACGATCTCGCGCTCCCGTTCGGGAAGCTCGGCGACCGCTCGCCGCAGGGCCTGCTCCTGGAGGCTGTAGGTGACCTCCTCTTCGGGCGTGTCCTGTTCGGAGGGAACGAGCTCGGCGAGCGAGCCCTCGTTCTCGGCGCCGATCGGCCTGTCGAGGCTCGTGACCGCACGCGCAGCGTGTCTCACCTCGCGCACCTGCTTCAACGGGAGCTTCGCCCGCTTCGCGATCTCCTGCTCGGTCGGCTGGCGCCCGAGCCGCGTCGCGAGCTCACGCTCCGCGCGTGCGATCTTCTGCTCGCGCTCGACGATGTGGACCGGGATCCGGATCGTTCGCGACTTGTTCGCGACGCCGCGCTGGACGGCCTGACGGATCCACCAGGTCGCGTAGGTCGAGAACTTGAACCCGCGCCGCCAGTCGAACTTCTCGACCGCGCGGATCAGCCCGATGATCCCCTCCTGGATCAGGTCGAGCAGATGGAGGTCGTGCCCCTGGTAGCGCTTCGCGATCGAGACGACCAGCCGCAGGTTCGAGTTGATCATCCGCTCCTTCGCCTCGTGGTCGCCGCGCTCGATCCGCTTAGCGAGCTCGACCTCCTGCTCGGCGGTCAGCAGCGGCCATTTCGCCGCCTCGTTCAGGAACAGCTGCAGCGCGTCGGTCGTGGCGGAGGCGAGCTCACCGTTCATGTACGTCGACTCGGACTTGTTCTCCGCTCTCGCGCAGTCGTCCGCCAGCTCGATGTGACGTGCCTCGAGCTCGTCGTGGAGACGGACGAGGTCCTCCTCTTCGAGCTCGTGCTCCTGCACGAACTCGCTGAACTCGGAAAGGTTGAGGCAACCTTGCTCTTCCCCCTTTTCGAGCAGCCCCTGAATCTGCTCCTCGACCACGTCCCTATTTTCCTCCCCGAATCGGGTTCAGATCAATCCGCAGATCCGCGCCGTGTTCGGCCAGGCCCAGAACCCGCGTCCGCTGCGAAACGCACGTTCGGCGACCCACATCTGCTCGAGGGGCGTCCACCGATCGGCCCAGCCCCGGCTGAGCAGGTAGCGGGGCGCATAGCCGACCATGAAACCGCGGTCCATCTGTAAGCCGCCCCAGTACGGGTCGCCGGAATCGCGCCAGGACCCCTCGTAGCGATGAATGCAAAGCCAGGCGCGTTTGTGCGGCGGGTGCATCGCCTCTGCGTAGGCGCGCCCCGCTGCACGCACCCAGTCGCGGAGGACTCCGCGCGTGCTCGGCCGGATCGCGCGTCTCGTCGGCCGCGCGCCGATCAACCGCTCCCAGCGCCATGTCTCGGCCCGGTAGCGACGAATCAGACGTGGATTCACGTGCCTCTGCTGCGCCGCGACTCGTACGTGCCCGGCGGCGGGCGCGAGAATCTGAGAGGCCGACAGCGACCCGGCGCCGCGCGCCGCTCCGGCCGTGAGCGCGAATGCGCTCATTAACAGAAGTAACCCTCGTTTCTTCGTAGGCATGCCGGAACCCCCGAGGCGTGTGTCGTGTTCGACTTGCTGCGGCGGGCACGGCCTGCGCTGCGGCACAAAGGGCGGGCCCTGGTCTTTTTTGACCTTTCCAGGGAGATTTAGACGAAAACCCGGACCAGGGGTTAGGCAGTCGTGCGAATCGTCACGAAGACGTTACGAGCGCTTTACTGGGCGAGCTCGACCCGCTCGATGACCGCGTCGGAGCGCGGTCGGTCCGCGGAATCCGTCTCGGACGCCTCGATCGAGTCGACCGCTTCCATCCCGGCCGTCACGCGCCCGAAGACCGTGTGCTTGCCGTCGAGCCACGGAGCCGAGTCGGTCGTGACGATGAAGAACTGGCTGCCGTTCGTGTTCGGGCCGGCGTTTGCCATCGCGAGCGCCCCACGCTCGACCTTGTGGTCGTTGAACTCGTCCTCGAAGGCGTAGCCGGGGCCGCCCGTACCGGTGCCTGTGGGGTCGCCGCCCTGGATCATGAAGTCCTTGATCACGCGGTGGAAGATGACTCCGTCGTAAAACCCGTCACCGGCGAGCTTGCGGAAGTTCTCGACCGTCTTCGGCGCGTCTTCGTCGTAGAGCTCGAGCTCGATGGCGCCGTGGTTCGTGTGCATCGTCGCGGTGCTCATCGGGCGGCACCGTAGCGAATCCTTGCACTGGTAGCTTCGGGCGCGATGCGCCGACTGCTCGTCTTCGTAAGCGTGGTCGTGGCCGTCGACACGACCTTCTTCACCGCGCTGACGCCGCTGCTCCCGCACTTCGCAGACAAGTACGACCTTTCGAAGGCCGGCGCCGGCGTCTTCATCTCGACATATGCCGCCGGGACGCTGCTCGGAGCCGTTCCCGGCGGGCTCGCAACGACCCGATTCGGCCCGAAGCCGACGGTCCTCGGCGGCCTGACGCTGATGACGGCGGCGAGCCTTGGCTTCGCGCTGGCGGGGGATGTCTGGACGCTCGGTGCGTCACGTTTGTTTCAGGGAATCGGCAGCTCGTTCTCGTGGGCCGGCGGCCTCGCCTGGATCATCGCCTCTGCCTCGCGCGCCCGCCGCGGGGAGCTCCTTGGAACGGCGATGGGAGCGGCAGTCTTCGGAGCGCTTCTCGGCCCGGCGTTGGGCGCGCTGGCGGGAAGCATCGGGACGCGGGCGGCCTTCCTCGGGGTTGCGGTCGCCGGCGCGATTCTCGTCGTTTGGGCGGGTACGACTCCCGCGGTCGAGCCGGCGCGCCAGACGCTTCGGGCCGGCGCGCCCGCGATCCGCGAGCGGTCGCTTCTGGCCGGGTTGTGGTTGATCCTCCTCCCCGCCCTGCTCTTCGGCGTCTTGATCGTGCTGGTTCCCCTTCAGCTCCACGACCGCGGTTGGGGGGCGATCGGAATCGGCGCGCTGTTCATCGCCACCACGGCCCTCGAGACGGTCTTGAACCCGATCCTCGGCCGCTTGACCGACCGGCACGGGAGGCTTCGCCCCATACGCGCGGCATTGATCGGATCGGTCGCGGTCTCCGTTGCCCTCGCCTGGGCGACGGCGCCGGCGGTGATCGCACTGCTCGTCCTTGCTTCCGGGATCGCATACGGGGCCTTCTACACACCAGGCCTCGCGCTCATCTCCAACGGTGCCGAGCGAGCGGGGCTCGCCCAGGGACTCGCGTTCGGCGTGATGAACGCGTGCTGGGGTGTCGGCGCACTGGTCGGCCCGGCCGCCGGCGGGGCGTTAGCGGGCGTCGCAGGGGATTCGGTGCCGTACCTCATCCTGGCCGGGCTCTGCGTCGCGACGTACCTCGGCACGCGGACGGGCGAGCTCGAACCCGTGGGTGACTTGCCGTAACCGTCTGAAGTGTCGTACCGTTTTCCCTGGGAGGAAGGGGAACATGAGAGGTTGGGCAGTCGCGAGCGCGGCGTTCGTCGCCGTCGCATTGATCGTTGCGCCCTCGGTCGCGTCGCCGAGCGTCCGGCCGTGCACGCACGGCTACACCTACGCGGGCTACGCGAGCCGCGGCGGGACTGAAGGTGTCGCGGCCACGATCAACGCGGTGCGGCGCCCGTCCGTCTACACGGGACATGTCGCGGCCTGGGTCGGCGTGGGCGGCATCCACGCGGGGCCCGGAGGAGCGAACGAATGGATCCAGGCCGGCGTCGCCGCATTCCCCGGAAAGGGCCTCCGGCGCTACGTCGAGGAAGTGTCGCCTGGTCAGGCGCGACGCTTCGTCGATCTCGGCCCCGCCGTCCAGGGCCGCCGCTACCACGTCCGCGTGATCGAAACAGGAAGGGACGTCTGGCGAGCATTCATCGACGGACGCGCCGCCGGCGCGGCGGCGTACCTACCGACCCGCGCCGGAGCCTGGCGCGCAGTCGCGACTGCCGAGAGCTGGGCGGCCGGCCGTGCGGGTTGCAATCGGTACGGGTACCGCTTCGAGACCGTGGCGGTGCGCCGAGCCGCGCGCTGGAACCCACTCGTCGACGGCGAGGCCGTCGGGGCCTCGGTCACGCGCGCGGGCGACGGTTTCTCGGCGTCCTACTGATCGCGCGGGTCGAGCTCGTGGGCGAGTCTGGCCGCGTCGCCGGGTTCCTTGCGAACGACGTTGTAGTCGCCGTGACGCTCGACGACATGCTCGATGTCGGGCTGTTCGTGGCCGTTGCGGACGAAGAAGAGCTCGGAGTCCGAGCGAACGCGCTCGTACTCCGCGACAGGCACCGTGAGCTGCTCGGTGCACGACTCGTTGGCGCACTCGCAGATGATCTGAATCGTGTCGGTGGTGACCTGCATCGTCTCGGCCACCCGCTCGATCCGGTCGTTGACCTCTCGAAAGAGCGCTTCGTTCCGACCGATTCGGCGCTCCCGTTCGCTCACGGGGTGATCCTATCGACCTTGTTTACCGCTTCAACAGCCGGGCACGCGGAACGAAATGACGGACTCGCGGGGTCTGGGGCTTCTGCACGATGCCCGGCGGCTGCTGGCTGTTTCCTGGTGCCAAGGCGCCGACGCTCGCGACGCGGCCGGATGCGAGGTGGATCCGTGGGACGAGAACGCGGCGAGCTGGTCATTGCTCGGGGCGATGGTCGCGGTCCTGGAGGAAGAGGCCTCGCTCGTCGGCGAGCTTCCGGTTGCCGAGCTCGCAGCCGCGCTCTACGCCTTGTCCGGCCTGATCGAGACGGACTCGCTCGTCGAATGGAACGACGACCCACGGCAGACACAGGCGAACGTGCTTGCGGTACTGGATCTCGCGGGAGCGAGCTACGTTCCGCTCGAGCCGGTACTCGAGTTCTCTCTGAACTAGCCCACCGCGTCAGGTAGCGCGATCACCGTCGACCTGCGGTGGATGACGCGCCGGGCGTAAAGCCGCTCGTCGGCTGCTCGATAGAGCGAAAGGGCGTTCGAGCCGTCTTGTGGGTATGCGGCCCAGCCGAATGTGACCGCGAAGCCGTCGCCCGCGAGAACGCGCTGGAGATGGGCGGCGATCTTGCCGGCGTCGGCCGCGCTGCTCGCATGGGTTAGCACCGCGAACTCGTCGTCGCCGACTCGGGCGACTTCGTCCCCGGGCAGGAGCGACCGCTGCAGCCTGGCAGCGACCTCGCGAAGGACGTCGTCTGCGTGCAGCTTCTCGCCCGCGCTGCCCGTCGTGAGCGCGTCGACGTCCCCGACGATGAGCCCGAACGGCTGCTCGCGCGCGAGGCGCTCGCCGATGGCTCGTTCGAACGCCCGCGTATTCGGCAGACCGGTCAGGGCGTCGCGCTCCGCCAGGAGCGCGAGATCAGCCATCAGGATTCGGTTTCGCTTCGCGAAGTAGCCGGTGACGACGCCGACCGTCATGTACGTGAGGAAGCGGATCCCGGTGCTCGTCGTCAGGACTTCGCTGGGCGGGATCCGTGGGTTGATGAGGACGCCGGCGGCGAACATCCCGGTCGCGACACCCGCGGCCGTGGCCCCGATCACCGGCCCTGTCGCGAGCGCGGCGAGGATGATCGACACGTAGTAGAAGTGGCCGAGCCCGAGGCCCGGCTCCTCGTAGAACGTGAACGCCACGAACACGGCGAGGCCGCTCACGACCGAGGCGATCAACAGGGCATAGCGAAGCTGGTCCCGCATGTGTCACTGATCATCGCCCGCTCGGCGATCGCACCCGTCACCCGTTCGGGGGTTCGCGTCGATTCGCCGCGGGATCGGCTAGGGTCGAAGCGAAGTGAGCTCGCCGGCGGCTCGGGTGGCGCTCCTCGGCTACGGGCTAGCCGGCGCCGTCTTCCACGCTCCCTTGATCGCCGCCGTCAAGGGGCTCGAGCTGGCCGCGATCGTGACGCGTGACGAGGAGCGCCGCGCTCGCGCGGGGCGCGACCATCCGGGCGCGACACTGCTCGACAGCGACGAACAGGTTTGGGACCACTCGGCCGATTTCGATCTCGCCGTCGTCGCCAGCCCCAACCGGACACACGTCCCGTTCGCCCGCGCAGCGATTGAGGCCGGTCTGCCCGTGGTCGTCGACAAGCCGCTCGCTCCGACCGCGGGTGAAGCACGGGGGCTGATCGACGACGCGCGAAGCCGCGGCGTCATGCTCACGGTCTTCCAGAACCGGCGCTGGGACGGCGACTTCCTCACCGTTCGGCGGCTCCTCGAGCAGGGCGGGATCGGTCGTGTGGCGCGGATGGAATCACGGTTCGACCGCTGGCGGCCCGAGCTTGCCGGCGGCTGGCGGGAGCTGGGCGATCCCAACGAGGCGGGCGGCCTCCTGTACGACCTCGGCAGCCATCTCGTCGACCAGGCGCTCGTGCTCTTCGGACTTGTCGACGACGTCTACGCGGAGCTCGACGTTCGCCGGCCAGGTGCACAGGTCGACGACGACGTCTTCGTCGCCCTCGGCCACGCGTCGGGCGTGCGGTCGCACCTCTGGATGACCGCCGTCGCGGCCGTCCCTGCACCGCGCTTTCGCCTGCTCGGAGACCGGGCCGCGTACGTCAAGCAAGGAATCGACATTCAGGAGGGCTTGTTGCGCGACGGCGCGCGGCCCGGCGGGCCCGGCTGGGGCGCGGAGCCGGAAAAGCAGTGGGGTGTGCTCGGGGTGGGCGCGGATCTGCGGCCGGTTCCAACCGAGGCCGGCGCATACCAGCGCTTCTACGAGGGCGTCGTCGAGGCGCTGCGCGGTGGCCCTCCGCCCGTCGATCCGGCCGAGGTCGTTGCGGCACTCGAAGTGCTCGAGGCTGCGCGAACCTCTGGCCGCGAGCGCCGGGTCGTCAGTCTGTAGGGACGGTGACGGTCTCTACGAGCGCGGGCGCGCCCCGACGAAGCGCTTCTGCCCGAATGCGACGGCCGCAAGAGCGGCAACCATCGCGCCGAGCACGGGCCTCTCCGCCAGAAGGAGCACGAGCGCCGACGCGTCGACGGCGACGAGGCTGATCCCGACTCGCTTGATGATCCGGCGCGCCCTGGCCTCCGAGCCGAACGCCCACCAGAGGAGGCCGACGCACAGCTTGTGACCGTCGAGCGGATGAACGGGCAGCAGGCTCAAGCCGCCGATGAGGGCGTTGAGCAGCGCGAGCGCAAGTGCACCGACCTTCAGCCACGTCGGCGCCGGCAACAGGACCGGAACCATGAGCGACAACGCGAAGGCGAACGAGGCCTCCGGTCCGCCGAGGGCCATGCGCGCCTGCTCCCGGCCGTTCCGATACGAGCCGTCGAAGTGCGCCGCGGCGCCGAGTGACATGACCGAGACCTTCTCCGGTGTCACCCCGGCAAGCCGCCGCGAGATGCTGATGTGCCCGAGCTCGTGGACGATCAGCGAGACGACGCCGCCGAGACCGCCGAGGAGGGCTGCGGCGACAAGGATCGCCGGGCTCGCGCCGCGACTGAATGCGGCGAACAGGAGCGCGAAGACGCCGAACGGAACGAGCGCTCCGCGCGAGACGACAATGGGGACGGGCCACTGGGCGACCACGAGACCTCTGTTTTGGGATACCTGGGCGGATGCGGTTCCAAACACCGGAACTGCATCGACAGCCGAACCGGTTTCCTTGAAGCCAAGTGGGTCTCGCTCACGACGCGATCTGCGCGACGAGCTTTGCCGGCGCGACTTCGACGTATGCGTCCTCGGCGATTCCGGCGAGCTCGTTCCAGTCGAGCCCGCGGTCGAGCCGGACCCCCAGCCAGCCTCGGTGCCCGACGTACGGCGGGACGAAGAACTTCTCCGGGTCGGACTCGGTCAGGAGCTGCTGGACGCCGTCCGGAGCCGCGCACCAGATCGCAAACCGGCCGTCACCGTGGTGGTTCGCGAGCACCATCAGGAATGCCCGCTTGCTGCGGACGAAGAAGGTCGGCGCGCCGTGACTGAGGCGCTCGCTCGTCTCGGGGAGCGCAAGGCAGATCTCGCGGATTCGCTCGAGGACGCGGGTGCGCTCCTTTGGCCCGACCACGCGAGAATCGTCCCAGATCGGCGCACGAGTAGTCGCAGACCAGCTGCGGAGTTACGGTGAGAGAGCTACGACCGAGTACCTCGCAAGGCTTCAAGACGTGAATCCGCCGCAGCTCGAGGGTGGGCTGGCCGCCGCGCTCCGCCGTAGGTATCCCCGCCTCGGCAGGGCGCTCTACCCGCTCGTCAGTGCCCTCGTCGCCGGGCTCTACATCGGTTCGGCAAAGCTCGGAATCGAGCTCCCCGTCGCGCGCGGCGTCGTCACGCCTGTCTGGGCGCCGACCGGGATCGCCCTTTCGGCGATCGTCCTCTTCGGACCCGGGTTCTGGCCGGCGATCGCACTGGGTGCTTTCGTCGCCAATGCAACGAGCGGCGCCTCCGTCCCCGTTGCCGCTGTCATCTCAGTCGGTAATACCGTCGAGGCCGTCGTCGGCGCCGGCCTGCTCCGGAGGGTGAACTTCAACGCGCGCTTGGAACGCGTTCGCGACGTGTTCGCGCTCGTCGCGATCGCGGCCGCCGGAAGCACCGCGCTTGCGGCCACGAACGGGGTCACGACGCTCTGGGTCTCCGGAAACCTCTCCGGTACGTACGGCGCCGGCTGGTTCCTGTGGTGGAGCGGCGACGCGATGGGCGACCTAATCGTCGCACCGCTGCTTCTGCTCTGGCTCTCGGCGCCGTTTTGGAAGCCCGATCGAAAGCAGGTCGTCGAGGGAATCGCCTTACTAGGATCGATCGCTGGCGTCAGCTGGTTCGTCTTCCTCGACGGCTACTGGCGCTACCCGCACCTACTCTTTCCGCTCCTGGTGTGGGCGTCTCTCCGCTTCTCCCAGCGAGGCGCAGTCACGAGCAGCTTCGTCGTCGCCGCGTTCGCGATCAAGGGCGCGATTGACGGAACGACGCCGCTCGGCGGTGGCAGCGCCACTGAGGTCGTCCAGATCGCCGAGGGCCTGCTTGCCGCGATGATTCTCAGCCTGCTCATTCTCGGCGCGGCGCTCTCTGAGCGGAGAGCGACCCAGGGCGAGCTTCAACGCGAGCGCGCCAGCCTCGCGGAGGCGCAGGAGCTCGCCCACCTCGGGAGTTGGGAATGGAGCATCGCCGAGAATCGGGTCAGCTGGTCTGACGAGCTTTTCCGCATCTACGGGCTCCGCCGGGGGTGCGAAGAGACGTACGGGTCCTATCTCGACCGTGTCCATCCGGACGATCGAGCTCTCGTGCGAGAAACCGTGACGCAAGCTCTCGACGACGGCGAGCCGTTCAGCTTCGATCATCGGGTCGTCCGCCCCGACGGCACGGTCCGCTGGGTTCACGGTCGCGGCCGGGTGATCCTCGACGCATCAGGAGAGCCCGAACGGATGGTCGGCACTTCGCAGGACATCACCGACTCGAAGGGTCTGGACGAGCTCCGCGAGAACATCCTTGCAACCGTCTCCCACGAGCTCCGGACCCCGTTGACGTCGATCCTCGGCTTCGCGCTGACTCTCAAGGAGCGCGGTTCAACGTTGGTCGAGACGACTAGGAGCGAGATCGTCGGCCACCTCCTCGAGCAGGCGCACAAGCTTGATCGGCTGCTTTCGGATCTTCTCGACCTCGACCGGTTCAGGCACGGACCGCTCGGATCGGAGTTCCGTGCCGCAGATGTCGGCGCCCTCGTGCGCCAGATCGTCGCGGCCCAGCCGACCGACGACCATCCGATCGAAGTCCACGCTGCGCCCATCGTCGCCGAGGTCGATACGGCAAAGCTCGAACGAATCGTCGAGAACCTGCTCGCGAACGCCCGGAAGCACACGCCGCGCGGCACGGATGTCGCCGTTCGCGTCGAGCCTGACGGCGACGCAGTGCTGATCGCCGTCGATGATCGGGGCGACGGAATCCCGGAGCACGACCGTAAAGCTGTGTTCGAGCTCTTCAATCGCGGCGACGCCTACGAGAACGTTCCCGGCGCCGGCATCGGGCTCGCGGTCGTCGCTCAGTTCGCGGCGATGCATCGCGGACGTGCGTGGGTCGAAGACAACCCGGGCGGGGGCGCCTCGTTCAAAGTCCAGCTGCCGTTGCGGCAGCGCTAAGCGCTACCAGGGCAAGCCGCCGTGGGCGGCGAACCAGAAGACCGTCAGGAGGACGAGCGAGAGAACGACCGTGAACACAAAGCCGAACCGACGCACCGACCGGGGCTGGTAGAGCTTGCGGTAGCCGTGAGCGGCCCAGTTCGCCCATTCCGCCTGGCTTTCGGTTCGGTATCGGTCCTCGTCGGAATTGCCGTCCACTAGCGGTACCCCTGTGACATCGCATACTCGTCGGCGACGCGCTTTGGCACCGTGAATGCCCAGGCGTCCTCGACAAGGTCGCGCATCTCGTCCGCGTCGATGGCCGCGAGGCGAACGTGGACCCAGTGGTAGCGCATGTCTCCCTGGCCGGGTAACGAGAACTTCTCGGGCTCGGATTCAACGAGCGCGTCGCGCCACTCCTTGGGAAACGCGAAGCCCATCGTCGAGCCGTCGCGCGAGAGCGAGAGATAGACGATCCGGCCGACGCGGAACTTCACGCGCCCGCGGACGAGCCCCTCGGTGCTCCGCGGCAGCGTGTTGGCAAACGCGCGAACCTCGTCGATCGTCACCATGCCCCTCGTCGGCCAGGATACGAACGGGAGCTCGAGTCCGAGCGATCCGCGCAAGTTTTTCGCTCGCCGTCAGTCCCTAAGGGGAATCCGAACCTCCCCCGATAACCGAAGGAGTGACCGAATGAGGAAGCTCGTTTTCACTCTCGTCGTTGCCGGAGCGGTCGCATTCCCGGCCGCAGCCGGCGCTGCTTCGTTCAGCGGCATCGTCGTTGCGAAGCAGCTCCGCCGCCACGCACTCGTCGTCACCTCGCGAACAGGGGTAGTCCGCGTCGTCCACACGCATCGCCTCGGGACGCGCCTCGGAGCGCGCGTCGCGGTGCGGGCGCACCGCCTGCGTGACGGGACGTTCAGCGCGACGAAGGTCTCCGTCCGGGGCCGCGCGCACCGCGCCCGCATCCACGGCGTGGTCGTACGCCGTCTGCGCGGCCGAGTGCTGGTCGCCGCGGGCCACAGCGTCCTCTCGATCCGAACCCGGCAGTTGTTCTCGCTTCAGGACGACAACCCCGGAGCGCAACCCGGAGACGAGGTCGACGAGACGGTGACCATCGACAATGGCAATCTCGACGAAGACGAGGTCGAAGAGGTCGGCCACACCCAGAAGCTCGAGCTCGAGGGGTCGATCGTTTCCGTCACCGCTCCGACGAGCTCGACAAACGGCGAAATCGTTCTCCAGGTCGGCAGCTCGACGATTCACGTGGTCGTCCCAGCAGGGACACAGCTTCCGCCGCTCGCCACCGGCCAGAATGTGGAGCTGAAGGTGACGCTTTCCGGCTCCACCTTCACGCTGACGAAGGCCGAGGACGAGGACGACGACCAGGGCGACGACGACCAGGGCGATGACGACGGAGGCGGTGACGTCGACTAGCCCTGCAACGGAGCGCGCGGGTCGCCCCGAGCCGTGGCGACCCGCGCAGGTTCTCGCCGAGCTCTTCGAGGCGTACGCGCCGCTCGTGCTCGGCATCTGCCGGGGCACGCTCCGAGACCCTGACGAGGCCGAGGACGCAGCGCAGCAGGTCTTCCTTTCCGCCTACGCGAGCCTCCTCGGCGGCACGAGGCCCCGGGCGCGTGCGGCCTGGCTCGCGACGATCGCCCGAAACGAATGCCGCTCCCGCGTCCAGCGAAGAATGCGGGAGCCGTTGCCGGAGGCCGGTCCGGAACCCGAGCGGAGCGACCCGACCTTCCGCGCTGCACAGGCAGCCGAGGTGAACTCGATTCGACTCGCGCTCGCGAGGCTTCCCCGGCGACAGCGACACGCCTTCCTCCTTCGGGAGTTCAGCGGGCTGTCGTACACCGAGCTTGCGGTGGCGCTCGGCGTCAGCGAGCCAGCCGTCGAATCGCTGCTCTTCCGCGCGCGCCGGCAACTGCGAGGCGCGCTCCGCACCGCAGTCGCCGCGACGCTGGCGCTGCCCGGTAGTCTGCGCGACTTCTTTGCGCAGCTCGCAGGCGGATCGCCCGCCGGCCCCGCGACGCTGGCAAAGCTCGGCTCGGCCCCGTTCCTTGCGAAGGTCGCGGCCGGCACCGCTGGCGCCGCGTTCGTGACGGCCGGCGCCGTCGCCGTGCTGCCCGACCGGCACCAGCAGGCGGCTGTGCATTCCGCGCCGGCGCCGAAGCAGCTTCACGTCGCCGCCATGGAGCGCCACGCAAGCGGTCGGCCAACGGGACCGACCTTATCCGCTGTGCCCGCCGTGCGCGCGCGGTCGATCGAGGCCTCCAACGCCGGTGAGTCCGAGCATCGCGATCGCCGGGAGCCGGCCAGGATGCAGGAGCGCGACCGCTCTTCCGGAACGGCAGATCGGAGCAGCACCGAGCCGACTCAAAACGACCGCGGCGGCGACGGCAGCTCGGAGGCAGTCGACAGCGGCCCGCAGCGGTCGGATCCTCCCGAGACGTCGGGGGACGGGTCGCAGATAGTCGAAACGACCGGCTCCGACGGCGGCGGCTCGTCAACCGACGGCGGCGGCGCGTTAACTGACGGCGGCGGCGCGCCAACTGACGGCGGTAACGATCACCCGTCGGGATGACTCGCCGTCCTCACGACTGAACGCACAGCGTCCGCAGCGACGCCGTTGAGCGGTTCTTCCTAGCCGTTCATCGAGCCGAGGCCGCCCAATCCGGCCGTAGGCGGTATGACGAACTCAGAGACCATTGGCCGGCGCATCCATAATGGGGTGGTTGTTCGCGAGGGGTTGGTGGTCGGTCGGGATGCTCATTCCGACGTCTCTTACGTTCGCCTTTCTCTACTTCTGCGCGCTGCGCATTCGGTCCGGCCTGACGCTGGCCGGCCTGTTTTTCGTCGGCCCTCTCGTTGCGGGGGGTTACTTCGGCCTGCTACTGGCCTTCGCCGATCCGGATCCGGGTTGTACGCAGGAATGCTGGAGGCGCCTGGGGCTTGCGTACATCGCGGGACTCGTGCTCGCGTCTTGGGAGGCAGGGCTCCTGATCGGGACGATCTACCGATTCTTCGCGCAGCTGCTCCGTGCAAGCGGACCGAGTTGAGGATCCCGCTATCGGGTCAGTCTGCGCCGCGCGTAGAGCCGTTGCTCGCAATCGCGATCGCGCTCCTGGGATGGATTCCGGTGATGCTCGCGGCCGAGCTGGCGATGGGTGGCGCGGGGCTCGGCGCCGTCGCGGCTTGCATGGCGTCGCCGGCGTGGCCGTCGTCGGAGTGTTGGGTCGCGGGGCGACTTCGGCGTTTCGAGATTGAGCGTCGCGAGGCGTGGTGGTGTAAGGGCCGAGACCTCAACCCTGCGAGAATGCGCTTGCCGTGCACGTGATCTTTGCGGTCAGCGACGTGACTCGATCGGCCGCGTTCTATCAGGGCGTCTTCGGATGGCCGCGCAACGAGCGGATCGACTATGACGAGTACGTCGAACTATGCGGGCCGAACGGCACGCTCGGCCTCTGCGAGCGCGACACGTACGCGCGCTTGACGGGAGCGACGCCGATGACACCGAAGAACGGTGATGTCTCGCCCGCGTACCTGTACGTGCGCGTCCCGGACGTTCGCGAGGCGATCGCCAAGCTCGGCGAGACGGGTGCGCGCCCGCTCGCACCGCTCGCCTCGCGCTCGTGGGGCGAGGAGGCCGCGTGGTTCGCCGACCCCGACGGAAATGTCGTCGCGGTCGCGGAGACGTTGAGCTAAGTCTCTCGCAGGCCGACCGAAGTCGAAGAGACGTCATGGAGGCGGCGGGAATCGAACCAACGCAAGGTTCCTTCCGAATTTGCGGCGATAGCGCCCTGCCACTCGTACGGACTTACACCTTGTAGGCAACTTCGCCGGGGTTTGTTTCCTGCACAAGAGCAGAGACCAT
>DASQWX010000107.1:0-7992 GCA_035640035.1 Gaiellaceae bacterium
GACCGAGGTGCGCCTCGCGACCTGCTTCTACGTCCTCGGCGCATTCGGCTTTCTCTTCACGCCGGCGGTACGGGTCTTCCGGGAGGCGGCGAACGGCCCCGGCGGAGCGGGGCCGTCCACGATGATCTGAGGCTCGCTAGGTGTAGTTACTGAGCACGTTGGTTCATCCGGGCCTCCCTGGAGGCTGAGAGCTGCCAAGCAACTCAGTCCGAAGGAGGACCCGGATGAAGCTTCACGGTAACGCGGCGCTCAGTTGGAACGGCCGGCGGCGGCTGGCCGAGCGGGTGGTTGTCGAGGGATGGACGCTGACGGCCGCGGCCGCGGCCGCCGGTGTCAGCGTCCGCTGCGCGCGCAAGTGGGTCGGCAGGTATCGGCTCGAGGGCTCGGCGGGCCTGCTCGATCGTTCCTCGAGGCCGCGGCGAGTTGCCAATCGGACACCGGACGAGCGCGTGCGGCTGATCGTTGCCATGCGCCGGCTCCGCTTCACCGCCGCCGAGATCGCCGAGCTGCTCGGGATGGCGCTCTCGACCGTGTCGGGGATCCTGACCCGGCTCGGACTGGGCCGGCTCGGACGGCTCGGGCTCGAGCAGCCACGCCGCTACGAGCGCTCCCGGCCGGGCGAGCTCGTCCACATCGACGTCAAGCGGCTCGGCCGGATCGAGGGCGGGGCCGGCAAGCGGGCCTTCGCAAGCGAGCGCCGGCAGCGGCACAACCCCGCCCCCACCGATCGGGAGGGCAAGCGCCGCCGCCGGGTCGGCTACGAGTATGTGCACGTCTGCGTCGACGACTTCAGTCGGCTCGCCTACGCCGAGGTGCTCCCCGACGAGAAGGCCGCAACCGCGGTCGGCTTCCTCCGCCGTGCGGTCGCCTTCTACCGCGACCGCGGCATTCGCGTCGAGCGGCTCCTGACCGACAACGGCTCCGCCTACGTCTCGGCCGTGCACGCGCTCGCCTGTCGCGCTCTCGGCATCCGCCACAGCCGTACACGCCCCTACCGCCCGCAGACCAACGGAAAGGCCGAACGCTTCATCCGCACCCTCCTTGCCGGCTGGGCCTACGGCGCCATCTACCGCTCAAGCCAGGAGCGCAGAGCAGCCCTTGACGGCTGGCTCTCGTACTACAACCATCGCCGACGACACTCAGCCCTCGGCCACCAACCCCCGGTCAGCAGGACCAACCTGCTCGGGTCTTACAGCTAGGAGGCTGTCTCGACTGCCTTGGCGGCGGCCGACTCCTTCTTGCGCGCGTTCTGCGCGATGAAGTCTTCGACGAGATCGCGGGCCGCCTCGTCCGGGTACTGGACCGGTGGCGACTTCATCAGGTACGCGGACGGGCCTTCGAGCGTGCCCGCGATGCCGTTGTTCAGCGCGAGCTTCGTCAGCCGCACGGCATCGGTGACGACACCGGCTGAGTTCGGCGAGTCCCACACCTCGATCTTCAGCTCCGCGCTCAGTGGGACGTCGCCGAACGCCGAGCCCTCGAGGCGGATGTAGGCCCACTTGCGGTCCTCGAGCCACGGCACGTGGTCGGACGGCCCGACGTGGATGTTCTTGTCCTCGATCTCGTACGGCACCGTCGATTGGATCGAGTACGTCTTCGAGATCTTCTTCGACTCCAGCCGTTCCCGCTCCAGCATGTTCAGGAAGTCGGCGTTGCCGCCAAAGTTGAGCTGGAACGTCCGGTCGACCTTGACGCCGCGGTCGCGGAAGATGCCCATCAGGACGCGGTGGGTGATCGTGGCGCCGACCTGCGACTTGATGTCGTCGCCGATGATCGGCAGGCCGGCCTTCCGGAAGCGGTCGCTCCAGTACTTCTCGCGACCGATGAAGACGGGCATGCAATTCACCATTGCGCAGCCGGCATTGAGGATCTGCTCGGTGTACCACTTGGTCGCCTCTTCCGAGCCGACCGGCAGGTAGTTGACGACGACGTCCGTCCCCGTCTCCTTCAGGATTCCCGCGACGTCGTCCGTCGACCCCTTCGCCTTCTTGACCTTCTCGCTCAGGTATTTGCCGAGGCCGTCGTGGGTCATCCCGCGAGAGACGGTGACTCCGGTTTTCGGCACCTCCGAGAACTTGATCGTGTTGTTCGGGTAGGCCCAGATCGCCTCCGCGAGGTCCTTGCCAACCTTGCCCTCGACGACGTCGAAGGCTGCGGTGAACTCGATGTCGCGGACGTGGTAGCCACCGAGGTCGACGTGCATCAAGCCCGGCACGAGGTCATCGGGGTTGGCGTCCTTGTAGTACTCGACGCCCTGCAGGAACGAGCTCGCGCAGTTGCCGACGCCGATGATCGCGACGCGCACCTTGTCTTCGGAGCGCGCCGCCTTACCGTTGGTCGAGGCCATGTGCTTCCTTTCGGAGTTGGTTGCGGACGGACAGGATTCTGTGAACGACGGTCAGCCAGGCGGTCGCCGCGAGGAGGTAGATGAACCACTGGAGCGGGACGCCGAGCGGCGCGAGGATCAACCCGCTTGAGATGACCACGACGCGCTCCGCGCGGCTGCCGATTCCGACGTCTCCCTTGAGGCCGATCAGCTCGGCCTTCGCGCGTGCGTAGGAGACGAGAAAGGATCCGGCGACCGCGGCAAAGCAGAAGACGACGCTGACGTCATCGCCCGCGTGCGCGAAGATCAGCGCGATGGCGGCGAGGATGAACCCTTCGCTGACCCGGTCGGACAGCGAGTCGAGGAATTCCCCGAACCGGGTCGCCTTGTCGCTCTGCCGGGCGAGGGCCCCGTCGAGGATGTCGAGGATCGAGCCGACGATGAACAGCGCCGCGCCGAGCCAGTAGAAGAGGTACTTGTTGTGATCCTCGAACGGAATCACGACAGCTGCGGCGGCGCAGAGTGAGAAGCCTGCGGTCGTCAGCGCATTCGGGGTCACTCGCGTGCGCGCGAGCCGTTTGACGTAGCGGGAGGCGAGGCGCCGGGTCCCGTCCGTGTAGCCCTGCTTGACGGACCCGATCGCGGCTGCTCGGTTCACGCTCCGGACCGTACCAGCCTCCTGGCGGGACGGCCTCGGCACAGTCGGCAGGCGGTCGATCGGCGCCGCTAAGCGGCGGCCGGCTGCATCCGGCGGCGTCGACGCAGCTCGCGTCCGTAGATGACGGCCAGAGCGATCAGGGCGACGAATACGCCCGCGAGCACGTCGAGCCAGAAGTGGTTGCCCGTCGCCATGACCGCGAACCAGACCCAGGACGGCCACAGCGCCCAGATCGCTTTCGCGAACCAGTTCCGGCAGATGGCGAAGAGCACCACGCCGACGATCAGCGCGTCGGCTGCGTGCAGGCTCGGCATCGCGGCGTAGGGATTGGCGACGAAGTTGATCAGGCCGCTGCCGTGGTTCAGGCTCGCGAACTGCGAGAGCGTGTCGTCGAAGCCGAGGTCGGGGAACATCCTCGGCGGCGCGGTCGGCAGGAGCACGTAGCCGACGAGCCCGATCACGTTCGCGAGCAGGATCGCGTTCCGGAAGCGCGTGAAGTACTCGTGCCGGCGCAGGTACACCCACAGCAACGCGAGGCCGACGACGGTGAACTCGGAGTTCCAATACGTCCACGAAGCGAGGTTCATCAGGAACTGGGACGAGTCGACGAAGCGCTGGAACGAGAGCTCGATCAGCCCGTGAATGTGTCGCTCGAACCCGATCACCTTCAGGCCGTTGTCAAAGGCCTTCGGCGGGTTCCGGTCGGCGATGCCACGCGCAGCCTGGTAGGCGAAGAGGAACCCGAACCAAATCGCGAGCTGTCTGGCCAGGTCTCCCCACCCTCGGGGAAGGACCCTCTGTCCTACGGCGGCAAGCGTCGTCATCGCGAGACGGGTCGATTGTAAAGGGCGGGTAGGCCCTCGCGAAAAGTTCCCGCTAACCGCCGATTTGAGACATGGATCGCCGAGGCGTCGCTTGCGATGCCGTCAAAAGGAGGGGCGGGCTTCGCGCGCGCCTCCGCTAAACCCGGCCCGACAAAGTGCCGTCAGCCGCCAATCTGGGACATGGAGCGACTCGCCCGGACGAAGCCGGGATCGTTGATCTTGTGCTTGAGCTCCTTGTGGGCGACGGCGAACCGGATCAGCTCGACGAGCCGCTCGTCAGAGGTCCCGTCCCGAAGCGGCGTCTTCAGATCCCATTCGCGGCGCGAGAAAAGGCAGGTGCGGAGCTGGCCGTCTGCGGTCAGTCGAATCCGGTCGCATGTCGAGCAGAACGGCTCCGAGACCGGGTTGATGAACCCGATCTCGCCGGCGCCGTCGGCGAAGCGGAAGCGCCGCGCGGTCGATGACGGCTTCGCCGGCAGCTCCTCGAGCGGCCAGCGCTCCTCGATCAACGCACGGATCTCGTCGCCGGTCAGCACGTCGTCGCCGCGCCATACCTCGTCGGCGTCGAGCGGCATGAACTCGATGAAGCGGACGACGTAGGGCTTGCGTCGCGCCAGCTCGGCAAGCGCCGGGACCTCGGCTTCGGTGAAGCCGCGGATCGCGACGCAGTTCACCTTGATCGGGCGCAGCTCCGGATAGCGCTCGGCGGCCTCGAGCCCGGCGAGCACGCGGTCGAGCGCGTCGCGGCGCGTGATCTCCGCGAACCGGACGTGCGAGAGGGAGTCGAGCGAGACGTTGACGCGCCTGAGGCCGGCATCGACCAAGGGGCCCGCGAACCGGTCGAGCAGGACGCCGTTCGTCGTCAGGGAAAGGTCGCGCACGCCCGGCGTCGCCGCGAGCATGCGGACGAGGTTGGGCAGGTCGCGGCGGACGAGCGGCTCGCCGCCGGTAAGGCGGATTTCGTCGACGCCCATCCGAGCGAGTATGCGGACGAGCCGTGCGACTTCCTCGAAGGTCAAGAGCTCGTCGCGCTCGAGCCATTCGAGGCCCTCCGCCGGCATGCAGTAGCGGCACCGGAAGTTGCACTTGTCCGTGACGGAGATCCGGAGCGACTTGATCTCGCGTCCCCAGGAATCGCGAAGCGCGTCCACGGTGGGAGACTAGCCGCGTTTCACACCGGCCAAACGGCGGAAAGCCTTATGCCGACATGAGCGACACCGACTGGACAACCGACAGCGGCGAACAAGACATCGACGAGCAGGGCCGCAATCCGACGCAGCAGCGTATGGACGAGGAGGCGGCGAGCTCCGAGCCCGAGAACGAGCCCAGCCCACACCAGGGCGAGGAGGGGCAGGGAGCCGATTTAGGCTAGCCGGTCGTCAGAAACGCCACTTACCGTTCTCCTGCACGACCTCGCCGTCGCAGAGCAGCTGCCCGCCGGGCCTGAGGTCCTTGACCATGTCCCAGTGGACCACGCTCTCGTTCTTGCCGCCTAACGTTGGGAAGCCGGCGCCGATCGCGAGGTGGACCGTCCCGTCGATCTTCTCGTCGAAGAGCGTGTTCTTCATGTAGCGCTGGATGCCCCGGTTGCAGCCGATCCCGAGCTCGCCGAGGACCCGCGCGCCCTCGTCCTGGTCGAGCGTCTCCAGGAGGACGTCCTGGCCCCGCGATGCGGAAGCCTCGACCACGCGGCCGCCGCGGTAGACCATGCGGACGCTTTCGAGCTCGTGCGGCTCTTCGAAGGCAGGGAACTCGCAGAAGTGGACGACGCCCTCGGTCGCGTCCTCGATCGGGCTGAAGTAGACCTCGCCGCCGGGCATGTTCGAATGGCCGGCGTCAACCTCGCCTTCGCGGCCTTCGAGGCCGACGATCAGATCGGTTCCGGCCCCGATGATCCGGACCTCTGACGCCCGGTCGAAACGCTCCTTGATCCTCTCCATTCGCTCGGCCTCGGCGTCCCAGTCGCGCAGGCACGCTCCGTACAGGAAGTCCTCGAACTCCTGCAAGGACATGCGCGAGTCCTGGGCGAGCGCGGGAGTGGGGAACCGGCAGGCCACCCACGGGATCTCGTCCGACAGTCGCCGCGTCCGCATGGCGAGCCGGCCCTGGGCAAGCAGCGCCTGGCGTTCGAGCGACAGCTCCATTCCGGCGGACGTGTTCTCCGGTGCGCCGATGTTCATCCACGCGTCCATCGTCTCCCACGCGTGTCGGTCGGCCGGGGCGACCTCACTCAGGAGCTCCTCCGGCGCTTCGAGCGCCCAGATGACTTCGAAGGGGACGTCTTCCATGCCGGCGTCGCCGAGGTGCACGAGCGGGTAGGCGCCGCGCCGCGCGATCGCGCGGACGACTTCCTGCACGAGGGGGCGGGCAAGCCACGACGAGTTGATCCAGACCTGCCAGCCCGGCTGCACGTCGAGCGAGCGTTCGACGAGCAGCTTCGCGTAGGCGGTAACGCGGGGATCCACGGCCCGAGATCGTACGTTGCCGGGCCACGCCGCTGCTTGATACACTCGGACTCAGATTTTCTCAGCCAGAAAGTCAGCTAGACGAAGGAGAAACCAAGCTATGGCAAAGACAATCGGCATCGACCTCGGGACGACCAACTCCGCGATGGCCGTGATCGAGGGCGGCGAGCCGACCGTGATCCCGAACGCCGAGGGTGGGCGGACGACGCCCTCCGTCGTCGCGTTCCCGAGTGACGGCCAGCGGCTCGTCGGTGCGCCCGCGAAGCGTCAGCAGGTGACCAACCCGCAGAACACGATCTTCTCGATCAAGCGCTTCATGGGCCGCAAGTTCGGCGAGGTCTCGGAGGAGATGAAGATCGTCCCCTACGAGGTTGTCGAAGGGCCGAACGGCGACGTTCGCGTCAAGGCCGCCGGCAAGGAGTACGCGCCGCCGGAGATCAGCGCGATGATCCTCCAGAAGCTGAAGGCGGACGCGGAGGCGTACCTCGGCGAGTCGGTCACCGATGCGGTGATCACCGTTCCCGCCTACTTCAACAACGCCCAGCGTGAGGCGACGAAGGACGCGGGCAAGATCGCCGGCCTCAACGTGCTCCGCATCATCAACGAGCCGACCGCTGCGTCGCTCGCGTACGGGCTCGACAAGGAAGGCGACGACCAGACGATTCTCGTTTTCGACCTCGGTGGCGGGACGTTCGACGTCTCGGTGCTCGAGCTCGGCGAAGGCGTCTTCGAGGTCAAGGCCACGAACGGCGACAACCATCTCGGCGGCGACAACTTCGACAAGACGATCGTCGACTGGATGGTCGCGGAGTTCAAGCGACAGCAGGGCATCGACCTCGCGGCCGACAAGATGGCGCTCCAGCGCCTGTACGAGGCTGCCGAGAAGGCGAAGATCGAGCTCTCGTCCACGATGTCGACGCAGATCAACCTGCCGTTCATCACGGCGACGCAGGAGGGCCCGAAGCATCTCGACCTCCAGCTCACGCGCGCAAAGCTGAACGAGCTGACCGCCGATCTGCTCGATCGCACTGTCGGCCCGACGAAGCAGGCGCTCGCGGATGCGGGCATCGACGCCTCCGGGATCGACCACGTCGTCCTCGTGGGCGGCATGACCCGGATGCCTGCGGTCGTCGACAAGGTGCGCGACCTGATCGGCAAGGACCCGCACAAGGGGGTCAACCCCGACGAGGTCGTCGCGGTCGGCGCCGCGATCCAGGCCGGCGTCCTGCGGGGCGAGGTCAAGGACGTGCTCCTGCTCGACGTGACGCCCCTGTCGCTCGGGATCGAGACGAAGGGCGGTGTCTTCACGCGCCTGATCGAGCGCAACACGACCATCCCGACGAAGAAGTCCGAGGTCTTCACGACCGCGGAGGACAACCAGCCCTCGGTCGAGGTGCATGTCCTCCAGGGCGAGTCGGAGATGGTGCTCTACAACAAGACGCTCGGCAAGTTCAACCTGACCGGAATCCCGCCGGCGCCGCGCGGCATGCCGCAGATCGACGTCACGTTCGACATCGACGCGAACGGGATCATCCACGTCTCCGCGAAGGACCTCGGCACGGGCAACGAGCAGAAGATCCGCATCGAGGGCGGCTCGGGCCTGAAGGAGGACGAGGTGCAGCGGATGATCAAGGAGGCGGAGGCGCACTCGGAGGAGGCGCACCGGCTGCGTGAGCTTGCGGACGCGCGCAACGCCGCCGAGGCGCTCGCGTACCAGAC
>DASQWX010000108.1:0-12146 GCA_035640035.1 Gaiellaceae bacterium
ATCTTCTTCTTCGAGGACGTCAAGGCGCCCCCGTACTACATCGACGGGTTCCTGACCCAGCTCCGGCTCGCCGGCAAGCTCGACAACGTCGCCGGCGTTGTCGTCGGCGAGATGAAGGACTGCGACTGGGGCGACGTGCGAGAGGCCTCGGACTGGGCACGGTCGCGCTCGATCGAGGACGTCCTCGAGGAGCATCTGGAGCCGCTCGGCGTCCCGGTCCTCTACAAGCTTCCGCTCGGCCACGGCAAGCACCTCGCTTCTATTCCCCTGGGCGTCCGTTATACGCTCGACGCGGACCGGAAGACGCTCACGGTCGAGGAAGCTCCGTTCCAGCCGTAAGCAGAAGAAGCGCGCCTGGGCACGGCACAACCTGCATCCGCGTGTAGGGTCGCAGTCATGGCGCTGCGAACACCCATCCAGATCGACCGCGAGCGGATCCGCGAGCTGACCGAGCGCGAGGAGCGGGCCCTGAACGAGCGGACGCCGCGATCGCAGCAGATGTACGAGCGGGCTCGGGCGTCGCTGGCCGGCGGCGTCGCCTCCTCCTACCAGGTGCGTGAGCCCTGGCCGATCTACCTCGAGCGCGGCGAGGGGGCGCGGGTCTGGGACGTCGATGGCAACGAGCTCTACGACTTCCACAACGGCTTCGGCTCGATGACCCAGGGCCACGCCCATCCGGCGATCACCGAAGCGGTCGAACGCCGTGTCCGACTCGGCACGCACTTCGCCGCGCCGACCGAGGACGCCGTCGTCGTCGCCGAGGACCTGCAGCGCCGGTGGGGGCTGCCGAAATGGCGCTACACGAACTCAGGGACCGAGTCGACGATGGACGCGATCCGCGTTGCGAGAGGGCTGACGGGCCGCGACACGATCGTGAAGATCTTCGGCTCGTATCACGGCCACCACGACGCTGTCATGGTCTCGACCGGGTCCGTCGACGTCAGCGGTTTCGCACCGGACGACCTCCCTTCGGTCGGCTACGGAGCCGGGCTCCCGAAGGCGGTCGTCGATCTGACCGTCGCCGTTCCATTCAACGACGCCGACGCGATCGAGCGCCGGATCGACCGCCTCGAGGCCGAGGGCCGCCCTCCGGCCTGCGTGATCATGGAGGCGGCGATGATGAACCTCGGGATCATCCCGCCGGAGCCGGGTTACCTCGAGGCCGTACGCGAGCTGACGAAGCGGACGGGAATCGTCCTCATCTTCGACGAGGTGAAGACGGGCTTCACGATCGCCGCGGGCGGGGCGACCGAGCGCTTCGGCGTCAGGCCGGATCTCGTCACGCTGGCGAAATCGCTCGGCGGCGGCCTTCCCTCCGGAGCGATCGGCGGCACCGACGAGGCAATGAGCGTCGTCGAGGACGGCAGCGTCTACCAGGTCGGAACGTACAACGGCAACCCGCTCTCGATGGCGGCCGCGCGCGCGAACCTCGAGCAGGTGCTGACGCCGCCGGCGTACGAGCACCTCGACCGGCTGAACGACCGCATCCTCGCCGGCTGCTCGCGCGTGATCGACGAGCATGCGCTGCCGGGCTACGCGGTCGGGATCGCGGCGAAGGGCTGCGTCACCTTCGCGCCCGAGCGGATCGTCGACTACGCGAGCTTCAAGGCGAACCAGGACGCGGAGCTCACCGATCTCGCCTGGCTCTACTCGATGAACCGCGGCATCTTCATGACGCCCGGGCGCGAGGAGGAGTGGACGCTGACGGTGGCGCACGACGATGCCGCGGTCGACAAGTACGTCGAAGTGTTCGCCGAACTCGCAGCCGAGCTGACGTAGGGACTGTCCCCAAAGGGGACTGTCCCGGCAAAGCGTTCTAGGGCCGTTGCCTTTTCAGGGACAGGCACCTGCGGTGCCAGTCCCTATCCGACCGTGCTTGCGTAGAAGCTCGAGCACCGGCTCGCGCGGGAGCGCGCGGATGACGCGGCCTTCGCGGCCCTCGACGTCCTCGGCCGCCCACAGCGAGTTGAGGACGGACTCTTCCGTCGCATCAACCACCGCAGTGAAGAAGCCCGTTCGGTCGTAGCTCGACAGCGCCGGGCCCTTACCGGTCGAAAGCGCGACGAAGATCTCGCCGCTGCCGTGGTGGGCGACCGAGCCGGTGCGCGCGAGGCCCAGGCCCGCCCTACGCGCGAGCCGCGTCAGCTCGTGCGTGTCGAGCGGGGCGTCGGTCGCCACCGCGACGATGGAGCTTCCCGCCGACCTTTCGCGGCCCGGCGGTGGAGGCTCGAGCAGCCGTCCGGCGGGAACGCCGTCGATTCGCAGCTGCCGGTAGGAGCCGAAGTTCGTCAGTGCGAGGACTCCGACGGTCGAGCCGTCGACGACGCGGCTCGCGGTCCCGATCCCGCCCTTCCAGCCGAAGCAGATCATCCCGGTGCCGGCGCCGACCGCGCCCTCCTCCACGTCCTTCCCCGCCGCGGCCAGGGCTCGGCCGACGTCGTCGGCATCGACCTGGACGGTGCGGGCGTCGTTCAGCCAGCCGTCGTCGCACTCGCCGACGACCGGGATGACGAAGTTCTCGGTTCCCACCGATGCGTCCGCGGCAACCGCGGCAGCGACCGCCCCGTCGTAGACCCGGCCGACGGCCATCGTCGAGGTCAGGTAAACGGGTGTTTCGATGCAGCCCCATTCGCCGATCTGGATCGAGCCGGTCAGCTCACCGGCCCCGTTCAGGACGGCAGTGCCGGCGCGGATCGGCGTCTGAACCAGTCTCTCGAGTTGGCCGGGGACGATCGCCGTGATCCCGGTCCGAGCGACCCCGCGGCCGCCCGGCGGATCCGGCTCGTCGCGCCGAACGGTCACATGTCCAACCGTGACGCCCTCCACGTCGGTGATCGAGTCGCGAGGACCCGCCTCGAGCTCGCCGATCGTCAGCCCGAGCTCGCGGAGCCGAGGAGGGTCTGGCGGAATGCCCCTCGTCACCGGGATGCGATGCTCGTTTCCTGGGGAGGACGCAGGGAGCGTCCATATCCGTAGATATGGGCGCGACTGAGGACGGTGCCAGGGAGCGAGCAGCGCGGCCCGGTGGCACCGGGAGTATTTCGCCAGACCCTCCTAGGCACGCTCGCGCACGGGCGCTTCGGAGCCGTCGAAGATCTGGACCGGGAGCCCCGACAGCGAGACGCCGCCGTCGGAGGTCACCAGCCACGTCTCCTGCATGTAGACGCACGCCTGCCCGTCGTCGGAGATCGCGTGCGGGTGCATCGAGAAGACCATCCCCTCGCGCAGCTCGGTCTCGTCGCCTTCGCCGATCTTCGGGAACTCGATCATGGTCATGCCGATCGAGTGGCCGGTGACGTGGCCGAGCTTGTAGCCGCGCTCGACGAAGCCCTTCGCGACCGCTCGATGGAGATCGTGTGCGGTCGCGCCCGGGCGCATCGCCTGTCGGGCCGCCTCGTCGTACTCCTCGTAGGCCTCGAGCATCCGCTGCGATTCGGAGCTCGGCTCGCTCGCGCAGATCGCCCGCGACACCTCGACCCAGTGGCCGCCGGGACCGGCGATCTCGAGCGACGGCAGCACCATGTCAGTCGCCGCGATTGGCCTCGAGCCCGCGATCTTGAACTCGGGCAGCGCAGAGCCGTTCTCGCCGACGAGGACCATGTCCATCGTCGCCCGGCCGCACCCGCTCCCGACGAAAAACTCCTCGCACGGCGCGAGCAGCTCCTGCTCGGTGCGCCCGGGCTCGAAGGCCTCGAGGAAGACCCAGAACCCCTCGGTATTGATGCGCACGCTCTCGTGCACCGACTCGAGCTCTTCCTCGCTCTTCACGGCACGGGCGAGATCGAAGCCGACATCCCAGGGAACGAGGTCGCACGCGCCCTCGAGCGCCCGGTAGTCGCGAACCGGCATCACGTAGTCGAGCCCGTAGACGCCGACGCGCTGCCCGCGAAGCCGGTCCGCGAGCCAGTCGCCGGGCCGCTCGGCGAACACCTGGTCCTCGATCAGGGACGTTCCGTGCTCGCCGACGTAGCGGGCTTCGCTCGGGAAGACGATGGCGGGCTCGCCCTCGCGCGGCAGGACCACGTAGGCGTAGCGATGGACGATCAGGAAGCCAGAGAGGTAAGCGACCGCTCCCTCGAACCCGGTGTACTCGCTGCCGCAGACGAGGGCCGCGTCGAGACCGTCCCCTTCGAGCGCCGCGCGCACGTTCGCGTACCGGCGCTGGAGCTCTTCCTTCGTCACTGCCACGATCGCTCGACTCCTTTCATCAGCGCGAGTATCGCCTTGTTCAACGGCGTCGGGACGCCGCGTTGGTCGCCGAAGTGCACGATGCCGCCGTTCAGGTAGTCGATCTCCGTCGCCCGGCGGGCCTCGACATCCTGGAGCATGCTCGCCTTGTGGTCATAGGCGACCTCGGGCTTGGCCGCATGGTCGATCAGCTCCTCGGGGTCCGCGTCGAGCTCGATCCCCTCGGCCGCGGCGACGGCCTTGCCTTCGTTGACGAGGCCGGAGACGAGGGCGCGCAGCTCCGGGTCTTCGCAGACACGGCCGTGCGTCAGGCCCGTCAGCGCGCCGACCGGGTTGGTGGCGGCGTTGAAGATCACCTTCCGCCATTGCGGCCCGCGCGCGTCGGCGACCGCCTCCGTCGGCATCCCGGCCCGCGTACAGGCATCGGCAAGCTGCTCGATCGCCTTGGTCGGCGCCGGACTCGGCTCGAACGGCCCGATCGTCGTGTCTCCTCGCACGTCCCACTGCACGTGTCCCGGCTCGAGGAGCCGGCCGGCAGGGAACGTCGTCCCGCGGATCACGCTGGGGACGCGCTCGGCGAGCACCTCCTCGTTGCCGAGGCCGTTCTGGACCGAGCACACCGATCCGCCCGCGAAGGCGTGAGCAGTGGCCTCGATCGCGGGCCCCGTGTGCATCGACTTGGTCGCGACGATCCCGAAGTCGCACGGCGGCACCTCGTCCGCCGCGGTCGTGGCACGGAGCCGGCCGACGACATGGCCCTCGCCCGAAAGCCGCAGACCGTGGGCGTTGATCGCGTCGACGTGTGCCTGGTCGAGGTCGTATGCCCAGACCTCGACGTCCTCGAGCCGCGCGATGTTCGCGGCAAAGAGAGAGCCCACGGCGCCGCAGCCGACGACGCAGAGTCTCACGTCCCCGCCTCCACCGGCCGGCGCCGGCTCCAGAGCTGAGGCAGGCGGAACTCGCGCCCGGCCGTGAGGCCCCCGGGCCGGATGACGAGCACGAGCGCCATCACGACGCCGAGGACGACCAGGTGCGTGCCGTCGTGAAGGTCGATCTTCATTCCGAGGACGTGCACACCACCTTCTGCCGTGGTGAGGAACGAGTTGAGCCCGCTGATCAGGAGGGCCCCGACGACTGCGCCGAGCAGGCTGCCGACCCCGCCGACGACGAGCATCGCCAGGGTGAGGAAGGTCAGATTGAGGTAGACGTCCTCCGTCGTGATCGTCCCCGCCTGGTGGACGAACAGTCCGCCCGCGAAGCCGCAAAGCGCGCCACTGAGCGTGAACGCCAGCAGGCGCTGGCGGTGGATGCTGACGCCGACCGCCTGCGCTGCCGCAGGATCCTCGCGCGTTGCGCGAAGCATCCGGCCGAAGCGGCTGAGCTGGTAGAGCCACGCAGCCGTGATCGCGATCAGCGCTCCGATCATCCCCTGGAGCAGACCGGTCGTCTCCGGGATGTTCGTGAGCGCCGTCGCGCCGGGCCCGATCTTCGTGTAGTTGAAGAGGACGTTGTGGGTGATGCCGAGGACGGCGAACGTGGCGATGCCCGCAGCCAGTCCGGATAGGCGCATCAGCGGCAGACCCACGAGGAGCGCGAAGACAGCGCCGAGGCCGGCCGCGAGCAGCAGCGACTCGACGTTCCCCATCGAGTGGTCCCTGAGGATCGGGAAGAGATCCGGCATGATCGCGCGCTTCACGTCTGACGAGATCGTCATCAGTCCGGCCGAGAACGCGCCGACGGCGACGAAGCTGATCTGCCCGAACGACAGCACCCCCGAGTTTCCGATGAACACGTAAAGCCCGACCACGATCGCGACGTCGACGAGCGCACTGCGGAAATGGATCTCGTTGGCCCGTGCGGTGAAGCTGCCGAGCAGCGCGACCGCGGCGACGAGCAGGGCCGGGAACACGAGCTCCGAGAGGCGGGAGGCAGCCCTCACGCGCGCTCCACGGGCCGCCCACCGAACGGTGCGAACAGGCCCTCCGGCCGGAGCAGGAGCACCACGATCACGACCCCGAAGACGAACGAATCGACGTACACACTGTGGGCCGACGACAGCTCGTCGGTGAACACCGAGGTGATGACGCCGATCGCGAATCCGCCCAGCGTCGCGGTCCACAGGCGGTCGAGGCCGCCGACGACGACGCCGACGAGCACGATGATCGTGTCGCGCAAGGCGAATTGAGGCTCGACGAACGGATCCTCGACGACGAGGATGACGCTCACGGCCGCCGCGAGGACGCCGGAGAGGAGGACTGCCAGCATCACGACCTCGTTCGCCTTCACGCCGATCAGGCGCGCCGTCCGGAAGTCGGCCGAGGCAGCCCGCATGTGCAGCCCGATCGTCGTCTTCGCCAGCAGGAGCGTCACCGCGGCGAGGGCGACGATTGCGGTGACGATCGCGACGATCGTGATCTTCCTCACCGTCTCGAACTGACCGTGCGCGACCGGATCGAAGAGCCCGGGGAAGATCGTCGCCGCCTTCACGAGCGGCCCGAACTTGAGCAGCGCGATCGCCTGGAGCAGGAACGCGACGGCGAAGGTCGCGACGAGCATGGTCGCGGGCGACGAGCCGCGCAGCGGCCGGAAGAGCCCCATCTCCATCAGGAGCGAGAGAGCGATGACGACCCCGAAGCACGCGAGGACCGACGCCCAGTCGGGCCAGTTGTGCTCGCTTCCGATCGCAAGGGTGTACGCCCCGGCCATGATCAGCTGGCCGTACGCGAAGTTGACGAGCCGAAGCACGCCAAAGACGAGTCCGATTCCGACCGCCATGAGCGCGTAGACGGACCCGAGGGCAAGCGCGTTGAACGCCGTTTGGAGCATCAGCCGAAGTACGCGGCCACGAGCCTCTCGGTCTTGCTGGCGTCGGCCGGCCCGAACGTCTCCCTGAGCTCCCCGTTCGAGAGCGCGTATGTCCGGTCCGCGAAGGCGACCGTCCGCTGGGCTCGCTGCTCGACGAGCAGCGTCGTGACGCCGCGCTCGCGGATCTGTGCGAGCCGGTCGAAGACTGCGTCGATCACCGTGGGCGCGAGCCCGAGGGAGGGCTCGTCGAGGAGGACGAGATCCGGCTCGGCGGCAAGCGCCCGGGCGATCGCCAGCTGCTGCTGCTCGCCACCCGAGAGCACGCCCCCGGCACGGTTGCGGTAGCGCCCGAGGATCGGGAAGAGCTCGCGCAGCCCTTCGATTACCTCGCTCTCTCGGGCGCCTCGATTCGCCGCCAGGCCGAGCCTGAGGTTCTCCTCCACGGTCAGGTTCGGATAGATCCGCCTGCCTTCCGGGACGAGCGCAACCCCGGCTCTGGCGATACGCTCCGGCGCGAGGCCCCGGATCGAGCGGCCGGCGAGGCGGATGTCGCCCTGCGATGGACGAACCATGCCCATGATCGCGTGCAGGGTCGTGGTCTTTCCGGCGCCGTTGGGCCCGATCAAGCCGACGATCTCCCCCTGTCCGACGCCGAAGCTCAGGCCGCGAACCGCCGGCACGCCGTCGTAGGCGACCTCGAGCTGCTCGACCTCCAGAAGCGCTTTAGGCATTCGCGGGAGCCTCCACGGCCGTGTCGCCGAGATACGCGGCCGCCACGTCCAGATTGCCTCTGATCTCCGCAGGCGTCCCGGCAGCGAGCGTCCGTCCCTCGTCGAGCACGTGAATGCGGTCGCAGACCGACATCACGAGCGCCATGTTGTGCTCGATCAGGAGGACGCCGGCCTCGAAGTCGTCCCGCACGGCGCGAACGACAGCGGCGAAGTCCGGAACCTCGTCGTCGGGAAGCCCCGCCGCGGGCTCGTCCAGGAGCACGTACCGCGGATTGCACGCCAGCGCCCGGGCGACACCGAGCTTCCGCTCGTCACCATGCGGGAGCGAGGCCGCCTCCGCGTCCGCGCGGTGGCCCAGCTCGAGCAGGTCGAGCAGGCGGTCGGCGCGGCGCCGAGCCTCCCGGCGCCCGGCCCGCACCCCGAGTGCGGCGACCTCGACGTTCTCGCGCACGGTGAGACCACGGAACGAGCGGCTGTGCTGGAACGTCCGCGCGAGGCCCGCTCGCCCCCGCCTGCTCGGGCTCCAGCGCGTCATGTCCTTACCTGCGAACTCGACCCTGCCCACGGTCGGAAAGTCGAAGCCGCTCATGACGTTCACGAGCGTCGTCTTGCCGGCACCGTTGGGGCCGATCAGGCCGACGACCTCGTGCCTGTGCAACTCGAGGGTGACGTCCCGCAGCGCGTCGATGCCGGAAAAGGACCGGGAGACGCCGGTGGCCCGGAGCGTCTCTCCGGGCCACCGATTCTCAGGCACCGCTTCCGGCACCGACACGCGTCAGGGGCCGACGTTGGCCGGCGTCCCGGCCGAGATGCTCCCGACGTACTTGCCCTTGTTCTTCTCGACCTCGATCACCCGGTACGAGCGACCGAAGACCGTGTGGAACTTCTTCGAGAAGCTGATCTTGCCCGAGATCGTCGCCAGGCCCCGGAAGTGCTCGAACTGGTTCGCGAGGACGCTTCCCTTCGTCGAGCCGTGGGCCCGCTTGATCGCCGTCGCCAGCGCGTCGATCACGGTCGCGCCGGTGACGAAGCTGCCGGTCGGAGGCGTGCCGGCCTGCCGCTTGATCGTCCTGAAGAGGCGCCGCACGGCCGGGTTGGGATCGTCGCCGAAGATCGACGCGAAGGTGACGTACCAGTACTTCGTCACCTTCGGGTTCTTCGGATACCAGTTTGTCCCGTCGCCTGCCCACGAGTTCATGATCGGCGTCTTCACGCGCAAGCTCCGGACGCCCTGCATGATCGCGGGCCAGTCGCCGAACGTCGTCGAGGTGACGATCACCTGGGCCCCGCTCGTGTTCCGGAGCCGGTTGACGAGGCTCGGAACCTGGTTCGGCCCCCCGAAGGCTGAGTTCGTGAAGCTCTCCTTGCGGACGATTTTGCCGCCGAGGTGCGTGTACCGCGTGGTGAACGCCTTGACGACGGTCTGGAAGTAGACGAGCAGGTTGTCGGTGACGGTGATCGCCTTCTTCCATTTCTTCACCTTGTAGGCGTACTCGGCCATCGCAGCGCCCTCGTCCTGCGCCACGTTGCCGAAGCTGAACGCGAGCTTGCCCTTCGAGCCGAACCGCTTCGGCCCCTGCTGGTCGGTGCCGATGCATGAGCCGAGCGCGAGCTTGCCGGCGTTGATCGCCTCCTGCGTCGCCGGCGCCGCGTATTCGACGTCGCACGTCACGAGGAGAGCGACTGCGCCCTTGGCGAGCAGGCTGTCGGCGCACGCCTTGGTCTTGTCCTTGTCGAGCTGCGTGTTGCAGACAATGACCTTGAACGGGCGGCCGTTCACAGTCTTCTTCTTCGCCTCGATCTGAGCCGCTAGCAGCGCCGCGCTGTCGAACGGCTTCATCGCCCCCGTCAGATCGACGGCCGCGCCAATGATGATGGGCTTTGCCGAAGTCGCCGCCTCGCCACGTGTCGTCGCCGCGAACGTGATGGCCGCCACCGCCGCGCCGAGGAGCACCGCCAGAGCGGCCCACCTGGTGGTCTTCTTCACTGCGCCTCCTCTCGTGTGACCCGATCCTTCCGCGTAGAACTTACTACGGTCCAGGCGGATCTTTGGTTGACCAGGACGCCTCTCTCGCCTTCACGAGCCGCCAGAGCGCCGAGTGCAGGGGCACCGGGACGCCGAGCCTCTCCGCCTCGCGGACGAGCGCGCCGCTGATCTGGTCGACCTCGGTCGGCCGGCGCGCGTGGACGTCCTCGAGCATCGACGGGTAATGGCGGCTGCCGCGCTCCGTCGCGTGGACGTTCATCTCCCAGGGGTCCTCGTGCAGCGCCACACCAGCGGCGGCGGCGACTCGCTTGCCTTCCACCATCAGGTCGTAGACGAGGTGCCCGAGATCCTCCACGCGGTCGCGCGCGGCGAAGTGCGGGTCGTGGGGAAGCTCCGTCAGCGCGGCGACGGAGTTCACGGTCGCATTGAAGATCAGCTTCGACCACTGCGCCGGCCGCAGATCAGGGAACGCGCGCGCCTTGAGCCCCGACCGGACGAGCAGATCGGCCACGTCCTCGACGAGCTCGTATGGAGTCTCGCCGTAGGGCCCGAGCCAGGTCTCGGTGTCGAGGATGTACTCGACCTCCCTGTCCGAATGCTTCGTGCCGCTCATGAAGGTCACCGCGGAGATCAGACACCACGGACCGCGGTCGGCGAACGCCGCCTCGGCGCCGAGACCGTTCTGGACGGTCATAACCGCCGCGCTGGGCCAGTGTCCGGCGAGCCGATCGGCGGCCGAGCCGAGCTCGGTCGTCTTCACCGCCACGATCACGAGCCCCGGCTCAGGTAGGGCCTCGGGCCGTGTGGCGGCTCGAACCTCGACATGAACGTCGTGTCGTCCAGTGACCCGGAGACCGAGTTCGTTGAGCGCCGCGGCGTGCGCCTCGCGACGGCACAGGACCGTCGTCTCGCAAATGCGGGCGAGATGCCCCGCGAACAGGCTGCCGATCACGCCGGCCCCGACTACGCAGACGCGTTCGACAGGACCTCCTGTACCCGTGCGACCCCGCGAGCCGCCAGCTCGCGGGGGTCTTCCTGCCAGAGGGAGTCGGACAGCTCCTCGTCCGAGAAGATCTCGAGGTCGAACAGCCCTTCCCAACGCAGGGCGTCGAGGATCGGGCCGAAGTCGATCACACCCTCTCCCGGAAGGGCGCGGTCGTTCGTGTTGCGCGTCGGCTCGCGCCAGTCGGCGAGGTGGACCCCGTAGATGCGCTCGCGGTGGCTCGCGATCTCCTCCAACGGCTCGCGCCAGAGATGCCACGTGTCGTACATCAGCCCGACGTCGGCGCCGGAATCGTCGATCAGCCCGGCCGCCTCGTCCAGTGAGCTGACGACCGTCCAGAGATGGGCGAAGTCTCGCTGGATCGGCTCGAGCGCGACCCGGATCCCCGACCGGGCCCCCTCGGCGCCGATCGCGCGCAGTCCCTCGAGGATCGCCTCGCGATCGTCGCCCGGCCCGGTGAGGAAAAGGACGCAGGGCGGCTTGAACGGCGCGAGCCGGCTGATCGAGGCGCAGATCGCCTCGACGCGAGCGCCCGGGTCGGCCGGTCCCTCCATCAGCGGCAAGGGCAGGATCGAAGGGACGGCCGGCACTGCTGCGGCCGCCTCGAGCCCGCTCTGGCGGAATCGCTGGAGCGAGTCGTCCTCGAGCTTCATCTCCCAGATCCCGATCCCGTCGGCCCCTGCGGCGCCGTACGCGTCGAGATCGTCCGCGAAGGACTGCTTCACGGTGGTTATCTGCGAGATCGAGACCCGTCCGCTCATCGACCGATCCGGCTCCGCAGGCGCCCGACGACTGTCGGCTCGAGCAGCCGGTTCGCCACGAGTGTCCCGGAGCCGGCGCCGAGGCCAGGGCCAGGATGGGTGCTCGCGCCGATTTGCCAGAGCCGCCGCACAGGCGTCCCGTGGCCCGGATTCGCGGCGAACGGTCGCCACAGGAGGTTCTGGTCGAGAACGAGCGAGCCCGAGTAGGGATCACCGTGGACGAGGTTGATGTTCGCGGCCTCGAGGTCGGCCGGCGAGAGGACGACTCGCCTACGCAGCGCCGATTCCAGGTTCGGGACATGGGCGGCGATCCGGGCCTGGATCCGGTCGGCGTAGCGCTCACGCAGGCCCTCTGTCCAGCTGCCGTCGCCGGCGTCGAGCTCGCCGGCTGCGTCTCCCTTCACCTGCCACGGAAGCTCCTGGAGCTGGATCCAGAGGAGACCGGCACCGGCAGGAGCGCGCGAGGGATCCATCGTGAGCGGCTGGCCGACGACGACCGTCGCCTCGGCCGGCAAGAGGCCGCGCTCGGCCTCGTTCACCGCGCGTGAGACGCCGTCCAGGCCAGGCGTCAGATGGACGATCGCGGTCTCGGCGAGCCGCTCGTCCCCCTCCCAGCGCGGCGGCTCGGAGAGCGCGAAGTGGATCTGCATCTCCGAGCGCCCGTAGCGAAA
>DASQWX010000109.1:0-5669 GCA_035640035.1 Gaiellaceae bacterium
TGAGCGACGGCAGCGGCGACGAGCTGTGGCTCGCCGCCACTGCTGGAAGCCCTGCTACGGCGTCACGGGATGCGTCCCCCAGTCCCCGCCGAACTCGCTGATGTTCGGGGTGTGGGTGACCTGGAACAGGCCGCTCCCGTCGGCATTGACGGTGTACAGGTCACGCTGGTCGTCGTCGGCGTTCCGTCCGAAGACGATCTTCTTCCCGTCCGGCGACCAGATCGGGTTGAAGCAGCCGATCGTCGTCGGGTCGGCCTCGAGACCGCCGCAGGGGCCGGCCACCGGCAGCTGCCGCAGGCCGGTGCCGTCGGAATGGACGACCCAGATCGAACTGTGGTAGTCACCGGTGGGGAAGTGGGACGAAAAGACGATCTCGTTCCCCTGCGGCGACCAACTGCCGGAGCCGAAGCGGAAGTCCATCCCCTCCGGGAGGATCCTCCGCAGGCCGGTGCCGTCGGTCCTCACGGTGTACAGGCCTAGTGTGCAGCAGGGGTCGAAGATCGCCTTCGTGATCAGCAGGAGCTTCCCGTTCGGCGAGTAGTCGCCGGGAGCGTCGTCGCCGTTCGGTTCTGACGTCACCTGCTGCAGGTCGCCGCCGTCCGAGGCGCGAAGCGTGTAGACGCCGGTCCGGTTCGGGTCGGTTAGCCCGAACCCTTCGCAAGCGAGTCGACCTCCGTCCGGCGACCAAACGCCGCAGAACAGGAGTAGACCGGGATATCGCGTGTCGGGCAGTCCGTAGTTGATCCCGATCCCGGTGTCGGGATTGAAGAGGCTCTCGCCGGCGGTGCTGAAGAGGGCAAACATCGACCCGTCCGGTGACCATTGGCCGACCTCGGCTTCGTCGCTCGAGATCAGGTGCTGGTCGGTTCCGTCAGGGTCGACCGTGTAGACCTCCTCGTGGCCTGTGACGAGGTTGTCGCTGTTGGTGACGATCTTGCCGTTGACGCCGCGCGGTCTCGCCGCCGCAGGGGTCGCGGCAAGGGCTGCGACCGCGGCGGCGAAGAGCGCGAAGACGATCAGCTTCCGCATGGAGTCTCCTTTCGAGGCGCCGAGTCCAGACGCTGACCCTCGCTCCGGCTGCTCGCGGTTCGCTCGCAGCGGCTCGCACTCACTCGTCGCGCTCTATGCGGCTCGTGCGCTTCGTGCTTAGCTAGACGAGAAAAACGGGAGGGCGATGGACTTCAAGGTGCTCGGCCCGCTCGAGGTTTGGAGCGGAGGGCGACCGCTAGCTCTCGGGGGGGCGAAGCAGCGCGCACTGTTGGCGATCCTGCTCCTTCACGCGAACGAGGTCGTCTCTCGCGACGTCCTGATCGACGAACTCTGGGGCGCAAAGCCGCCTCCGAGGGCCTCGCACACGCTCGAGACGTACGTGTCACGGTTGCGCAAGACGCTCCATTCCGACCCCACGGGCGAGCCGACGATCGTCACTCGCTCGCCCGGATATCTGCTTCGCGTCGACTATGGCCAGCTCGACCTCGACCGCTTCGACCGGCTCCTCGAGGAAGGGCGTCGCGCTCTCGCGACGTACGCCCCGGAGAGGGCGGCGGCGAAGCTGCGCGAGGCCCTCGATCTTTGGCGCGGGCGTCCCCTTGCCGATCTGGAGTTCGAGGACTTCGCTCGAGTCGAGATCGACCGGCTCGAGGAGTTGCGGCTCCAGGCGCTCGAAGATCGGATCGAGGCGGACCTCGCGCTCGGGCGACACGAGGCAGCAATCCCAGAGCTGGAGACGCTCGTGGCTCAAAACCCGCTTCGCGAGCGGCTCCGAGGACAGCTGATGCTGGCGCTCTACCGCTCCGGTCGGCAGGCAGAGGCGCTACAGGTCTATCGCGAGTCGCGCGGCTACTTCATCGAGGAGCTCGGTCTTGAGCCAGGCCCCGGGTTGCGAGCTATCGAGCGCGCGATCCTGCGCCAGGACGACGTGCTCGCGGTGCCGGACGGCGGCGGAGTGGCGACGGTCCCGCCGCCGGCGGCCGGCCCGCCTCCGCCCGCCGACCCCGCGCGCCAGGCCGGCGTCGCGGCCGGCTCGCGGCCGCGAAAGTGGCTCGTCGGCGGGGCGATCGTCACGTTTCTGGCGGTCGTCTCGGCTGCGGTTGCGATACCGCTCGCCCTGCTCGGATCGAGCCGCGCCACCGGCACGATCAACCGAGACGCCTTGGCGCTCGTCGGCCCGGACGGAGGCGTTCGCGGAGTCGTGGACTTGCAAGCTCCTCCGTCGGGGGTCGCAGCAGGCTTCGGTTCGCTGTGGGCGATCTCGTCAGACGCGCAGACGGTCGTCCGGATCGACCCGACGCGACAGGCGGTTCGCGACACCCTGCGCGTTGGGAGCGGTCCGACGGGCATCGCGGTCGGAAGCGGCGCCGTTTGGGTGACGAACAGTCTCAGCGGCACGCTCTCGCGAATCGACCCCGGCACGGACAGTGTCGTGCAGACGATCCCGCTCGGCGCGAGGCCTGCCGACGTCGCCGTCGGCGACGCGTCGGTCTGGGTTGCGGTACCAAGCTCCAACGGCGTCGTCCAGATCGACGCGACAACCGGGCAGACGGTTAGGACCATTCACTTGGACGTGGCGCCGACGACGCTCGCCTTCGGCGACGGCGCCGTCTGGGTCGCGAGCGAGGGTGGTCGAAGCGTCGCGCGCATCGATCCCGGAACGGACACGGTGACGCAGACCGTCGCCGTCGGTGGCGGCCCCGTGGCGCTCTCATACGGAGCCGGTTCGGTCTGGGTGGCGAACAGCCTCGACGGAACCGTTTCGAGAGTCGATCCCAGGCGCGGCACCGTCGAGGCGACGGTCCGCGTCGGGAACGGGCCCGACGCGGTCGCCGTCAGCCGGGCAGGCGTCTGGGTCACGGATGAGTTCGACGACTCGGCTGCGCTCATTGACCCGCGCCGAAACGTCGTCGTCAGGCGGGCGCGCTTCCGCAGCCGGCCGACTGGGGTCGCGCCGGCGGCCAGGTCGAGCTGGATTGCGGTTCGCGAGCAGGGCCCCACCCACCGCGGTGGAACGCTCGTGCTGATCGCGTCGGAGCCATCGTTCGAGACGCTCGACCCCAGATTCCTGACATCGCTGCAGGCGCCTCAGCTGCGCGGGATGACGAATGACGGATTGGTGACGTTCAAGCACGCCGGTGGCAGCGAGGGAACGCAGCTCGTCCCGGACCTGGCCGTATCGCTTCCGACGGCGCAGGCCGGCACGACGAGCTATTCGTTCACGCTCCGGCCCGGGATCCGCTACTCGACCGGCCGGGTCGTACGTGCGTCCGACGTTCGGCCGTCGTTCGAGGATCTGTTCGAGGGAGGCTCTCCCGGTGCGAGCTTCTACTCCGCGATCGCGGGCGCGGAGGCTTGCGTCCGCCACCCGAACAGGTGCGACCTCTCGCGGGGCATCCTCGCCGACGATGCGACTCGCACGGTCACGTTCCGTCTCGCGGAGCCCGATCCCGACTTCCTTTACAAGCTTGCGCTCCCCTTCGCTTACGTCCTGCCGAAGGGAACGCCGGCGCAAGATCTGGGTTCGGCTTCGCTACCGGCCACCGGGCCCTACCGGATCACGTCGTACCGGCCGGCGCACGAGCTTCGCTTGGCCCGCAACCCGGTCTTCCGCGAGTGGTCAAAGGCCGCTCAACCGGATGGATACGCGGACTCGATTGTCTGGAAGCTCGGAGTCAAGCCCGAACGCGCCGTCACCGCGATCGAAAACGGCCGCGCCGACTGGATGCTGGACCTCGAAGCGCTGCCCGCCAATCGACGAAGCGAGGTGGCGACGCGTTTTGCCGCGCAACTGCACGAGCAGCCGCTGATGGCCACCGACTACTTCGTCCTCAACACAACCGTCCGCCCGTTCAACGACTTGCGCGTGCGACGCGCGCTCAACGAAGGCGTCGAGCGGCGCGCCGTGGTCGCTCTCTACGGCGGAGCCAACGCCGCAGAGACGACCTGCCAGATCCTGCCGCCGGAGATGGGCGGCTATCGCCGCTATTGCCCGTATCGGTACAACCTGGCTCGGGCCCGCCGCCTCGTCGCGGCCTCGGGGACGAAGGGAATGAAGGTGCTCGTATGGGACACGCGGGCGCCGGCCATCGCGTACGAGGAAGGGATGCTGGTTGTTCGGACACTGCGCCGGATCGGCTACCGCGCGGCGCTGAAGACCGTCCCGGTGTCGGTGTTCCAGCGGACCGTCGGCCGAGGCTCGACTCGAGCACAAGTCGTGTCCGGCGGCTGGGGAGCCGACTATCCGACAGCCTCGGACTTCATCGAGCTGAAGCTCAGCTGCCGCGAATACCGGCCGGAAAGCGACTTCAACAACAACATCGGCTTCTGTGATCCCGCCGTCGATCGGAAGATCGACCGCGCGATTGCCCTTCAGGTCGCGCGCCCCGAGGCGGCGAATGCCGTCTGGGCAACGGTCGACCAGGAGCTCGTCGACCGCGCGGTCTGGCTCCCGACCGTCACTCCGAAGACGTCGGACTTCGTCTCGAAACGCGTCGGCAACTACCAGTTCCATCCCTTGTGGGGCGTACTGGTCGACCAACTCTGGGTCCGCTAGCACGGACGATGGGCGGTGCCGGTGCCGTGCTATCCCGGGAGTGGAGCGCCTTCCGCCGGGGCCGCGCGCCTGGCAGATGCATCCGCCGCGGGATGAAAGTGCCTGCAAATGAGCTACGAGAGGCACGGGACTCACCCCCGCGAACGACACCGCATCGAGATTCGGGTCGGAACTACTCAGTGACGAGGGATGACGGGATCCTCGATCCTCCGCATCCACTCGCGGCCGCCGGGTGAGCCGTCGCGTACGTCGGCCGACCCGATTCCCAGCTGCCCTTCCTCGCGGGCGCCGCCCGCCCGGCGAGTCGGCCGCGGCGGGCAGCGCTCAGACGTGGCACTAGTCGACGAAGCAGTAGGAGTCGCTCGACGCGTCCCCGCCCTGAAGGCGGGTCTGGTGTACCCGGCGCCCGCGGAAGTCGTCGCCGTGCGGGAAGAAGCGAGGATCGACAGTCATACCGCCGATGTCGGTGTTCGCGTCGATGCGCGCCATCCAGGCGCCGACGCCCTCGGGATAGAAGACGTCGTCCCAGGCGGCATAGAGCGAGTTGGTCGGATAGACGCGTCGGCCGTCCCGGCTGATCTCCACCATCTGAGGCCCGCCCCTCAACCGCAGGTCCTGCGCCGCTGGGTGCGCCGCGCCGCGGACGATCCCGCCGAGGTGCACCGAACCCGTCTCCTTTGGGTTGCGCGGGTCGCTGACGTCGTACTGCTTGAGCTCGCCGGTTCCCCAGCAGGACACGTACAGCCAGCGATCGTCGACCGACAGGTCGATGTCGGTCACGAGCGGCGGAACCGCGCCGAAGGGCTGCAGCGCCGGCGGGAGCTCCGACGCGTCCGCCGGCTCGGCGGGGATGGTGATCACCTTCTTCACCTGCCAGCGGTCGCCTTCGCGGTGCCAGAGCCAGACGGAGGCGGAGAGGTCGGCGACGCTGATCACGATGCCGACGAACCCCCATGTCTGCCGTGGATCGTGCGCGGGCCTCAGCTCGAGCACCATCTGGTGCTCGTCGCCCAGGTCGACGCGTTGGATCAGCTTCCCTTCCGAGAGGCTCCAGAAGTTCAGGTGGTGGCCGAACCGCCGGCCCAGCAGATCTTCGGGGTTCAGCCCGTCCTCGAACATCGAG
>DASQWX010000110.1:0-15360 GCA_035640035.1 Gaiellaceae bacterium
GGCGCCAAGGAGGTCTGGTTCTACGCCGCGAGCGGCAAGCCGCGGTCGCTCGTGATTTTCCTCCATGGCTACGGCGGTCCGACCGAGGAGACGCCGGCGAACCACGTTCCCTGGTTGAAGCACCTGGCGGCCGAGGGAAGCGATGTCGTCTATCCGCGCTACGAGGTCGGCGGCTCGCCGGACCCGTATTCGAACATCGATGCGGCGCTCGCCGAAGCGAGGCCGCGGCTCGGCAATCCTCACGTGCCGGTCGTCGTGATCGGCTATTCGCGCGGCGGGCGGATTGCCGTCGACTACGCAGCCATCCGGGCCGCGCGCGGGCAGGAACCGGCCGCGGTGTTGGCGATCTTCACGCCCATCAATGCCCAATTCGAGCGGCTCGGCCCGCTGAACAAGCTCGACTCGAGGCTGAAGCTCGTATTCATGCTCGGCGACAGGGACACCGACGTCGGAAGCAGCGGCACACACCTTCTCCTGGAGCGACTGGATGCGGCCGGCTTCCCCAGCTCGCAGGTCCAGTTGATCGGCGTGAGGTCGAAGGGATCCTTCGTGGCCGACCATCTCTCCGTCATGAAGACGAGCCCGGGCGCGAAAGCCGCAATCTGGAACCCGGCGGACAGGTTGATCGATTCGGTGCGGTAAGTCGCCGCGCCCGACATGCGCGGGCGCGGCTCGCAAACGCCGACTCAGAGGACGTCCCGGCTTTGCCGGGGCGTCCGTCGAATCCCGGTTTGCAAAGGCGCTTGCCGTGATCCCTAGAAGAGGGTGGCGGAGGGGACTCGAACCCCCGACCACCGGGACCACAACCCGGGGCTCTACCAACTGAGCTACCGCCACCGCGCGGCCGGGACAGAATAGCCGCGGCTTGAAGATCCTGGCCTCTCGCCGCTTCCCCGGCCCGGCCTGGGACGAGCTCGACGACGTCGAGTACCTGGCGGCGGCGTTGCCGGACGGAATCGAAGGCGCCGGCGACGATGTCGAGGCGCTTGCCGTCGTCGGCGAGACGATCGACGGCCGGACGCTCAAGCTGCTGCCGAACCTCCGGTTGATCGCGAACTACGGCGTCGGCTACGACTCGATCGACGTCGCGGCTTGCGCGGCGAGGGGTGTCATGGTCACGAACACGCCGGGCGTTTTGACGTCCGCGACGGCCGACCTGACCTTCGCTCTACTCCTTGCGGTCAGGAGGCGGGTCGTCGTCGGCGACCGAGCAGTCCGCGAGGGCCGATGGGTCGGCGGTTGGGCCGACCCCGACTACCTCGGCCGCGCCGTCGCCGGTGCGACGCTCGGCATCGTGGGTCTCGGCAGGATCGGCCGCGCCGTCGCACGGCGTGCGGAGGCGTTCGAGATGCGCGTGATCCATCACTCGAGGCGTCGCCGCGACGGCGGCTGGCATGAGCTCGACGAGCTGCTCGCAACAGCCGATGCGGTGACGCTTCACGTGCCACTGACAAGCGAGACGCAGGGCTTGCTCGACGCGGCGCGGCTGGCGCTGCTTCGCGACGGTGCGTGCCTGATCAACACCGCGCGTGGCCTGATCGTCGACGAGCCCGCGCTCGTACACGAGCTCGTCTCCGGGCGGATCGAGGCTGGTCTCGACGTCTTCGCGCACGAGCCGAACGTGCCCGACGAGCTGCTCGGGTTGCCGAACGTGGTCTTGACCCCGCACATCGGCAGTGCAACGGCCGAGACACGCGAGGCGATGACGCGCGTGCTCGTCGACAACTTGCTCGCGGTTGCGCGCGGTGAGAAGCCGCCGAACCTCGTCTACCCTGACTCCTTAGCGGCCCCGTAGCTCAGTGGATAGAGCGGCGGACTTCGAATCCGCGTGCGGAGGTTCGATCCCTCCCGGGGCCACTCCAGAGGTGCCTAAGCGCCCTGGTGGCCACGCGGGAAGATCTTTCGGCCGCTACCTCGCGCTTTCTCGCGGAGCGAGCAGAGCCCATCCTCGCCGGCCACGCTGCGGCGTCAGCGTCGACGTGGGCTTGCCCGAGCTGGCGCCGAGATGCTAGACCCCGCCCATCGGAGCGAATATGGATAACGGCGAGGGAGGGCGGATTACAGCACCGCTGGCGGTCGCGGAGCCCTTCGGCATCGACGACGTGAAGCGGAAGCTCGCTGGCGGCACGGGCGGCTACGAGGTCGTCCACTCGTCGGCAGGTCTCGAGATCGGCGTCTACGTTCTCGTCGCTCCGGAGCCCGACCGGCAGCAGCCTCATGAGGACGACGAGGTCTACGTCGTCCTCGAAGGCAGCGGCACGCTGAAGGTCGAGGGGACGTCGGTCGAGTTGCGCGAGGGCCATGCCGTCTTCGTTCCCGCAGGCGCCGAGCATCGCTTCGTCGGCTACGAACGGCTGAGCGTGCTCGTCATCTTCGAGCGTTCGAGATGAGCCTCCCCGCCTCGATGACATCGACCCTTTCGAGCGACGAGCTTCGCTCGATCGATGCGTATTGGCGTGCGGCGAACTACCTCTCGGTCGGCCAGGTGTACCTGCTCGACAACCCGCTGCTGCGCAAGCCCCTCGAGCGTGACCATGTCAAGCCGCGGCTGCTGGGCCACTTCGGAACCGTGCCGGGGCTCAACCTCGTCTACGCGCATCTGAATCGTGCGATCCGCGCCCGGGATCTCAGCGCGATCTATGTCACCGGGCCCGGTCACGGCGGCCCTGCGCTGGTAGCGAACGCCTACCTCGAAGGAACGTACACCGAGCGCTATCCGCACATCGGGCAGGATGAAGACGGGCTCAGGCAGCTTTTCCGGCAGTTCTCGTTTCCGGGCGGAGTACCCAGCCACGTCGCGCCAGAGACTCCCGGGTCGATCCACGAGGGCGGCGAGCTCGGTTACGCGCTTGCACACGCCTTCGGGGCGGCGTTCGACAATCCGGATCTGCTCGTCGCCTGCGTCGTCGGCGACGGTGAGGCCGAGACCGGTCCGCTGGCAACCGGCTGGCACGGCAACAAGTTCCTGACCGCGGCGACCGACGGCGCCGTCCTGCCGATCCTGCATTTGAACGGCTACAAGATCGCGAACCCGACGGTGCTCGCCCGGATACCCGAAAACGAGCTGGTCTCCCTACTCGCGGGCTACGGCTGGCACCCGCTCGTCGTCGCCGGCGACGAGCCCCCTGCCGTGCACCAGTCTTTCGCCGCGGCTCTCGGCGAAGCGCTCGACGGAATCGCGGAGATCCAGCGCGCAGCGCGCGAGGAAGGCGTCACCGAGCGACCCGCATGGCCGATGCTCGTTCTGCGGACGCCGAAGGGCTGGACCGGGCCGAAAGAAGTGGACGGGTTGCCGGTCGAGGGAACGTGGCGGTCGCACCAGGTGCCGATGACCGACGTTCGCGAGAACCCGGAGCACCTCCAGATCCTCGAGACCTGGCTCCGCAGCTACGGGCCCGAGGAGCTCTTCGACGAGAGGGGACGGCTCGTACCCGCGCTCGCAGGACTGCCGCCGCTTGGCGAACGGCGCATGAGCGCAAACCCGCACGCGAACGGCGGCGAGTTGCTCCGCGACCTCGCGTTTCCCGACTTCCGGAAGTACGCGGTCGAGGTCGAGAAGCCGGGCGCGACGCTGAGCGAGCCGACTCGCGTCCTCGGGCGATTCCTCGCCGACGTGGTCGCAGCGAACCCCGACGACTTCCGGATCTTCGGCCCCGACGAGACAGCGTCGAACCGGCTCGGCGACGTCTTCTCCGTAACCGACAAGGCCTGGGAGGCGGAGATCCTGGCGACGGACGAGAACCTCAGGCCGGCAGGGAGGGTCATCGAGGTGCTGTCGGAACATCAATGCCAAGGCTGGCTCGAGGGCTACCTCCTCACGGGCAGGCACGGCCTCTTCAACTGCTACGAGGCGTTCATCCACATCGTCGACTCGATGTTCAACCAGCATGCGAAGTGGCTGAAGTCCACTCGCGAGATTCCCTGGCGGCGGCCCATCGCATCGCTGAACTACCTCCTCAGCTCACATGTGTGGCGCCAGGATCACAACGGCTTCTCGCATCAAGATCCGGGCTTCATCGACCACGTCGTCAACAAAAAAGCGGAGGTGATCCGCGTCTACCTGCCCCCGGACGCGAATTCGTTGTTGTCGGTCGCCGATCACTGCCTGCGCAGCCGCAACTACGTCAACGTGATCGTCGCCGGCAAGCAGCCGGCCCTGAACTACCTCTCAATGGATGACGCGATCGTCCATTGCACGCGCGGCGCCGGGATCTGGGAATGGGCCTCGAACGACGACGAGGGCGAGCCCGATGTCGTTCTCGGCTGCTGCGGTGACATCCCGACGCTCGAGACGCTTGCGGCCGCGGCCTTGCTGCGCGAGCACCTGCCGGAGCTCAAGGTCCGTGTCGTCAACGTGGTCGATCTGATGCGACTGCAGCCGGAAACGGAACACCCCCACGGCCTCTCGGACGGCGAGTTCGACGCGCTGTTCACGACCAACCGGCCGGTCGTCTTCGCCTACCACGGTTACCCCTGGCTGATCCACCGGCTCACCTACCGGCGAACGAACCACGTCAACCTGCACGTGCGGGGCTACAAGGAAGAGGGGACCACCACGACGCCGTTCGACATGGTGATGCTCAACGATCTCGACCGCTTCCATCTGGTCATCGACGTAATCGACCGTGTGCCCGGCCTTGCCGACAGTTGCGGCCGACTGCGGCAGGAGATGAGCGACCGCAGACTTCGCGCTCGGGCGTACACGCGCGAGCGCGGCGAAGACGAACCCGCGATTCGCGACTGGGTCTGGCCGTACTGAGCCGGATTCTCGTCGTCAACGCCGGGTCGACGAGCGTGAAGCTGTCCGTCGTGGACGCCGACGGAGCAACGCTTCACCTCGATGCGCTCGAGCAAGCGCCGCCCGACCTTGCGGGTATCGCACACCGGGTCGTCCACGGCGGTCTCCGCTTTCGCGAACCAGTCGTGATCGACGATGAAGTTGAGTCCGAGCTGGCAGCTGTCACGGAGCTGGCGCCGCTTCACAACACGCCGGCACTGGCTGCGATCCGAAATGCGCGCGCCCAATTGCCTGCACGCACGCATGTTGCGGTCTTCGATAGCGCGTTCCACGCCACGATCCCCGCCGAGGCAGCCACGTACGCGCTGCCGCAACACGTTCGCGAGGACTGGGGCATCCGCCGCTTCGGCTTCCACGGCCTCTCGGTCCAGTGGGCGAGCGAACGGATGCCGGTCTCGCGGCTCGTTGTCTGCCACCTTGGTGGCGGCTGCTCGGTCACGGCCGTGCGCGATGGGCGGTCGGTCGACACGACGATGGGCTTCACGCCGCTGGAGGGCGTGCCGATGGCCACGAGGCCCGGCTCGGTCGATCCGGGCGCGGTTCTCTACTTGCTTCGCCACCGCCTGACGCTCGACGAGCTGGACGACATGATCGAGCACGAGTCCGGACTGCTCGGCCTTTCTGGGTTGTCTGGCGACGTCGAAGAACTCGAGCGCTCGAACGACGATGGCGGGCGTCTCGCGATCGAGGTCTTCGCCTACCGCGTCGCGACCGCGATCGGTGCGATGACTGTGGCCGCCGGCGGGCTCGACGCGCTCGTCTTCACGGCGGGAATCGGCGAGCACTCGGCGCTGGTGCGTGCGTCAATTTGCAACCGCCTCGGTTTTCTCGGCGTCGAGCTTGATGTTGAGGCAAACGCGGCAGCTGCACCGGACGCCACGATCTCGCCGTCCGGGCACGCCCCGTCCGTGGTCGTGATCCATGCCCGCGAAGACGTTGTCGCGGCGCGCGCCACTCGCGAGCTCCTGGGGATTCAATAGATGTCGCCACCCTCGCTGTCACCCGGGCCGGGCGTCGCAAGGTAACTGGCATACCCGTTCTCGCTTGGGCGTGCCCACGAGTACACGTCATCGGCGCTGCGGCGCGGCTGCTGGGCGCCGAGCTGAACCTCGATCTCAGCCGAGCGGGGGGCGTGCCGAGGAGAGGCTGAGCTTGACCGAAGGCCCCAACGCGGCGGTTTCAGGAGCGAGCCGATGATCAGTCCCGCCAAGACGAGCTGAACGTCTGCGCGGAAGCTACCGGCGCGATGCCAGCCACGCCTGCCGTGGAACAGCTTGCGGCCACTCGGACGCAACCGCGGAAAGATGTGCTCCAGGTCGGGCGCCGAGGCTGAGGCGGCGCCCAACGTAGCGGGATCGAGCGGCCCGCGGGAGAGCGCGAGCAGAGCCATCCCAAAAAGGCCGCTGCGGATCTCAAAGCGCCGGTCATTGATGTCCTCATGTGGCACTCGGTCGCAGGCGAGATGCAGCGGCGGACCCAAGGTGAGCGCAGCGAGCCGCGAGCGGGTTAGAGCACCGAGCGCAGCACCAGTCGCGACGTGGAGGGAGACGATCATGATCCCCGGGGTGTACCACCTCGAAGGTTCGGTTGCGAAAAGAGCGCTTACGCGGGATATTTGTCCTGAGCGAACCGGCAGGAGGCTCAGCGATGCGCACCGGGGAGTGCGCTCGGATTTGCTCGGGCGACCTGCCGGCTCGCTCTCGCGCGGCTGGGCGCGCGGGGCACATTCGGGAGTGACGCGAGCCGCTGCGCGCCGATGGGCGAGAGGACGCGGTGATGCAACTCGTCGAGTCGATCCTTAGGATTGCCGAAGCGCAAGCCAGAGGCGTCGCCAAGTAGTCCGCTAGCGCACGAGGTCGTCGTGGAAAGCCCAAGCCCGCAGCTTCCAAGGGAGCAGCTTCCACCGTCCGAAACCGTCCTACCCGAAGAGGCGCGGCGCGGCCTCTTGATCTGTCGGAACGGTCATGAGTGGACGAGCACGCGCCCGACCTGGCACGACATCGTGCGGTCGAAGTGCCCCGAGTGCGGCGAAGCAGCCTTTTTGCGCGAGCCCGCTTGGCACCGGACGGCCGCGATTGCCGCCCCTATCGCCGGAGTCGGACTCCTCCTCTACGCGATCCTCGTTGATCACTTCAGGAACCCCGCCCTCGCCGCCTGCTCGATCGGTTTTATCGCTTTCGGTCGCTCGACCCGGAGCGGGTGGTACTAGCTGATCGCGCGGGTCCTGGGCTACTTTGCGCTCGTCGGCGTCTTCGCCGCGGGGATCCAGGTCGGCGTCGGCGACCGGCTACATCGCGCCTTCTGGAACGTGCGTACGACCACGCATGCACTCACATTGCCAGGCACGACGGCACCGGCCGCGACGGTGACCGTGCCGGAGAAGACAGTCAGGGAGCCGCGGCGGATCGTCGTCCGCCGGGTTTCGGGCAAGACGCACGTGCTGCCTGGCCGGGTGGTGACTCGGACGGTTGCGGGAGCGACGAGAACGGTGACGGTGCGCGGTTCCACGAGGACCGTGGCGGGACCGGTTCGAACCGTCACCCGGAGAACGACGCAAACCGTCACCGTGACGATATGCGCCCCTCCGCCGCATCCGCATCCGCCGAAGCCGCCGTGCCCGCCGCACAAGTAAGCGAAGAGCTCCTCGCCAAGTTCTAGGCGTCAGACACGCTCAGGCGTCTCGGCCAAGGCGCGATCTCGATCGGTCCTTTCGAGATAGGCGCAGATCCGCGGATCATTCGGAAGCGGTGATGGACCCAACTTGGCGACCAGGAAGGAGCCCGGTTCCTCCGGGACTTCGGTGTCCGCGCCGAGGAGCGGAGGCGGGCCTTCCAGCTCGACGAGCGTGTAGCCGTGCGAGGTCGAGACGAACATGAGGTGGCGAGGGGAGCTGTGCTCAGTGCCGTCGATGTGCTCCGAAGCGCCGGCGGAGAGGTAACGCGCAATCCGCCGCTGGACATCCTCGGGGGAATCAGCACTCTCCTCGACGGGGAGAGGCGTTGCGACGAGCACGTCGGCGCTTTCCTGGCTCCTTGCCAGCGAGCGTCGATCGACGTTGAGCACTATGGCGCGCTGCTTGGGGAAGACGTTTGCCACCGTCGTGATCGGGAGCACCCGGCGACGCCAGAGGAAGGTGCCGTCGTGGCGGATGGCGATGTGTTCAGACCCGGTCCCGGCGAGCTCGATGAAGGCCCCGACTCGTTTCCCCTCTCGTCCGAAGACCGCGTATCCCTGCGCTGCTCCGAGCAGCTCTTGAATCAGCCCAGGATCGTCCTCACCTTGCGGTGCCGCAGCCACCACGAGACATAATGCCCTTTCCGCATCCATCCCGATTGGGTCCGGCGCGGCGGCGTCAGGCGACTAGTTCTCTCGACAGAACTGATGCGACGGCTCGAAGCGCTATGCGGGTCTCGTCCAGTCGCGGTTCCCTGGTTGTCAGTCTCTGTAGGCCGAGGCCCGGGAGGAGAAATAGCGTGGCCGCGCGGCGGGTCGATGCTTCGACGGCCAGCCAGAGCTCCATCGTCAGTGCCAGCGAGAGAAGGACGACCGCGACTGAGGCGTAAACAGTGGGCGCGAACGGCCAGATTCGCTGGAGGCCCGCGGCGACTGGGAACACAAGGGCGGCGAAGTTCGTGCCGCACCTGGCGGCGAAGCGGGTCGGTTGGGCCGTCCCGCACCACGTCTCTGCGAGCTTCCGCTCCTCGGCCGCGGCGATCGCGCGATGCTCGGCGCCGTGGAGCGCGAGCGTCCGGCCACGGAGGAGCCACGCGACGAGAGCGAAGGTGACGGCAAGGCCGGCGACCAAGGAAAGCGGGTGCGGCATGAGCGTGAACGCCAGCGGGGCCGTGACAGCGGCGGCCAGGAAGAGCCGCTCGCGCGGCTTCGCGACCCCGTTACGGCGGACAAGCGGCGACAGCGAGAGCCCGAGCCGAACGAGTCCCCGTACCAGAGGCATCCTCCGGAGCCGGGCCGGCCGGGCGGGCATCGTTCCTTCGCGAAGGGTCCCGTCGACCCCGGCGAACGCCCAGAACCGCTCGCTGACGATGGCGACCCCGTCCGGGCGCGCCATCCCGCCGAGCCTGGGCAGGGCCGCCGACGCGTCGAAGCGGGCAAGGACGGGCTCCATCGCCGCACCTTGCCTGGCGGCGAGCCGCCCGGCAATGGGCCGGGCGGCCTAGTTCATTTCGGTCTCGGGCCTACCAAACGCCGCGCGAGAAGAAGCCGAGCAGCGCGAGCACGAGAACGATGATCAGGATGATCCAAAGGATGCTCAAAGCAGTCACCTCCTTCCGGCGTCGTTGGCTCTACAACGCGACCGGAACCCGGGAGGTTGCGCAAGGCGTTGGTTTTCCTCGCCCCGGGCGGGGAAAATGCAGGCGATGCCAAGAGCGATCTGGAGCGGCACGATCAGCTTCGGGCTCGTCAACGTGCCTGTGCGCATGTACAGCGCGATCGACGAGCACAAGCTGCACTTCCACTTCGTCCATGAAAAGGACGAGAGCCCGATCGGCTACCAGAAGATCTGCAAGCTCGAGGACAAGCCGGTCCCGGACGACGAAGTGGTCAAGGCGTTCGAGTTCGAGCCAGGCGAGTACGTCTTCATGGAGGACGAGGACTTCGAGGCGGCGCGGGTCGAGGGGTACAAGACGATCGAGATCACCGACTTCGTTCCCTACGAGCAGATCGACCCCATCTACTTCGCGCGGACCTACTATCTCGCCCCGGACTCGGGCGGCGAGAAGGTCTACAGCCTGCTCGTGCGCGCGATGGAAGATTCCGGCCTGGCCGGTGTTGCCAAGTTCGTCATGCGTGACCGGCAGAACCTCGGCGCCCTGCGGGTGCGCGACGGAGTGATCGCGCTCGAGCAGATGTACTTCGCGGACGAGATCCGCGACCTCGACGAGCTCAAGCCTCCCAAGGCCAGTGTCTCGAAGGAGGAGCTCGCGATGGCGGAGCAGCTGATCGACAACTTCGCGGGCGACTTCCAGCCGAAGAAGTACAAGGACACCTACCGCGACGCGCTGTGCGAGATCATCCGCGCCAAGCGGGCGGGCAAGGAAGTTCACCGCGCCCCCGAGACCGAGGAAGCAGCCCCGCCCGACCTGATCGAGGCACTGCGGGCAAGCATCGAGGCAGCGGGCAACGGCCGCGCCCGACGCTCGCGGCGGACGCGCTCCTCGCGCAACGGCTCGAGTCGCGACCTCTCCGGTCTGTCGAAAAGCGAGCTCGACGAGCGCGCCCGGAAGGCGAACATCCCCGGCCGCTCGAAGATGACGAAGGACGAGCTGATCGAGGCGCTGAGCGAGGCTGCCTGACGAGAGTCATTTGAGCCTGGTTCCGGACGTCGAGAAGGAGCTCGACCGGCTCTACTCCCTCCCTCTCGACGAGTTCACGAAGGAACGGAACGAGCTTGCCCGGCGGCTCGCGAAGGCCGGTCAGGGCGACGCGGCCGCTGAGGTCAAGCAACTCGCGAAGCCGAGCATTCCGGTCTGGACGGTGAACCAGCTCGCGCGGCGCGAGCCGGGCGAGGTGCGTGCGCTTCTGCGCTCCGGCGAGGAGCTTCGAAAGGCTCAGCAGCGAGCACTCGAAGGAAAGGGCGCGGCGGATCTTCAGAAGCGCCTCGACGACCAGCGCCGCTCGGTGCGAGCGCTGGCGCGCCTCGGTCGCGAGATCCTCGCCGACGAGGGGCGCTCGGCCAGCGACGCGATCGTGGAGCGGATTGGCAAGACCCTCGACGCGGCGGCGCTCGACGAGGCCTCGAGCTCCTTGCTTCGCGCCGGTCGTCTGACCGAAGAGCTCGAGCCGCCGGGCTTCGAAGCGCTGGCGGGGATGGCTCCGGCGGGGGCCCTGCGCAAGGAGCGCCCAGCCGCGGGGAAGCGAAAGAGCAGCGGGGGTGCCGGGGCGCGCCGCCGCGTCGCCGACGCCAAGCGCGAGGCGCGCGGGCTGGAGCGCGAAGCCGTTCGGGCCGAGCGCGAGGCGGAGCGGTCCGAGCAGGCGGCCGCCGAGGCGCGACGAGCCGCGACAGAAGCGCGGGAGCGTGCGGACGAGGCAGATCGGGCGGTCGCCGAGGCAGAGGCGGCGCTCCGCGCCGCCACGGACGGCTAGGGGTTATTCCTCGTCGGCGCTCTCGTTGACGATCGGGTCGCTGGCGAGCCGCACCGCGGTCTCGCGTTGTTCCTCGGCGACCTCCTCGGTCAGCTCCGTGAACTTGTTCTCGTCGCTGAGCCGGCTCTCTCGTTCTCGATCCTGCTGGTCGGTCATGGGCGACTCGTTCCCACCCGCTCTACTCTGTAACCAAGCGGGCGTGGCGGAATTGGCAAACGCGACGGGTTTAGGACCCGTTGGGCGAAAGCCCTTGGAGGTTCGAGTCCTCTCGCCCGCACTCGTCCTCGCCGTCCTGCTGCTCGCCGCCTCGGCGCAAGCCTCGGCGAAGACGGAGCCGGAATGGGTGTCGGCAACGCCGTTGCCCGTGGCACGGACCGAGGTTGCCGCTGCTCGGCTGAACGACGAGCTCGTCGTTCTGGGCGGTTTTCTCGCAAACGGGACGAGCACCGATCGCGTCGACGCATACTCGCCCCGCATGGCGCGCTGGCGGCGTCTGCCCGACCTCCCGGCCCGCGTGAACCACACGATGGCGGCGACCTACCGCCGGCACCTCTACGTCGTCGGCGGTTACGGCGCCGAGCGCAGGGGTTTCGTGTACTTCCGCGGGCGGTGGCAGGCACTGCCGAAGCTCCCGGCGCCGCGTGCTGCGGCGGGGGCGGCGATCGTCGGCCGCAAGCTCTATGTCGTTGGCGGCGTGACCATCCCCGGGAAGCTGGCCTCGCGGATGCTCGTCTTCGATCTCCGGACGCGCAGATGGTCGTTTGCCCCGGGTCCGAGTCCGCGGGAGCACCTCGCGGTCACCGCGGCCGGCGGCCTTGTCTACGCCCTCGCCGGCCGGTCGGCCGGCACGAACTTCACGACCTTCGAGTCCTATTCGCCGGTAGCGCGAAGATGGCGGCGCTTGACACCGGTTCCTTACCCGCGAGGCGGCACCGGCGCCGCGACGCTTCGCGGACGCATCGTCTCGGTCGGCGGGGAGGAGGCCCGGGGGACGATCGCGTCCGTCTACGCGTACGAGCTCGCGACGCGTCGCTGGGCGCGCCTTCCGGACATGCGGACGCCGAGGCACGGGCTCGGCGTCGTGGCCTTCCGCGGGAGTGTCTGGGCGATCGCGGGCGGCCCGCAGCCCGGCCTACACGTCAGCTCGGCGAACGAGTTCCTGGCGCTTCCGTAGCGAGGCGGTCGATGCCCGCCGCCGCCTCGACGAGCCGCTTCTCGTCGAAGAGGAACGGCGTCGCATTGGGAATCGCGTGCACGGGTGCATCGAGATCGTGGGAGTGCCCGGCTGCGTTCAGCGCGTAACGGATCGGGATCTCGTGGCAGACGACGAGCACGCGCTCGTACGGCTGCTCGAGCAACCGGCGGAAGCCCTCGGCGTAGCGCTGCGCCGCCTCGTCGAGACTCTCGCCCCCGGGGAAGCGATCGGCCCGGGTGTGCTCGCGCTTCCACGCGCGGTATTCAGCGAGTCCCAGCCCTTCGAGCTCGCCGATGCGGACGTCGTCGAAGAGCTCGTCCTCGACGAGCGGCACGTCCCGGCCCTCGAGCGCGATACGGGCCGTCTCGAGCGTGCGGCCGAAGCGCGTGTGAAAGCACGCGTCCAGCGCCAAGCCGCGGAGCTGCAGGCCGAGCAGCGCGGCCTCCTCGCGTCCGTGTTCGGTGAGGGGCGCCGGGACGGTGGGGTCGCCGTTGACCCGGTTTTGATGGTTCAGGACCGACTCCGCGTGGCGGGCGAGCACGTACAGGTGCACGGCACGAGGCTAGTCGAGCGCTGACGCCGGGCGAAACCTCTTTGCTTGAATGGTCAGGTGGCCGTACAGGTCGAAGAGCTCGCGGACAACAAGGTCCGCCTGAAGGTGGACGTGCCCCGCGAAGACATGCGTCATGCGGTCGAGCACGCGACCTCCGATCTTGCCGGCAGCGTCAAGATCCCCGGCTTCCGCCCAGGCAAGGTGCCGCCCCAGGTGCTGCGGGCCCGGGTCGGCCAGGAGCGACTGATGAGCGAGGCGGTCGAGAGTCACATCGGTGGCTGGTTCTGGAACGCCGCCGCAAGCACCCGCATCCGGCCGGTTGCCCAGCCCGAGTACGACTACGACCTCCCCGCGTCGGAGGACGACGAGTGGAGCTTTACCGCCACCGTCGACGTGCAGCCGAAGCCCGAGGTCGTCGATTGGACAAGTCTCGAGGTTCCCTATGCGGAGGCAGAGGTGCCGTCCGAGCTCGTCGACCAGGAGATCGACGCCCTCCGAGAGAGCGTCGCCGACCTCGCGCCCGTCGAGGGTCGGCCTGCCCAGACCGGCGACGTCCTCGTCGTGGACGCCGTCGAGGACTCCGGCGAGGCCCAGCGCGACCTCGTGCTCGAGCTCGGCTCGGGGCGACTGCTCGAGGATCTCGAGCGGGCGCTCACCGGTGCCTCGACCGAGGAAACGCGCTCGGTCGAGTATCGGCTCCCCGACGGGCAGACCCGCACGACCAACGTGACGCTCAAGGAGATCAAGGAAAAGGTGCTGCCTCCCGCTGACGACGATCTCGCGCGGTCCGCGAGCGAGTTCGACACGCTCGAGGAGCTTCGCAGCGACATCGAGTCGAGCGTCCAGGAGCAGCTCGAGGACGAGCTCGACGCCGCATTTCGCGCGGAGGCGCTCGACCGCCTCGTGGAAGCGTCGAACGCGACCGCGTCCGGCCCGCTGGTCGACGCCCGCGCACGCGAGCTTCTCAACCAGCTCGGCCGCTCTCTCGACCGCCGGGGGATCAGCGCCGACATGTACCTCCAGCTGACGGGGCAGACGCCGGAACAGCTCGCGGAGGGAGTCCGTGCCGAGGCGGCCCGGTCGGTCGCGCGCGAGCTCGTCCTCGAGGCAGCCGCCGACAAGCTCGGCATCGTCGTCTCCGACGACGAGGTCGAAGAGCTGATCCGTGAGCAGGCCGAGGCCGTCGGCCAGCCCATGGACGAAGCCGTCGCGCAACTCCGCGAAAGCGGCCGTTTCGAGACGCTGCGCGCCGACCTGCGCTTGCAGAAGACGCTCGACCGAATCGTCGCGGAGGTCAAGCGGATCTCGCCGGATCTGGCGAGCGCGCGCGACAAGCTCTGGACGCCCGACAAGGAAACCGCCCCTACCGAAACGAAACTCTGGACCCCCGCTAGCAAGGAGCCTGCATGAGCCCGTTGATCCCCATGGTCGTCGAGCAGACCTCGCGCGGCGAGCGCGCCTTCGACATCTATTCGCGCCTGCTGAACGAGCGCATCGTCTTCCTCGGCACCCCGGTCGACGATCAGATCGCGAACCTGATCATCGCCCAGCTTCTCCACCTCGAGTCCGAGGATCCCGACAAAGACATCTCCATCTACATCAACTCACCGGGTGGCTCGGTCTACCACGGGCTCGCTATCTACGACACGATGCAGTTCATCAAGCCGGACGTCCAGACGATCTGCGTCGGCACGGCGATGTCGATGGGCGCGCTCCTTCTCGCCGGCGGGACGAAAGGAAAGCGGATGGCGCTCCCGAACTCCAAGATCCTCATCCACCAGGTTTGGGGCGGCTTCCAAGGCCAGGCGACCGACATCGAGATCCATGCGCGCGAGACGATCGCGCTCAAGCGCACACTCGAGGAAATCATGTCGGAGCACACGGGACAGCCCCTCGAACGGGTGTCGAAAGACATGGAGCGCGACTACTTCATGACCCCGCAAGAAGCCCAGGAGTACGGCATCATCGACAACGTCATCGTCCATCGCGACGGGGCCCGCCCCCTAGCGGAGAAGGCGATTACGGAGTAAAAGGAGAACCGTGGCCCGAGCGACAGACGGCAACGAGCAGCTTCTCTGCAGCTTCTGCGGCAAGTCCCAGCGCCAGGTCAAGAAGCTGATCGCCGGGCCCGGCGTCTACATCTGCGACGAGTGCATCGACCTCTGTAACGAGATCATCGACGAGGAGCTGACGGCTCCGGCCCAGCTCGACCTCGACAACCTCCCGAAGCCCAAGGACATCTACGACGTTCTCAACGACTACGTCGTCTCGCAGGAGGAAGCGAAGCGGACGCTCTCGGTCGCCGTCTACAACCACTACAAGCGCGTCCAGATGGCGAACGAGGACGGGGACGTCGAGCTCCAGAAGTCGAACATCCTGCTCCTCGGCCCGACCGGGTGCGGGAAGACGCTTCTGGCACAGACCCTGGCCCGGATCCTCAACGTCCCGTTCGCGATCGCCGATGCGACCGCGCTGACGGAGGCGGGCTACGTCGGTGAGGACGTCGAGAACATCCTGCTGAAGCTGATCCAGGCCGCGGACTTCGACATCAAGAAGGCCGAGACGGGAATCATCTACATCGACGAGGTCGACAAGATCGCGCGCAAGGCGGACAACCCGTCGATCACGCGCGACGTCTCGGGCGAGGGCGTCCAGCAGGCGCTCTTGAAGATCCTCGAGGGGACGGTGGCCTCGGTGCCGCCACAGGGT
>DASQWX010000111.1:0-3328 GCA_035640035.1 Gaiellaceae bacterium
ACGGCGGGCCGCCTGCACGTCGACGAGCCGCTCATGGAGGAGCTCGCGGCCGTCCGCCGGGAGGCGAAGCCGACCAACGTTCTGCTCGTGCTCGACGCGATGACCGGCCAGGAGGCGGTCGCGGTCGCCCAGGCCTTCCAGGAGCGTGTCGACTTCGACGGAGTCGTCCTGACGAAGCTCGACGGCGACGCCCGCGGCGGCGCCGCGCTGTCGGTCAAGGCCGTCACCGGCAAGCCGATCAAGCTCGTCTCGGTCGGGGAGAAGGTCGACCAGCTCGAGTACTTCCACCCCGACCGGATGGCTTCGCGAATCCTCGGGATGGGCGACGTCCTCAGCCTGATCGAGAAGGCCGAAGCGGCGGTCGAGGAGGACGAGCGCGAGCAGCTCGAGAAGCGGCTGATGCATGGCGAGTTCTCGTTCGACGACTTCCTGTCCAGCTACAAGATGCTGCGCCGGATGGGCCCGCTCCAGGGCGTGCTGAAGCTGATCCCGGGCCTCGGCAAGCAGCTCGAAGGGCTCGACCAGGTCGACGAGAAGCAGCTAACCCGTGTCGAGGCGGTCATCCTCTCGATGACGCCGCGCGAGCGGGCGCTGCCGCACGTGATCGACGGCTCCCGGCGGCAGCGGATCGCCCGCGGCAGCGGCACCAGCGTCGAGCAGGTGAACCAGCTGCTCGAAGCTCGCAAGCAGATGGCGAAGGTGATGAAACAGATGCGGGACGGCAAAATGCCCTCGCTTCCGGGATTGGAGGCGCCGGGAGCCCCGAACGGCGCCCGCGCCGCCACGGCAAGGAAGACCAAGAGCAAGCGGAAGAAAAAGAAGAAAGCCAGGAGGTAACGATTTGGCAGTCAAGCTCAGGCTGACGCGCGTCGGCTCGAAGAAGAATCCGATCTACCGGGTCGTCGCGGCCGACACGCGCTCACCGCGCGACGGCAAGTTCATCGAAATCGTCGGGCGCTACAACCCCCAGACCGATCCGTCGACGATCGAGTTCGACGAGGAGAAGGTCAAGGACTGGCTCTCGAAGGGCGCGCAGCCCTCGGACACCGTTCGGCGCCTGTTGAAGGCGAAGAACCTTGGCTGAGCTCCTTGCCGAGCTCGCCCGCCGTCTCGTCGACGACCCCGACGCTGTTTACGTCGAGGAAATCGAGCGCGACGGCGCGCACGTGCTTCAGCTTCATGTCGCCAAGGACGACGTCGGCAAGGTGATCGGCCGCCAGGGACGCATCGCCCGTGCGCTCCGCACGATCGTCCGTGCAGGCGCGGCGCGCTCGACTTATCGCGTCCTTGTCGAGATCGTCGACTGACCTCGTCACCGTCGGGCGGGTAGGGAAGCCGCACGGGCTAGACGGCTCCTTCTTCGTCGAGCAGGCAAGCGAGGATCTCGACCGGTTCGCCATCGGAGCCGTTCTCCACGTCGAGGGCGAGCCCGCGCGCGTCGAGGCTTCGAAGCGCTCCGGCGGGCGGCCGGTGATCCGGCTCGACCGCGCGGCGCCGCGCGGGGCCGAGCTTGCCGTCCCGCGGGATGCGCTGCCGGCAACGGAGGAGGACGAGTACTACGCCTTCGAGCTCGTCGGGCTCGAGGTCGAGGACGAGGGCGGCGAAGAGCTGGGCCGCGTCTCCGAGGTGGCGCCCGGCGTCGCCAACGACGTGCTCGAGCTCGACTCGGGCCTGGCGCTGCCGCTCGTCGAGGACTGCGTCCGGGAGATCGACCTCGAGCGCAGGCGAATCGTTGTCGCGGCAGGGTTTGCCAGGCCGCCGCTACCCTGAGAGAAGCCCCCTTTGCAGCTCGACGTCTTCACTCTAATCCCGCATGCCTTCGCCTGGCTCACCGAGCAGCGGCCGGTCGCGGCCGTGCTCGGCGACGAGCTCGACCTGCGCCTCTTCAGCTACCGCGACTACTCGCCGCTCTCGAGCGCTCAGGTCGACGACGACCCGTACGGCGGCGGGGCAGGCATGGTCGTCCGAGTCGACGTCGTCGCGGCCGCCCTCGACGCGGTCTACGGGGGCGCCCCGGCGCACCGCGTCGTCGCGTTGACGCCTCAGGGGCGGCAGCTGACCCAGGCCGTGGTCGAAGAGCTCGCCGGCGAGGAGCGGCTGACGTTGCTCTCCGCGCGCTTCGAGGGCTTCGACGAGCGGGTGCTCTCGCACCTGGCCTCAGATTCGATCTCGATCGGGCCGTACGTCCTTTCCGGCGGCGAGCTGCCGGCGATGGTGATGATCGACGCGATCGCACGGCGGCTGCCGGGCGCGCTCGGCTCGGCGGAGTCCGCGCTCGTCGAGAGCTTCTCGGACGAGCTCGAAGGCGGGCTCGAGTACCCGCACTACACGCGACCGGCCGAATTCCGGGGCTGGCGCGTGCCCGAGGTCCTGCTCTCGGGCGACCACGCGAAGATCGACGAGTGGCGGCGCGAGCAGAGCCGTTTGCGGACCGCGCGTTGAGGCACGATACGGAGATGGACCCGACCGAGAGCCCCGGCGTGCGCAATCCCTACGAGGTCCTCGGCGTTAGTCCGGATGCCTCCGGGGAGGAGATCCGGGACGCCTACTGGCGGCTCGTCCGGTTTCACCGCACGGAGGGCGAGCCTGCGTGGGCGGCCTCGCATCTCGAGGAGATCCAGCAGGCCTACGAGCTCCTCTCCGACCCGACGCGACGGGCGGCACTCGACGCGTCGAACGGTGACCTCGCGACGGTACCCTCTCGCGAGCCCTTGCAGCCGGCTCCGGTTCCGGCCGCCGAGCCCGCGCCGCAACGTCGCTCCCGAAACCCGATCGACCGGCTCACGTACCGGCTCCCTCGCCCTTGGCGAATCGCGATCGACTGGATCGTCACGATCGCGGGGGCGATCGCGATCGTGCTCGCGATCAAGGCGTGGGTCGTCAATCCGTATCGGATTCCGTCCTCGTCGATGGAGCCAACCCTCCACTGCGCCGGTGGCCCCGGCTGCGAGGCGCGGCTGTCCGACCGGGTGCTCGCGAACCGGTTCATCTACCACTTCCGCAGCCCTCATCGAGGCGAGATCGTCGTCTTCAAGACGCCGCCGCAGGCGAAGGCGCGCTGCGGCGCCGGCGGTACGTTCGTCAAGCGGCTGATCGGCCTGCCGGGCGATCGCTGGGCGGAAAGGAACGGCTACGTCTACATCAACGGCAAGAAGCTGAACGAGTCGTACATCAAGCCGGACCGGCGCGACACCGAGACGCACGACCAGATCACGATCCCGAAGGGGATGTACTTCATGATGGGCGACAACCGCGCATCGTCATGCGACTCACGCGTCTGGGGCCCCGTCCCCAGGAAGAACCTGATCGGCGAGGTCTTCGCGACCTA
>DASQWX010000112.1:0-4689 GCA_035640035.1 Gaiellaceae bacterium
CGCCGCCCTCGCGTTGCTCGCCGCGGGCTGCGGGAGCAGCAAGCACGAGGGTGCGACCGGGCGCTCCAGCCCCGGCAACCAGGCGGCGGCCCAGGCCGTCGTCCGCGTGCAGGCCGAGCTGCGCCGCGGCCAGTTCGCAACCGCATGGCGCACTCTTCATCCCGCCGAGAAGCGAGTGATCTCGGCGAAGCGGCTCGCGAGCTGCTACCCACGCAACGCCTTCCCGCGCACGGTCACCTTCCGCGCGTCCGAGGTGCGAGACGTCGTCTGGCAGGTTCCGGGGTCGAGCGCGATCTCGGAGGCAAAGGAAGTGACGGTAAGCGCCAGCTCGGGCGGGAAGACCCTCGACACCTTCAAGCAGCACGCGATTCGCGTCGGCGGAACGTGGACCTGGATGCTCAGCCGGCAGTACTTCGCGAAGGCGAAGCGCGGGACCTGCTAGGCGGCGGCGAGAGCCGCCAGGATCTCGGCGCCGTACCGCTCGAGCTTCGTCGGCCCGACGCCGGGAACGGCGGCGAGCTCCGACAGCGTCCTCGGGCCGCGCTCGGCGATCTCCGCCAGCGTCGAGTTGTGGAAGACGACGTATGCCGGCACCTCGTCGGCCTTCGCGCGCTCGAAGCGCCACTTCCTAAGCGTGTCGAAGGCAGGCGGCAGCTCCTCCTCCGACCGGCGCGGCGGCGGATCGCGCCGGGTCTCGACGCCGAGCTCGGCGAGGAAGCGGCTCGGCCGCCGCGTCCAGGTGAGCGCGAGATGCCTGCGCGCCCGGGTGATGCCGACATAGAGGAGACGCCGTTCTTCCGCGATCGCGTCGGCGTCTCCGAGCGCCTGCTTGCACGGCAGCTCGCGCTCCTCGATCCGCGGCAGGAAGACGGCGTCCCACTCGAGCCCCTTCGCTCGGTGAAGGGTGAGCAGATGGACGCCGCCCTGGGCTCCGTGGTCGAACCGCTCGCGCAGCCACTCGATCCACGCCCCCACGTCACCTGAGCCGTCGTCGAACTCCTCGGCGAGGCGGATCAACCGCGCGAGATCGCTCTGGCGTGTGAGCTCGCGCTCTCCCAGACCCGGCGGCGGTGTCGCCACCCAGCCGTGCTCGTGCGCGACCCGGCGAACCTCGTACGCGACCGATCGCGACGTCGAGCCGCCGAGGCCCTTCAACAGCTGCCGAGCGGCGTCACGCGTCAGCAGCGCCGCGCCCTGAAACGGAATCTCGGCCTCGCTGAACGCTTGCTCGAAGTCTGCAGAGCGGGCGTTCAGCCGGATCAGGACCGCCATCTCCTCGAGGGGAATTCCTTCCCTGTGCAGCTTCCGAACGCGCTCGACGATGAACTCGGCCTCGGCGTCGTCGTCTTCGAAGGCGCGCAACTCGGGCTCGGGCCCCGCCGCGTGGGTCTCTCGTAGCTGCTTCTCGGCTCCGCCGAGCCGTGGGACGAGCCGGTTCGCAAGCTCCAGCACCTGCGGCGTCGAGCGGTAGTTCGACTCCAGCCGAACCACGGTCGCGTGCGGGAACCGCGAAGGCAGCGCGAGCAGGTACTCCGGAGTGGCGCCGGTGAAGGCGTAGATCGACTGGTAGTCGTCACCGACGCCGCAGAGCTCATCGCGGTCGCCGAGCCAGAGCCCGAGCAGCGTCTGCTGAAGCAGGTTGACGTCCTGGTACTCGTCGACGGTGAAGGCGCGGTACCGCTCGCGGACCTCCGCGAGCGCCTCGGGCTCGTCCTCGAGCAGGTCGATCGCCCGAGCGAGCAGGTCCTCGAAGTCGACCGTACCCGCGTCTTCCTTCCGACGTTCGTACTCGCGGAAGACGCGGGCCATGAGATCGCTCGGGATCGGCGGCTCGTGGTGGCCGAGGCCGCGTCGATACGTCTCGGGCGTCAGCCGCCGGTTCTTCGCCCACTCCACCTCCGTCGCCAGATCCACGGCCGGCCGGAACCTGAACGGCCTCGGCAGCGTGTTGCCGATCTGGCGAAGCATCAGCGCCTTCGAGGCCAGGATCCGGCCGGGAGGCTCGCCGCGAAACCAGCGCAGCTGCGCGAAGGCCGCCGAGTGGAACGTCCTCGCCCGAACACCCGCCGCGCCGAGCTCCTCGAGCCGGCTCCGCATCTCGCGCGCCGCCTTGTCCGTGAACGTCACCGCGAGGATCTGGTCGGCGGAGAAAGCGCCGACCGCGACCTGGTTCGCGATCCGCCGCGTGATCGTCGTCGTCTTCCCCGAGCCGGCGCCGGCGAGGATGCAGACCGGCCCACGGACCGTCTCGACGGCGCGGCGCTGTTCCGGGTTCAGGCCGTCGAAGATCGCCGCAGCGTCCACGCGGCCACCCTAGCCCCGGCGCGAGACGGCGTTAGTGAAGCGTGTCTTCCAGAACTGTGTCTTCTTCGAGTGCGACCGCGTAGCGCGGATCGCGTGACATCGCCGCCAGGCGCGAGACCGTCTCGAGCGTCTCGCCGTGCTCGACGAGATGCTCCAGCTCGCCGAGCTCCTCGTCGAGCCAGACGGCGTCGACGACCGGGCCGCTGACGCGGCGGATCTTCGGGTGCGCGGTCGCGACGACCGTTTCGTTGTCGCCCCAGAGCTCCTCGTGGAGCTTCTCGCCGGGCCGCGTGCCGATGAAATGGATTCCGATCTCGTCCGGGTCCTTGCCGGAGAGCCGGATCATCTGCTCAGCGAGGTCGACGATCTTGACCGGCTCGCCCATGTCGAGGACGAAGACGTGGCCCTCGCCGCCGATCGCGCCGGCCTGGATCACGAGCGACGCCGCCTCGGGGATCGTCATGAAGAAGCGGGTCATCTCCGGATGCGTGACCGTTACCGGCCCGCCCTTCTCGATCTGGCGGCGGAAAATCGGGATCACGCTGCCGGACGAGCCGAGCACGTTGCCGAACCTGACGGCGACGAAGCGGGTCGCGATGTCCTCGCGCGCGCCGTACGCCTCGACCACCCACTCGCAGATGGCCTTGGACTGCCCCATCACCGTCTTCGGGTTGACGGCCTTGTCGGTCGAGACGAGCACGAACCGGGCTGCGCCGTGCTCGACGGCGGCATCGGCGACGACCTTCGTCGCGAGCGCGTTGTTCCGCACCGACTCGAGCGGGTTCGCCTCCATCAGCGGCACGTGCTTGTACGCGGCCGCATGGAAGACGACGCTCGGCTCGTAGCGCTCGAAGACCTGCCGCATCTTGGTCCCGTTCCCGACGTCGGCCAGTACTGGCACGGCGGCCGAGAAGCCGCGCTCGTCGACCAGCTCGCGCTCGATCTCGAAGAGAGCGCCCTCGCCGAGCTCGACGAGGATCAGCCGCTGGGGAGCAAGGCGTGCCAGCTGCCGGCAGAGCTCCGAGCCGATCGAGCCGCCGGCGCCCGTGACCAGGACCGTCTTCCCTTCGACGTACGGCGCGGCCGAATCGAGGTCGACGTCTACCGCGTCGCGACCGAGCACATCCTCCACCTGCACGGGCCGGATCTGGAGCGCCAGGTCGATGTCGCCGCTGATCAGCTCGTGCAGCCCGGGCAGCGTCTTGACCGGCACGCCCTGCTCGCGCGTCGTCGTCACGACGTTGCGGCGGAATTCACCCGAGGCGGACGGAACCGCGATCAGCACTTCGTCCGGCTTGTTGTCCCGGAGCAGATGCGGGAGGTCCCGCGTCGTGCCGAGGACGCGGACACCGTGGATGCGGATGTTTTTCTTGCGCGGATCGTCGTCGACGAGGCCGATCGGCGTGTAGCCGAGCTGCGGGTTCCGATGCATCTCCCGGATCGTGTCGCGCGCGGCCTCGCCCGCCCCGACGACGAGGACCTCTTTGCCGCGGGCGACGAGCCAGCCGGGCGTCGGGCGCTCGAAGACCGAACGGGCGATCAACCGTGTCCCGGCGATGAACGCGAGCAGCAGCAGCCAGTCCATCACCGCGATCGAGCGCGGGAGGCGGATGTCGGCGACGGGCGACGCGAAGTAGACCGTCACGTCCGCGACCAGCGAAGCTACCGTGACGCCGCGCGCGGCTCCCCACATGTCGCGCGTCGACACGTAGCGCCACCAGCGGTCGTAGAAACCGAAGAGGATGAAGACGAGAAGCTTGATCCCGACGACGATCAGGATCGTCTTCCGGAACAGCGTGTCGTAGTACGGCGGCACGCCTTGGTCGAAGCGAAGCTCGAACGCAAGCCACCACGCTGCGGCGACGAGCGCGCCGTCGGCGAAGAGCTGCCAGATGCGATGGCGGTTGATCGGGATCACGACGCGGCCTTCACCGAGGAGGCTTCGCGAACGACGGACACGACCCTCTCCTGAACGTCTTCGGGGATCCCGGCCCACATCGGCAGCGCCAGATTCTCGCGCGAGGCCCGCTCGGTCTCGGGCAGGGACCCTTCCTCGTGGCCGAGCGGTTTCAGGGCCGGCTGAAGATGGGTCGGGGTCACGTAGTAGGAGGCGTTTCCGATTCCCGCAGTAGTTAACGCCGCGGCGAGGCGCGTCCGCTCGGGAGTCCGGACCACGTACATGTGGTAGACGTGCCCCGGCTCGTCCTCCGGAAGCTCGCAGTACTCGCCGAGCCCGAGCTCGGCGTAGCGGGCCGCCGCCTCGCGCCGGGCCCGGTTCCAGCCCTCGAGCTCGCCGAGGAACAGCCGCAGGGCGGCGGCCTGAAGCTCGTCGAGCCGGGAATTCGTCCCCACGTACGTGAACGTCTTTTTGTCGCGCGAGCCGTG
>DASQWX010000113.1:0-4406 GCA_035640035.1 Gaiellaceae bacterium
CGCTTCACTGACCCGATCAGCGTTCAGCGCGACAGCTCACTGCCTCACCGGCTGCGCGATCGGTGAAGTCCTTGGAATGGTGCTCGCAACCTGGTGGGGCTGGGGCAACTTCGCGTCGATCGTCTTGGCGATCGCGCTCGCGTTCTTCTTCGGTTATTCGCTCACGCTTGGTCCGGTGTTTCGCGCGGGCGTTCCCTTCCGTCGAGCGCTGCCGGTCGCCTTCGCATCCGACACCGCCTCGATCTCGGTCATGGAGATCGTCGACAACGCTTTCATCCTGCTCGTACCCGGTGCGATCGATGCCGAGCTGAACGACGGGCTGTTCTGGTGGAGCCTCGGCGTCAGTCTGATCATCGCCTTTGTCTTCGCCCTGCCGCTCAACCGCTGGCTGATCGCGCGCGGCAAGGGCCACGCCGTCGCCCACGCCTACCACTCGCACTGATGCGCGGCTACTCGGCGTCAAAGGACGACCTGCTCAAGCGGCTCGCACGAGTCGAAGGCCAGGTCCGGGGTGTCGCGCGCATGGTCGAGGACGACCGCTACTGCATCGACGTCGTGACGCAGATCAACGCCGCGCGGGCCGCACTCGACAAGATCGCCCTCGGGCTTGTGGACGACCACGTCCGCCACTGCCTGCGAGATCCCGACCACCCTGACGAACGCGCCGATGAGCTAATGGATGCCGTCGGCCGAATGCTTTCCCGCTAGCCCAGAATTCGACCGCGGGGTGGTGTAATGCAGGCGTGTTCAGAGCAGCGTCGGCCATCAGCCTGTCAGCGGTGCTCGCGCTGATCCTGTTCAGCGCTCCTTCAATGGGAACGTCTGACCCGTGGGCGAAGCTCCGTCGACCGCTGCATATTCCGCATATCGCGCCTGGATCCGCGTGCCCGACCACGGCAGCGACTGGCCAACTGCCGAGCCCGCCGTTCGTCGGCACGAAGTTCGGCCGCGGGCCGGTCTACCCGGGCTTCGGCCGCGTCGACCGGGCACTCATCCACTTCCAGTACCCGCCACCTCCGAACTCTGCCTGGCCCAACAGCGCGTGGAGTGGCCAGAAGGTGATGTGGATCAGCTCGCCCCGCTACCACGGCCCGACGCTCATCCGTGGGCGCCAACTCGACGGGCCGAACAGGCTCAGATTCGACCACGGCGAGGTGCCGTCGGTCGAGAAGAGGATCCGCACCTGGGGACGGAACGCAGGTTCTCGTTGGGGAGCGAGCGCATCGCTAACGCGGCTCCGCGCTGCGGGCTGTTACGGCTACCAGATCGACGGCTTGACCTTCAGCCGGGTGATCGTGTTTCAGGCTGTGCTGTATTCGTAGGGGGCCGGCACGCGTACCTCCGGCCGTGGACGCACCCGCCGCTCCGCTCCGGCGCAACCGGGACTTCTTGCTGCTGTGGACGGGCCAGGCCGCGTCGGTTCTCGGGACGCGCACGGCATCCGTCGCCTACCCGCTGCTCGCGCTCGCGCTGACGCACTCCGCCGTCGATGCGGGCCTGCTCGCGTTCTTCGGCCGCCTGCCGTGGTTCGCGTTCACGCTCTTCGCAGGCGCGATCGCCGACCGAGCCGACCGCAAGATGGTGATGCTCGCCTCCGACGTGGTTGCCGCGGCCGCGATGACGAGCGTCGCCGCCGCGCTCATCGCCGGCGCCCTCACCCTCTCTCACCTGTTCGCGGCTGCGTTTGCCGAAGGGACGGCGTTCATCTTCATGCACGTCTGCCAGCCGGGCGCGCTGCGCCGGATCGTCCCGGCGGAACAGGTGCCCGACGCGATCGCGCGGGCCGAGGCGCGCGAGTACGGCACGTCTCTCGCCGGACCGCCGCTCGGCGGCGTCCTGTACGGGCTCGCGCGCTCGCTTCCGTTCGGCGTGAACGCAATCTCGTATCTCTTCTCCTTCGCCTCCGTGCTGCTGATCCGGACGCGGCTCGTCGACGATGCGCCTGCACCGCGCGAGCCGGTGCTGCGCGAGATCCGCGAGGGGATCCGCTGGCTCTGGCACCAGCCGTTCCTCCGCGCGAGCCTGCTCCTCGTCGGCCTCGTGAACTTCTTCTCGAACGGCGTCTCGTTCGTGCTCGTCGTCGTCGTGCGACAGCACGGCGGGTCGGCGGCGTTGATCGGGACGATGCTGGCGATCTCCTCCGTCGGCGGCCTGCTCGGAGCGCTTGCCGCGCCGAGGCTGCGCCGGCTGCTTCCGCGCCGGCTCGTCGTCCTCTCGATCATGTGGGTCGGCGCAGCCGTGTCGGTGCCGCTCGCGGCCGTAGCGCCGCACGCGCTCGCGCTCGGCACGATCGTCGCCCTCGTCTCGTTCATCGGCCCGACGTGGAACGCCGTCGTCGACGGCTATCGAATCTCGATCGTCCCCGATCGGCTGCAGGGCCGCGTCAGCAGCGTCGACGCCCTGCTCGCGTTCAGCGCAATCCCGCTCGCGCCGCTCGTCGCCGGCGTCCTGATCGAGGCGATCGGCGGCACGAAGACGCTGCTCGCGTTCGGGGCGCTGATGCTCGCCGTCGCGGTAACGGGGAGCGCGAGCCGCGGCCTCCAGATGCCGGCCGAGGCGCCGGCCACGAACTGAGTTCGCGGCGCGGTACGGAGGCAACGGCGTCGCCGATAGGTGATCTAGCCATCGGTCCCCCGCCAATCGCTCGCCCATATCGGCGGCGAATACGCCTCGCCTGGGCGTCCGCCGACAATGAACAGCATGGTCGGCGTCTCGAGAGCGACGGCTTCGCGTCGCACCCCTGGGCGCGCATAGAGCAGCTCGCCTGGCGACAGCTCGACTGTCTCGCCGTCGCAGACGAACCGTGCGCTGCCCTCGACGACGAGATACAACTCTTCCTGCTGCTCGCCCTGGCCTGACTCGTCGTGCGGCACGACGAGGAGCTCGCCTTCGTGAGCTTCGAAGGCGTTGACGCCGAATGAATCGACTCCAAGGAAGCCGCGGACGTCGTGCGCCTTCCTGTGTTCATGTGGGAACCGATCGCCGGCGTCGGCCCAGCGCTTGAGGATGTGCGGCGCGCGCGCAGCCATCGCTTCCCGATACTGCTCCGATGAGAAGCCGGGAATCTCCGACCGAGGCGGGATCTCCTGAAGGCGTCCGATTCGCCAGCCCGAGGCGCTCACGCGGCGCAGCCTACTCCGAGCGTGGGACCCCGGAGGTCGATTGCCTGCACGCACGCAAGCTGAAGCGGCCAGGCTGGACCAAGGAGACCCGCGGCCCTGGACGTGCCGCGCTCGCTGCCCCCGGCGACGCGCATCGACGCCACGATTCCGCGAGGCACTCCTAGCGCCGTCGAGCGGCTGCTGGAAAAGCAAGCTTGCGTCGTGTTAGTCGCGCGTTAGCGGCGATGCCCATGCTCACCCCAGAGAGGAGGTGAGACATGAAAAAGATTCTGTTGTGCCTCTCGGCCGCCGCAGTGATGGCGGCCGTTCTCGCGTCGACGGCAGCGGCCGACGAACCCGTGATCTCTTCATTCACGTTCTCCGGCACGGCCGCGCTCACCGACGTCTGTTCCTTTCCGATCACAGTCGACTTCAGCTCGGTAGGGACCGAGACGGACTTCGTTGATTCGAGCGGGGCGATCACGATGGCGTTCCTGCACTTCGTCGAGCAGGACACGTTCAGCGCGAACGGGAAGACGCTCACGGGTGAGCCCTACACCGCGAACGTCCACTTCCTCCTCGATAGCAGCGGCAACATCACGCACATCTTCGGGCAGGGCATCGTCGAGAAGGTGGTGCTTCCGGACGGAGGACTCTTCATCACCGCCGGCCGCGTCGATTTCGTCGCTCACGGTAGCCCGCCGTTCTTGATCACGCCTGATGTCGGAGCAGCGGTGAACCTCGCTGGCTTCTGCGCGGCGCTTTCACCGTAAACGAGACCCGCTGGGCGGCTACGTCTTGTGGCCGCCCAGTCAAACTAGACAAGAGCCCATCTGGCTCGTCCGCGCAGACGGCAGCGGACTGCGCGAGCTTCACATCCAGGTCCTTGCATGCAGCGAGGCGCCGCAAAACGCGCTGTTAGAGCGAAGCCGACGCCCGGACTCGAACCGGGGACCCCTTCATTACGAGTGAAGTGCTCTACCAGCTGAGCTACGTCGGCAGTGGGGCTACTGTAGCGGTCTCGAACCCAATTCCCTTACCAAGCATGCATCGGGTTCGACGGGCCCGAATCCGACCGGATCCTGGCCCCGATCCGACTCCTCTCCGGGGAGGGGTGGCACCCCGCGCGAGCTCGTCGCTCGTCGGAGTCCCAGCGGAGGTGGGCGGGGCGGAGATGGTGCCTCAAACGGGGGATCGTCGGCCGCCTAGCGGGAGCCGACTTTCACCGCGTACGCAACCGGCGCGCGGCACGCCCAAACCAGGAGGTCTGCCCCGTGCGAACGTTGCTCCGCCTCTCGCTCCTCA
>DASQWX010000114.1:0-11165 GCA_035640035.1 Gaiellaceae bacterium
CGAGATGTTCGACGCCGTCGCGACGCGACGAAGCTCTTCCAGCGCGTCGACGGAGATGTCGACGGCGAGAACTTCGCCGTCGGGTGCCACGCGTTCGGCAGCGGCAAGCGTGAGCAGCCCGAGTCCGGCGCCGACGTCGACGACCGTGTCACCGGGATGCAGGGGAGCGTTGTCGAGGACGTTGTCTCGGAACGCCACCACCTCCGCGTGCATCTCCTCGACCTCGCGGTCGGACCGCCCCTCGTAGCGCATCCGCAGGAGCCACTCCGCCCACTGGTCCAGTTGCCCGCTCAGCGCCGGAAGAAGGTGAAGTCGCGGTAGAAGAGGGCGAAGCCTACGGCGCAGAGGATCGCGGTCACGATCCAGAAGCGAACCATGATCTTCGTCTCCGACCACGCCTTCATCTCGAAGTGATAGTGGATCGGCGCCATCAGGAAGATCCGCCGCCCCCAATAGCGGAACGAGAACACCTGCAGGATCACCGAAAGGGCCTCGATCGCGAAGATGCCGCCGATTAGGAGCAGCAGGAAGATCGTCTTCGTCATGATCGCGAAGGCGGCCAGCGCGCCGCCGATCGCCATCGAGCCGGTGTCGCCCATGAAGACCTCGGCCGGGAACGCGTTGTACCAGAGGAATCCGATCGCGCCGCCGATCAGCGCCGCGCCGACGATCGCCAGGTCGAGCTTCGTCTCGAAACGGTGGCCGGGCGGGCCCGAACGGATCCAGGCGATCACGTTCATCGCCGTGTAGGTGAAGAGGGCGATGATCCCGGTGCCTGCGGCGAGGCCGTCGAGGCCGTCGGTCAAGTTCACGCCGTTCGCGGCGCCGGCGATGACGAGGAAAAGCAGCCCGTACCAGGCGTACGAGAGCTCGAGGTGGCCGAGGCCGGGCACGTAGACGTTCGTCGGCAGGTGCTGGTGGCGGGCGGCGATGCCGACGCCGACCGTGATTCCGGCGAGCAGCAGCAGTTTCCAGCGGCCCTTCAGGCCGAGCGAGCGCTGATGCGTCACCTTGATGAAGTCGTCGATGAAGCCGATCGCTCCGCAAGCGAGCGTCACGAAAAGGACCGTCAGCGCCGGCACCGTGTAGCGCGCGACGGCAAGGTAGGCCGCCACCGCGACGCCCATCATCAAGAGACCGCCCATGATCGGCGTCCCCTGCTTGGTGACGTGGTGTTCGGGCCCCTCCTCGCGGATCGTCTGCCCGTACTCCTTGCGCCGCAGGAAGGCGATGAAGCGCGGGCCGACGAGAATCGAGATGAGCATCGCGGCGAGACCCGCGATCAGGACGCGGACCAAGCTAGGCCTTCACCGCCGTCAGGGCCTCCGCCACGGTTTCGAGCCCGAGGGCGCGTGCGCCTTTGACCAGAACGCAATCACCGGGCCTGAGCTCGCCAAGAAGCTCTTCGACGGCGCTCGCGGCGTCGGGGACCCACCGGCCCCCGTAGACGCGGGCCTCGGGGCCCACGGCGATCAACGCGTCCACTCCGACTTCGTCGACGGCTCGAGCAACCTCGAGATGAGCCTCGGAGGCGTACTCGCCGAGCTCCGCCATCTGGCCCAGGACCGCGACGCGCCGCCGGTCGCCGGCGCGCTCGGCCAGGTGCTCGAGCGCCGCGCGCACCGAGATCGGATGGGCATTCCACGCGTCGTTGATCAAGAGGCCGCCGCCTGGGAGCTCGAGCTCCTGGTTGCGCCATTCGGCGAACGTCGCCTCGATCCTCGGGGGAAGCTCGAGGCCGAGCGCGTGTGCGGTCGCGAGCGCCGTGACCGCGTTGACGGCGAGATGGCGCGCCGAGAAGCCGACCTCGAACGTCCCGAGGGACGTGACGACCAGCGGCGGCTCGAAGGCTTCGAGCGTCACGTCCTCGCCGATCCGGACGACGTGCAGGTCAGAGCGGTCGACCGCGAAGCCCGCCGGGACGACCGCGGTACCTCCGGCCGGCAACGCCTCGACCAGCTCTGTCTTTGCACGGACGACGCCCTCGAGCGAGCCGACCTTCTCGAGGTGGACCGGAGCGATCGCGGTGATGACGCCGACTTCCGGACGCGTGTACGAGGCCAGCTCGGCGATCTGCCCGAAGCCGCGCATCGCGAGCTCGAGGATGCAGAGCTCGGTGTCTTGTTCGAGCCTGCAGAGGGTCAGCGGGACGCCCAGCTCGTTGTTGAAGCTTCGCTCGGCGGCGACGGTGCGCCGCTGGCCCGCGCAGATCGCGGCGAGCAGGTCCTTCGTGGTCGTCTTGCCGATCGAGCCGGTGATCGCGACCACGCGTGCGTGCGCGCGGTCGCGAACCGCTTTCCCGAGCGCGGCCAGGCCGGCGAACGGATCGTCCGGAACGAGCGTGGCCGAAGCGCCGCGGGCCAGCGCGTGCTTGCGAAACTCGCTGCCCCGCCCCACCGCGACAAAGAGGTCACCCTCATCGATCCGACGGGAGTCGATCTCCACCCCCGTCACCGAATCGGCCCACGGCTCCCTCTGGAGCTCGCCCGGGGCCAGCGCCGCGACCTCGTCGAGCGTGAGCGGAATCAAGCGCGCGCCACCGCCTGGAGCGCCTCACGCGCGACCTCGCGGTCGTCGAACCGAATCGTCCGGCCTGCGAATTCCTGGCCCTGCTCGTGCCCCTTGCCGGCGATGACGACGACGTCCCCCTCCTGCGCGAGCGCGACCGCGCGCTCGATCGCGGCAGCACGGTCGAGCTCCACCTCGGCGTTTGCGCCGGTCCCTTCGAGCACCTCGGCGATGATCGCCTGCGGATCCTCACTGCGCGGATTGTCGGTGGTGACGATTGCGACGTCGGCGAGCTCGCTCGCGATCCTGCCCATCAGCGGCCGCTTGGCCCGGTCGCGGTCGCCGCCGCAACCGAAGACGCAGATGACGCGGTTGCGCGCCAGCCCACGCGCCGTCCGCAAGACGTTCTCGAGTGCGTCGGGCTTGTGCGAGTAGTCGACCACGACCGTGAAGGGCTGCCCGGCGTCGACCGCCTCGAAGCGACCCGGCACGCCCTCGAGCGCCGCGACTCCGGCCACGATCGCCTCGTCCTCGATTCCGAGCAGCCGCGCGACCGCGACGCCCGCGAGCACGTTCTCGACGTTGAAGCGGCCGCGCAGCCTCGTTTGCAGCTCGATCCCGGCAGCCCGCAGCCGGGCGCCGTTCTCGTCGAGCTCCAGCTGCTCGGGCCGGATGTCCGCGTCGGCGGCGAACCCGAATGTCAGCAGGGTGTCGTGGCCGAGCGAACGCAGCTCGTCGGCGAGCCGCCGGCCGTGCTCGTCGTCGACGTTGACGGCCGCCGGTGGGCGCTCGCCCTCGACGAAGAGCCGCCGCTTCGCCTCGAAGTACCGCTCCAACGTCCCGTGGAAGTCGAGGTGGTCCTGCCCCAGGTTGGTGAACGCGAGTGCGGCGAAGCGGACGCCGTCGAGGCGCCGGAGCTCCGAGCCGTGGGAGGTCGCCTCGAGCGCGCAGCTCCGGTTGCCCGCCTCGAGGAGCTCCCGGAAAGCGCGCTGGAGGTCGATCGCCTCGGGCGTCGTCCGGACCGCCGGTCGCCGCACGCCGCCGATCCGCGTCTCGATCGTGCCGAGCAGCCCGGGCCGTCGCCCGGCCGCTTCCAGGATCGAGTGCAGCAAGAACGCCGTCGTCGTCTTGCCGTTCGTACCCGTGACGCCGGCCACCTCCAGCTCCCGCGTCGGGTCGCCGAAGAACACAACCGCCGCCTGCGCCATCGCTCGACGCGAGTCTTGGACGACGATCTGCGGGACGTCGAGCTCGAGCGTCCGCTCGACGACGAGCGCTACGGCCCCTTTCTGGACAGCCTCGCGCGCGAAGCCGTGGCCGTCGTGACGCTCGCCGCTGACGCAGAAGAAGAGCGCTCCGGGCTCGACGGCGCGCGTGTCGTAGGCGAGGTCGAAGATCTCGACCGGAGCGCGCTGCACGACGTCGGTTGGGGCGAGCGCTGTGATGACGCGCTCCAAGTTCATCTGCGCGGCGAGTCTACCAACGGGTCCTGCCGCCACCGGACGGCCTGCACGCGCAAAAGTCGTCTTTTTGCAGCGAGTTTTTCCCCTACCTTCGCGAGTCATGAGACGCCGGCGGAAGTCGCTTGGCAGCGGTGTTTCTAACCGGGCATGCTTAGCCAGAACACGACACAGCACCGGTCTGAGCGACTTCGTCACCCATCCCTCCCGTCGGCGCACCGTCCGCATTCCGCGGCGCCTCGGCGTCCGCCCCGTCTCGGTCGCGGCCGCCGACTTCCACGGCAGTGCCGGCTTCTTCGTCCGCGTCGGCATCATCGGGCTCGCCGCGATCGGGCTCTTCGGGCTCCTTGCGCTGCGACTGTGGTCCTTGCAGGTCGTTCGCGGGCCGCATTTCGCAGCGGCCGCGCAACGCCAGACCTTCCGGCTGATCGACCTCCCCGCCCCGCGCGGACAAATCGTCGACGCGAAGGGGCGCCTCCTCGCCGGGACCAGAGGCGGGCTCGCCGTCTCCGTCGACTCGGCGACCCTTGGCCTCATCGACCAGCACGGACGCTGGTGGCCCACCAGTCAGGGTCGGGCGCTCCTGCGGCGGCTCAGCCAGCTCTCCGGCGTGCCCGTACCCACGTTCCTCAGGCGGATCCGCCACAGCGAGTTCAAGTCGCCGTACTCGTCCGCGGTTGTGCTTCCGCACATTACTCGCGACCTCGGTTTCTTCCTCGACGAGCACGCGCGCCAGTTCCCGGGGATCCGGGTGGTGGCCCTTCCGGAGCGCGGCTATCCGAGCGGCTCGCTCGGCAGCGAGTTCCTCGGCTTGCTGGGGGAGATCAGCCCGGCCCAGCTCAAGGCCCACGACTATCCCGGCCAGCGCCAAGGATCGATCGTCGGCCAGTCGGGCGCCGAAGCGGCGTACGACTCGCTCCTGAACGGCGGGCTCGAGAAGGCCCGGGTCGTCGTCGACGCCCGCGGGCGGCCGATCGGGCCGGCGCACGTCGTCCGGGTTCCGCGGCCGGCGAGTGGGCTGCAGTTGACGGTCGATCTCCGGCTCCAGCGCGTCGCCGAGAAGGCGATCGAGGACGGAATCGCGCTCGCTCATGCCAACGGTCATTACGACGCCCATGCGGGCGCCGCGGTCGTGATGAATCCGCGGAACGGCAGCATTTACGCCCTCGCCAGCTACCCGCGCTTCGACCAGGCCCGCGCCGCCACCGATCCGGAGTACCTCCGTTCGCTGCTCAATCCGAACGACCCGCGGCACCTGCTCGTCAACCGCGCGACGCAGGGGATGTTTCCGACCGGCTCGAGCTTCAAGCCGATCGTCGCCGAGGCCGGTCTCGCGTCCGGCCTGATCGGTCCGTACTCGACCCTGCCGTGCACGAGCACGTACACCGTCGGCGGGCATGTCTTCCACAACGTCGAGGCCGGCGTCAACGCGAGCCTGACCCTGCCGGAGGCGCTCTCGATCTCGTGCGACACGTGGTTCTACAGGCTCGGCGCGATGCTCTACGGCGAGCAGCTGAAGGGCCGCCTCTACATGCAGGACTGGGCCCATCGGCTCGGCCTCGGCCACCCGACCGGCTTCGACGTCCCCGGCGAGGCGCCGGGCCTCGTTCCGACCCCGGCTTGGCTGAAGCGGACGTTCAAGCAGCCGTGGCAGCGGATCTGGTACGAGGGCTACTCGGTCAACCTCGCCGTCGGCCAGGGCCAACTCGCGGTCACGCCGCTCCAGATGGCGGTTGCATACTCGACACTCGCGAACGGCGGCACCGTCGTCCGCCCGCACGTCGGCAAAGCCGTTCTCAACTCGAGCGGTCAGATCGTCCGCGCGCTGCGCTTCCGACCCCGGCGCCACGTCCACCTCTACGACATCAGTGCGATCAGGGACGGCCTCTTCGCCGGCGCCCATTCGGGGACGTCCGCCGCGGTCTTCGGCAGCTTCCCGATTCCGGTCGCCGGCAAGACGGGGACGGCCGAGGCACCGCCCGGAAGCGACCACTCGTGGTATGCGTCCTGGGCTCCTGCGTACAACCCGCGCGTCGTCGTCGTCGTCATGATCGAGCACGGCGGCTTCGGCGCCGAGGCCGCCGCGCCTGCGGCGAAGGAGATCTACTCCGCGTTCTTCGGCGTCAAGGCGAAGTAGCGTCCGGCGGCGCCGCGAGATACTGCAGCGTCTGCTGCGCGATCGCCTTGAACGCCGGCGCGGCGACGACTCCGCCCCAGATCGCCCCGTGCGGCTCGTCGACGGTAACGAGCACGACCACGCGCGGGTGCGTCGCGGGCGCAAAGCCGACGAACGACGCGACGTACTTCGAATCCGAGTAGCCGCCCTGCGGATCCGGCTTCGCGGCCGTTCCGGTCTTGCCGGCGACGTGGTAGCCCGGAATCTGGGCGAGCGTGCCCGTGCCGTCGAGGACGACGTTCTGGAGCATCGACGTCAGCTCCCTGGCGATCCACCGGCTCACGATCCGCCGGCGGGGCTCCGGGCGGGCCGGCACGTTGCCGACTCGGTCGACGAGGTGCGGCCGGACCCAGACGCCGCCGTTCGCAATCGCGGCGTAGGCCGAGGCCATCTGGATGGGCGTCACGGCGATTCCCTGGCCGATCGGCACGTTGCCGATCGTCGAGCCGGACCATTTGTCCGCCGGCAGGACGATGCCCGGGCTTTCGCCGGGGAAGTCGATTCCGGTGTCGCGCCCGAAGCCGAAGCGGGAGATCCAGGACGTGAGACGACTCTTCCCGAGCAGCCGCGCCAGCGTGATCGCGCCGACGTTCGAGGACTTCGCGAGGATCGTCGCGACGGACATCGTCTCCGTCCCCCGCGGCTCGGCATCGTGGATCCGCCGGTCGGCGACCTGGATCGAATAGGGAAGCGTGAACCTGGTCCGCGGGGTGACGATGCTGGTCGAGAGCGCGCCGGCGACGGTCACGAGCTTGAAGGTCGAGCCCGGCTCGTAGGTGTCGGTCAGGGCGCGGTTGCGCTGGATGTCCTTCGGAACGGAGGGGAAGGCGTTCGCGTCGTAGGTCGGCGCGACGGCCATCGCCAGCACCGCACCGGTGTGAGGGTCGAGCACGATCGCCGACGCATCCTTGGCGCCCCACTTCTGGACGGTCTGGCGCAACACGAGCTCGGCCTGGGCCTGGATGTTGTGGTCGATCGTCAGCGCGACGTCGCTGCCGTCGCGCGCCGTCGTCGAGACGATCGAGTCGAGGACGTGCCCGAACGGGTCGCGTACGAGCGTCTCGCGCCCCGCCCGGCCCGCGAGCGGCTTGTCGAGCGAGAGCTCGAGGCCCGAAAGCCCATGGTTGTCGACGCCGGCGAACCCGAGGACCTGGCTGGCGATCGAATGCTGAGGGTAGAAGCGACGCTCCTCCGGATAGAAGCCCAGCCCTGTGATGTGCCGCTTCTGCAGCCGCGCCGCCCGCGCCGGATCGGCCTTGCGTGCGACGTAGACGAAACCGTGCGTCCGATCGGAAAGCTTCTCGTAGACCTGCTTCGGATCGAGGCGCAGGATCTGCGCCACGACCGGCGCGATCTTCGTCGCGTCCCTGATCTGCAGGGGATCGGCGTACACCGTGATCGCCTGCTCACCGACTGCGAGCTGAACGCCGGTCCTGTCGTAGATCGTTCCGCGGTTGGCGGCGACGGTCACCGTCTGTCGGTGCTGACTCGCCGCCATGCGACTGAGCGATTGCGCTCGAACGCCTTGCAGCCACGCCGCGCGAAGGAGCGTGACTGCAAAGACGATCGCGAAGACGGCGAGGAGGAGGCGGATCCGGCGGTTCGCGAGCCGTGCGCTCACCTCGCGCGCCGCGGCGTGAGCTCGATGAAGCCGATGGTGGTCGGGTCGGCGGGGACGAAGCCTCGCGCCTTGGCGAGGGCCTGGATACGCGAGGACGAGGCCGCTGCCGACAGCTTCGCCCCGAGCGCCGCGTTGTCCGCGCGGAGCTTGGCGCTCTCGTTGTTGAGATGGTCCACCTGGACGTTCAGCCGGAGGACGGCGACGTTCAGGGCGACGATGCCCGCGAGCAGCACGCCCGCGACGACGATCCAGACGAGTCCGCCGGCGACACCCGCCCTCTGCTTTCGCCTCGCGCGGCTCTTCGATGCGGGCTTCGTACGAGGTCGCGGAGCTCGCGCGGGACGCGGCGCTGCGACGGCGGCGGCTTCGTGCCAGGAGGCCATTAGTGACCCGCCCAGTGACGCCGATGTGATGCTGGACGGGCCACTAAACCTTGACGGCTGCCCTCAGCCGGGCGGACGCAGCTCGCGGGTTCGCCGCGGTCTCGCGCGCGCTCGGCCGGATCGCCCGCCGGGGCGTCGCGCGCAGGACCGGCTCATGGCCGCACACGCAGACGGGGAAGTCGGGCGGACAGGTGCAGCCGCGCTCCTCGTCCCGCAGGAAGCGCTTGACGATGCGGTCCTCGAGCGAATGGAAGCTGATCACGGCGAGCCGGCCGCCGGGGTTCAGGAGCTCGACGGCCGCGGGGAGCGCGTCCTCGAGCGCCGTCAGCTCATCGTTGACCGCGATCCGCAACGCCTGGAACACCCGCTTGGCGGGGTGCCCGTCGCCGAATCGTGCGGGCGCCGGGATCGCCGCCTTGATCGTCTCCACGAGCTCCCCGGTTCGCTCGAACGGGTGCTCGCGCCGTCGTCGGGTGATCGCGCGGGCGATCTGCTTGGCGTAGCGCTCCTCGCCGTACTGGCGGAAGATCCGGGTTAGCTCGCGCTCCGGGGCTTCGTTCACGAGCTCGCGAGCCGAGTAGTCGGCGGATGGGTCCATCCGCATGTCGAGCGGCGCGTCGGCGGCGTACGAGAAGCCTCGCTCCGGGCGATCGATCTGCATCGACGAGACGCCGAGGTCGAAGAGAATCGCGTCCGCGCGGACGCCGTTCTCGCCGAGTTGCTCGAGGACGACCGCGAAGTCGCCGCGGAGGAAGCGGCCCTTGATTCCGGTCTGCGTCCGAAAGCGGTCGAAGTAGGCGCGCGCGGTCGGGTCGCGGTCGATCGCGATCAGCCGGCCTTCCCCGCGCAGGTCGGCCGCGAGCAAGGCTGCATGGCCGCCTGCCCCGAATGTCGCGTCGACGACGGTCTCGCCCGGCTCGATCGCAAGCAGCTGCCGAACTTCGTCGGCGAGGACGGGAACGTGATCAGTCGCGCTTGGTTGCAAGACGTTCGGCAACATCCTCGGCACTCCCTTCGATCTCGTCCAGGTGGTCGCGCCAAGCGGCGCGATCCCAGATCTCGAGGTGGTCGTGGATCCCCGCCACAACGACCTCCTTCCCCAGCCCGGCGTACTCACCGAGCGTTGCCGGCACCATCACTCGCCCTTGTTTGTCGAGCTCGGCCTCGGCCGCGCCGGAGTAGAAGTAGCGCTGCATCAGGCGGCCTTCCCGACTGAGCGGGTCGAGCTCGCGCAGCCGTGACTGCACGGTCGCTTCCCATTCGCTGCGTGGGTACGCGTAGAGACACCGCTCGATGCCCCGGGTGAGAACCAAGCCGCCGGCGAAGGCGGCGCGGAACTTGGACGGGAGCGTGAGGCGGTTCTTGTCATCAATCGTGTGCTCGTGCTCGCCTACCAACATGGTCCACTGCGCCCCACTTTAAACCACAAATTCCCACTTGGCAACTCCCTCGTACCACTTTTCGCGCCCGTTGAGAAAGGAGTGAATGGCTCTCGTGAGTGGACGGCGCGAAGCGAAAGGCACCACCTCACATCCCGGCAGGCGCCGCCGTTTCAGCAGAAGATGCAGTCGATGGGGATCCCGCCGTTCGAAATGTTCTACGACGAACACAAAGACGCCGTCTTCGCCCATCTCCGGCGGTTGCTCGGACAGGGCGCCGAAGACGCGTTTCAGGAGACGTTCCTCCGGGCGCTGCGCGCCTACCCGGGGCTCCGGGACGGGCGGCATCTGCGCGCCTGGGTGTTCACCATCGCCACGCGAATCGCCATCGACGAGAACCGCCGCGGACGACCGCGCGGCGAAATGCCGGAGCTCGCGACCGAGGACGTGCTTCCTCCCCACGCCGAGCTCGGTCCGATGACCGACGAGCTGCCCCCGAAGGAGCGCGCCGCCGTCGTCCTGCGCTACGGCTTCGACCTCCCGTACGACGAAATCGCCGCGGCTCTCGGCTCGTCCGAGGATGCCGCGCGCCAGGCAGCCTCCTCCGGGGTGCGCCGCCTGAGAGAAAGGAGCAAGCAATCGTGATCACCGTCTCTTCCGAGCTCGACACCCGCTTCCGCGCGGCCGCGGCCGAGGAAGGTCTCCTCGATGTCGCATACGACCTGATCGACTCCCCGGTCGGCGAGCTCTTCGTCGGCGTCTCCGACCGCGGCCTCTGCGTGATCTCCTACGACGCGGATCCCGAGCATCAGCTCGAGCGACTCGCGCGCGGGTTCGGGTCGCGGGTGCTTCGCTCCGCGCGCCCCATCGGGGAGGTTGCGAGACAGCTCGACGAGTACTTCAACGGCAAGCGACGGCGCTTCGACCTCGAGGTCGACCTGCGTCTCTCGCGCGACTTCGGCCGCACCGTGCTCCGGGAGCTCGGGCGCGTGCCGTTCGGCGAGGTGACGACGTACGGCGCGCTGGCCGCCAAGGCCGGCAAGCCCCGAGCCGCACGGGCGGTCGGGACGATCATGAACCGCAACCCGATCCCGATCGTGCTCCCTTGCCATCGGGTCGTGGGTGCAAACGGGTCGCTGGTCGGTTATGCCGGCGGGCTCGAGCGGAAGCAGGCGCTGCTGCAGCTCGAGGGCGCCCTCTTGACCTGAGCAGGGTGCGGCGAAATAGACTCCGCAGGACTACGGGGTCTTCGACCGAGGAGGGAACGATGAGGCGGGCACTCCCAGCCTTCTTTGTCTTCGTACTGGCACTGGCGCTTGCGATCCCGGCGACCGCGGCCACGCCGAGCCCGAAGCGGATGGAAGCTCAGATCCAGGCGCTGCAGAAGCAGGTCAAGACGCTGCAAAAGCAGGTCAAGACGCTCACCCGGAATACGAACCTGGCGGGAGGGCTGGCGCTCATCTCGCTGACCTACAGCGCCTGCGAAACGGCGGTCACCGCGGACGCGCTCCAGGGCTCCCGGCCGGATCAGTTCGGCTCGACGCCGTTGACGGAGTACTCGCCGATCACGAACACGGGCACCGCGTGCGGCGACCTGGGCCGCGCCACTGGAAAGACGATCGCGCGACAACCGAACAC